>NZ_WEKL01000032.1 GCF_019295435.1 Aquimarina litoralis
CCTGTAATGGTATACTGAACACTTGCATCTAATGTACGATCTTCATTAATAAGGCCATTTAACTCAGATTCGTTATTCATAGGAGGTGTAATTATGATATCATCATCATCACCACAGGATACGAAAAGTAATCCCGTAAGTATAGCGCAGCTTAATAATTTACTTAAAGTTTTCATCATTGTTTATATTTAATTAATAGTTTTAAAATTTATAACTCACGTTCAAGGAAGTTTCAATACCAGTAGAGTATGATAAGATGGTGCTCTCAAATTGATTACCACTTACTACTTCTTGTACGAATTGCGTTCTTTCTATTGTTGGGTTTAATAAGTTTTTAGCTGTTAGACCAATACTCCAATGGTCATTAATTTCTTTGTTAGCAATGAAATCAAGAGTAACAAATCCTTTTTCTATGATTTCACCATTAAAGAAAACATCAGGTTGTTGTTGGTTTCTAGGAGCTCCTAATGCAAAGATTTTGTCAGAAGCGTAGTTTCCTGTAAGGGTTAGTTCATATGGATGCTCTTCGCCAGAGTTAAATGTAAGAGACATGTTAGTAATCCAGTCTGAAGCACCTTCTAAACCTATTTCTGTTCTATCACCATATTTGAAGGTTTGTTCTAGGGTTCCATCAGCTCTGATGACATCTTTTAGATCCTGAACATGATCTAAATAAGAAATATTACCACTTAATTTTAGGTTAGGACCTGACTCTTGCTTTTTAATAATGTATACTCTTCCTTCTAATTCAAATCCTAGTATACGAGCTCTATCACCTGTGTTGAAATACGAGAAAATGTCTTCTCCACCTCTTTGTAAACCACGGTTGATAGGATCTTCTATTCTTTTATAGAATGCACTAAAGGATAAAAGCTCATCATTTTGTGGAAAAAACTCTACTTTGAAATCTACATTGTAATTTTGAGACCTCTCTACGTTAGGATTTCCTTGGAATACCTGTCCTACTTGAGATACATATTGGAAAGGAGCTATTTCCTTGAATTCTGGTAATGTTTGACTAACACTTCCGGATAAACGTAATGCTAATTTTTCGTTTAGTTCGTATTTTAAATTGATGTATGGATAAAAGTTATCGTACTCTTTATTAGAAATACCAACTCTTGCCTGACCAGTTACAGGATTCACAAAGTTTCCAACATCGAAAACAACATCGATTTCATCTTTTTGAAAACGAACACCTGCTTGTGCTGTTAGTTTGTTAAACTTCCCTGTAAAGTTAGCATGACCAGCATACGAAAGTAATTCAGCATCGTAGATATCAATAGGCTGTGTGTTTAATTGTAACGCACCACTATCAAAATTTGTTTGTGTAAAAATATCACCGATGGCATCTATTGAGGTAGGATTGATTTCTACATTGCCTTCTTCTACTCCAAAAAACTGAGATAAGAAATCTCTGGTTTTATTTCTAAAGCTACCTCCTGCATTTACAACAAAGATATCTTCCTCATCTTCATTTTGTTTTAATACCCAATTATCAGAAATTCTTGCATTGATTTCTTGATCTGTGATTTCTTGTACGGATTTTCTCTGCTGGAAACCTCCTGTAAAACCAAGTTCGATAATACCATCTTCGTTTTCAGGAGTATTAGGATTATCGTTCAAAATGTTGACTTCATTTCGAATTCTGTTTGGTTCGTTAGCGACCAAATAATTGAAACCAGCTGCCCATTCTAAAGTGTTTTTCTCTGAAAAATTATGCTCTCCAATAAGTTGTGTAGCTGAAAGAAGTGTGTTTTTGATGTTTTGATCTCTAAGGAATTGAGAACCTTCTTCAATATTATCTAATTCTTCAAAAAATTCAGTAGTACCTTCTCGTCCTGCTTCTAGGGTTTCTTGAAAAACTTTGTTGATCACAAAAGAATTAAAAGATAGTTTATGATCGGGAGTAAATTTATACTGACCATGTAACATAGCAGTTGAGTTGATGGTACGTAACCAACGTCTTAAGTCATTTGGTGGTACAAAATCACGTAGGTTTCCTTGATCATATTCTCTAAATAAACCTTCACGATATTCGTGGTCTATTGATTGTCCACCACTAAAATAAAGTCGTAGTTTTCTTTCTTCTCCTAAAATGCCTCCTACATTAAAACCAAAACCATAATTAAGAGGAGTTGATATTTCAGTGGTATTCCAAGATTGTTGTGTTATTGCATTTACTAAATTCCCTGCTTCAAAAGACCTGCTATATATTCCTAAAGTGATATCATCATTATTGGCAGTAGCTTTAAAGTCTCCAAAAACATCATTATCTGCAACATTGGAGTTAACTCCAAAACTCACACTTGCTCCAAGATCTTTAGATTTTGTAACTTGTTTGGAAACGATATCAATATTACCTGAAGCTAAATCCGCAGAATTAGATGGGCTAAATGTTTTGCTTATAGAAACATTTCCTATAAATCTGGAAGGGAATAATTCTAAATCAATATTTTTTTTATCGATGTTATCAGAGGGTATTGGCAATCCATTTAAAGTAGTACTCAAATAGCGATCACCTAAACCACGTACATAAATATCACCAGAACCTTCTCCTTTAGAAACTCCCGATATTTTGGTGGTAGCCGCAGAAGCATTAGAAACACCTAGTGTAGCTAATTGTTCTGCTCCAATACTTTCCTTTATTTGAACAGCATTTTTTTGTTCTAATAACAATGCTTCTTCTCGTTCTCTGTTGGTTTGTACTTTTATGACTACTTCTTCTAGCGCTGCGGCAGTAGCTCCTAATGCGGTGTCTATTACAGTGACCTTATCTGGTTCGATAACTACATCAGGAATACGTAAGGTCTCATAACCTGTAAAACTAAATTCCAAAGTATATGTACCAGCAGGTACATTTGGAATTTCATAATTTCCGTCAAAATCAGAAGAGGTTCCTAGAGTAGTTCCTAAAACGACGATGTTAGCAAAGGGTAGTGGTTGGTTGTTTACTTCTTTGTCTAGAAGTTTTCCGGCGATGGTTCCGGTTTCTTGTGCAAAATTTAATCCAAGAATAAACAGTGCGATAACTGTGCAAAATTTTCTCATTTCGTGTTCTTAAAAAATCTGATACAAATAAATACGGTTTTACAGTAAAGAATTTTATCCTACTATTATCCTTAGTTTAAGGGATTGTAATTTGACAAATGAGAAGAAGAAATAAGGTTTTTATCCTTTTCTTGATGATTTAAATGAAGTTGATTTGCTTTGTTAAAGTACCGGTATTATGGTATTTGAGGAAGAATTTATATTGTCTTGTGTGTTTTGATAATGCAAAAATCTTTTTTAGAAATCTAGTAGCTTTTATTCTTTGAATTTTTTGAAATTATTACAAAAACATTACGGTAGTGTTAAAGAAGGTGTTTTGAACGCATTCCTGTTAACAATGTCATAAAGTCAATTCATCAATATTTAGAATATTTTCGTGTTTTTTTAAGAATGAAGTAAGGTTTTGCGTACAATGATACATCTCTTTTAGATAAACTCTTAAAAAATTCGTTTTTAGGATGTTGTAGCTAAATCTACATAAACTGACATGAATCTTCCTAGTAAAAAACCTAATTTCTGCGTTAAAAATACTCGTCTTAGCTCTGCTATGACTGCGTTTTTTGCCTTAAACTTCTTTTTTTTACTTTATAAATCTTCTATGCCACTTTATATAGATTTAGCTATATAAAAATGAGAAGGCTGAAGAGAACCATTATTGTTGTTGGATAATAATGACCTTCCAGCCTTCTACGAACACGTATCGTGATGTTCTGTTTAAAGAGAATTACATTCTCTATATTTTGTATATGCTAAGATTTGTTGTTGGCGTAAATTCTAAGAAACCCAGTATAGATTTAATCGCTACAAATAAAAATAGTTTACGTTAGTTAAACTTTATTTGAGTATTATAGTTGTATTATTAGAATGTAATCTTAGTGCTAAGAATGAAAAGAAAAGGTTAAGAGAATAGTTTTCTCTTTTGGAAAAAAAAGCTGTTTGAAAAATAGTGAATCATTTTTCAAACAGCTTTTTATAGATAGCATCCTTACGGATGTAGTAAATTAGTTACGTGTCCAACCCGAATTCCAAGAGTTGTAGTCCGCTCCAGTTCCATTACCTACTCCAGAGATTACGTCTGCTTCTCCAAAAGTAGCTCCTGTGTCATTTTTAAGATTCAATGTGATATCGTCGAAAGTAATATCAGTAATTGAAGTCTCGTTATTTAAAACTCCATTTCCAGTTTCAGTATCGTCTAAATCAAATCCTTCAGCAAAACCTTCTAATAATACATTTGTAAATGTAGCTCTTGTTCCTGCACGTAATCTGATCGCCTCATTCTCGTTAGAAGAACCAAGTCCATTAATAGTAAGATTGGTTACTGTTGGTGCAGACCAGAATACTGGATTAGAATTGTTTCCAATGTCAGTATTGAAACCATCACCTTCGATTCCTTTATCATGAGATTGTCTGTGTTCGATATATACATTAGTTAATGTTCCTGTAAATCCTTCAGTCCAGTCTACAGAATCATCTTGTGCTCCTACAACAGAGATAAAAGAAGCGTTTACAGTTCCTCCAAAGAATTCTACTCCATCATCAGCTCCTTCAAAAGCTTGGATAAATTCGATAGTAGTTCCATTTCCTACTGCGTAAAAAGAGAATCCGTTATTTTCTGAAGCTGCATCAGCCGCTCCTCCAGAATATTCGATACGAACATATCTAAGGATACCAGAATTGTCATCAACTACACTACCTCCATATGGTAATCCACCAATTTCAGAAGTAGAAGTTGCATCTCCACCAACAACAGAATTTATGGGTGCTCTACCTAATAAGATTAAACCTCCCCAATCTCCAGGATTTGGAGTAGAAGTTGCAGATGTAAATACAATAGGATTTGAAGATGTTCCTTCAGCATTGATTGTTGCTCCTTGTAATACTGCGATATAAACATCAGATCCAGTTGCAGCTCTAACTACTACTCCTGGTTCTACAGTAAGTGTAATACCTTCAGGTACGATAAGTGCACTATTAAGAGCATATTCAGTTCCTGATTCAAGTGTAAGATCAGCTGCTAATATTCCTCCAATGATATTATCCGTAGGGTCAATAGGAGAACCATTACCGTCAATATTAATAGTGATGTCTGAAGTGTCATCGCTAGCACATGCTGCGAAAAGCATTGCGATGGCAACAATTTTTAAAAGAAATATATTTGCTTTCATGATTTTTGTTTTAATAAATTTTATTCGTGTTCGCTTTATGTATGTTAAAATGTATATTTAAATTGTAATCCAATGTTTACACCTCTTTTATAGCTAGATAGTGCGAATTCATCTAATGGATTGATTTCGTTATTTGCATTTCTACTGAAAGGAATGCCTAAAGTAGTAAGGACATCTTCGGATATGGTAGCATTTTCTCGTACTCTTTCAATAGTTGGATTTAATAGGTTTTTTACGCTAAGATTAATTTCAAAATTCTCACGCACCTTATTCTTCCATACAAAGTCTAACGTTGGTACTCCTTTTTCAACAATATTTCCTAATTGTCCTGCTCCTAATGCATCGATACGATCAGAGAAATAAGAGAATACTAAATTTGCTACAGGTTTGTATTCTCCAAAAGTTGGTGTGTAGCTTACATCAGCATTGATCAAAAATGGTGATGCACCTTGTAGTTGATCAGAATCTCTATTGAAATTGGTATTAAACGTTCCAGAAATAGTTTTTAAATCCTGTTTTGTAGAAGTATATGTAATGTTTAGACCAGCAGAAAGAAGACTTTCTTCTTCAGCATTTTGTAGTAATGCCTTACGTGCTTCTAGCTCAATACCAAAAACCTCTGCTTTATCTCCTGTTCTAAAGAAACGTTGTGTTCCGGTAGCATCATTAGCAGATACTAAGTTAACAGGATCGTTAATTTGTTTTGCAAAAGCTGCAACAGAAAATATCTGACCTCTTTCGAAGAACCATTCGTATTTTAAATCTAAATTAATGATTGAGGAGAATGCAGGATCATTTAATAAGTCTGGATTACCTCCAATACGATCGGTTACGTTTTCATATACAAATGGAGCCACCTCTTTAAATTCCGGATTTGAAACAGTTCTACTAACAGAAAAACGTAAGTTTTGATCTTCATTTAATGCATATTTTACATTTAAACTTGGTAAAAAGAACGTTTCTGTAGCTTCATTACGTCCTGGATTGTTAAACGCAAGGTTGATCACATCGTATTCAATGCTTTGGTTGAAGGACTCTACGCGTAATCCAGGAACAAATGTCCACTTTTCTCCGTATTTATAAATAGCATTTGCATATAGAGCGTGGATATCTAAGTTTCCAGTATAAGTGTTTTCTGGAAGTCCTGGAAGATTGGTGTCTCCTAACCCTACTGAAGGATCTAATGGGTTTATAACAACCGTATTATAGGTAACTCCTAAATTGTCAATACTAAAAATGGAATTGAAATCATTAACATCCGCAACTTCAGTTCTTGGTTCTATAATACTCAATCCAAAACGTTGGTTGTCGAAATCACGTTGTTTGATACGTCCGTTATATCCAAAATTGAAAGTCAGATTTTCCTTATGTTCGTAGGCTACGTTAACACGACCATTCCATTCTTGATCTTCGATATTTTGGAAGTAACGCTGATTGTCAAAATCTACATTACGGAAAAGAACAGGGTTTGTGGTTGGGTCATTATCTAATGCTAGGTCAAACTGCTCTAATGCGATACGCTTTCTATCTGGTTGACGGGCAAGAACACTGTTAAATCCAATTCCGTAATCAACTTTTATTTTTTCATTGATATTGCTAACACCAGATAATTGGTTTACATAGATCATGTCTTGTTCGAATTGTACGTTTTGCGTAAAGAATCCAAAGTCATCAATATCTGCAATGGTGTTTCGGTTGAATCCATTTCCATCGATTCCAAAACGTCCTACCTCATCTCTAGCATCATTTATAAATAAGGAAGTGAATTTCATTCTATGATCTGAATTGATACGATATACAATATTAGTCATAGCAGTAGTAGTACGACTATATTTGAAAATTTCTGTATCTCTAAATATTTGATTTTCTGCTGCTGTTACATTTGCTGCTTCTCCTCTTAAGTATTCAAAGCCACTTCCAAAAGATGCTGTTCCAAAGATGCTCAATTTTGATTCTTCTCCAATTTCCCAAGATTTTCCAGCATTAATAGATCCTGAAAGTCCTACTGGTCCTTCTGATGAAACAGGATCTACACCATGCGATAAAACAACAGCAAAAGGATCATTTCTGTATCTATTGTAAAATCCAAAGAATCCTGTTCCTTCACTCTTTAGGAATCTCTTTCCAATCGATGCAGTATTTATGGTATTACCTAAATCGGCATTTATATATGCTTTACCAACATGTTCTTTTGCTTTGATGTCTACGTTACCTGCGGCAAAATCTCCATAAAAATTAGCAGCGTATGTCTTACTCACACCAATATTTTGGATTACATCTGAAGAGAAAAGACCAAGATCGATATTTTTCTTGTCTACATTATTTGCAGGAAGTGATAGTCCATTAAATGTGGTGTTCAGATATCTATCTCCAAGTCCACGAACGTATACATTACCTCCGCCTTCTTGTTTTGAGATTCCTGAAATTTTAGTTACTGCAGCAGCAGCGTTGCTAACACCTTTGTTAGAAAGTTCCTGAGCACCAATACTTTGTTTTTGAACCACAGCACCTTTCTGATCCAAAAGTAGGGCTTGCACACTTTCTTTTTTAGTGGCTGTAGTTTTAATTACAACTTCGTCTAATGCTGCGGCACTTGCTCCAATAGCAGCATTGATTGTTGTGGTTTCATTGGCTTTTACAACAACTTCTTTTTCTAAAGTTTCGTATCCAACAAAACTGAACTCTAAAGTGTAAGTTCCTGGAGTAACATTTTCGATAGTATATAAACCATCAAAATCTGTAGTGGTTCCTTTGCTTGTTCCTTTAATAAGAACATTAGCAAAAGGTAAAGGTTGATTGCCTGCTTCTTTATCAAGCAAAGTACCAGCTATAGAGCCGGTTTCCTGTGCACTAACTATTCCAACAACGAATAGTGCACARAGAATTACAATTTTTCTCATAACGTGTTCTAAATTCGGTGCAAATAACGATAGCTATTGTTACCTGTGCGTTATTGGAAAATTAAATAAGAGTGATTATAGTGTTATGTAATTGTTATCTGAAAGGAATCTTTATTGTGGGTAATACGCTAAAAATATGAATGTAAAATTCTTTAACGTATTGATATATTTATCTTTTGAGGTTTTTCTTAGTAGTTACGTAAATGTTAACTTGAAGTTTTTTTTGGTTTTATGTAAAAATATATTTAAAAAGTAATTTTGGAATAAAGTCAAATAAGTAAAGGGATGAGTAGTATTTTTTTATAAAACATAAAAAAAACGCTCAGAAACTTCTGAGCGTTACACATTAAATTATAGTAGCAAATTTTAGTTACTGTTTATAATTAACAACTACGTCACTTTTGTTAGACCATGTTGTTACGGAAGCTACACTATTATCAGAATAATTTACTTCTGATAACTTCCCACCTTCCCAGAAAAACCATTTTCCAGTTTTTTCTCCATTTTCATATTGTCCCATTGCGATTTTCTTTCCTGTCGCATCATAAGACTTCCATTCTCCATGAAGTTTCCCTTCTTTATTATAAAATCCTTGCTGACGAATTTCGCCAGTTTCATAATAGAAAGTTCCTTTTATAGTATTACCTTCTTTTTCAAAAGTAGGTTTTACATCCTGAGCCATCATAATGCCAGAAAAAAGAACTGCTAATGTCATTAATAAATTTCTCATAATATATCTTTGTTTGGGGTGTTCTTAATGATTACATTACAAATGTAACATTAATTTTACTTTTAAACAACATTTACGTAACATTAAGTTAACATTAAACTTGTAAATATATGATAATCAAATAATTGTAATGTAAACAAAATGGTTTGTGTGGATTTTCAGTAAGGTTTAACCGTTAAGAATTTGTTTGTATCCAAGTCTTTTTACTAGTAGACAAGAAAGAAAATCTATCCAAAAATGATATTATAGCTAATATCTGCTTACATTAATTTTACATGTGTATTTTCGAAATAACCATTAAATAAAGGTCGTTTGAGAATGAAGAACTATTTTGATAGAACTACGATATAAATATGTTTTGAAATATATCCGTAATAATTCTCTGGAACATGTTTACTATTGAGAGTAAGTCAATTATTTCTTTTAAGTACTGTTGAAGCCCTTCTATTCGTTAAATAGTGCTAAAAAGATAACATTTCAATAACATACGGCAAGATTTTTAGTAACACTTTTGTGGTTTATAAGATTGTGAAAAAAATATGAACGATATTTATATTTTAATGATCGTTGCTTTAGCTTTTTTAGCTATTGCCGATCTAGTAGTTGGTGTTAGTAATGATGCTGTAAATTTTTTAAATTCTGCAATAGGTTCTAAGGCAATTTCATTTAGAACTATTATGATTGTTGCTAGTATAGGTATAGCAGCAGGGGCAATCTTTTCCAGTGGTTTAATGGAAGTAGCGCGTAAAGGTATTTTTGTGCCTGGTGAGTTTTATTTTGATGAGATCATGATCATTTTTATGGCCGTGATGATAACGGATATATTGCTACTGGATTTTTTCAATACGCTAGGAATGCCTACTTCCACAACAGTTTCTATTGTATTTGAATTATTAGGAGCGGCGGTATGTGTAGCATTACTTAAAATTGCTGCAGATGCAGATCTTTCGGTTGCAGATCTTGGCAACTATATTAATACTAAAAAAGCTGGTGAAATTATTGCTGGTATTCTACTATCTGTGGTAGTAGCATTTTCAGTGGGAGCGATTGTACAATATATATCGAGACTACTATTATCTTTTAATTTTGAAAAGAAAGCAAAATGGGTAGGTGCTTTGTTCGGAGGAATTGCATTGACCGCTATTTTGTATTTTATATTTATTAAAGGTATTAAAGGAACCAACTACGCAAAATTGATTGTAGATACCGTCTCGAATGATACACGTCTCGGATTTTTAGAATGGGCAAATGCCTATTTTGAAAGCTCTTTTGAAAGTCTTAAAGAAATGGCGAAGGCTAAAAAGGATCTTTTTAAGATTGATGCAGAAGCTGGAACTATTTCGACTACCCTAAGAGGTTTTCTGGAAACAAATGTGTTAACGATCGTAGTTTCAGGATTTGCTTTTTTATCATTGGTTTCTTTCCTTTTTATGAGTGTTTTTAAGGTAAATATTTATAAGCTTATTATTATAGTAGGAACATTTGCTTTGGCACTTGCTTTTGCTGGAAACGATTTAGTAAACTTTATAGGTGTTCCGATTGCAGCCTATGAAGGATATGAAATGTGGAGTTCTTCCGGTATGCCAGCTAACGAATTTTTAATGAGTTCTCTTAGTGGTAAAGCAGAAACCCCAACGCTGTTTCTATTGGCAGCTGGATTAATCATGGTACTTACACTTTGGTTTTCTACAAAAGCTAGAAATGTAGTAAAAACATCCATAGATTTATCTCGTCAAGGAGAAGGAGATGAAAAATTTAGGCCTAATTTTCTTTCTAGAGGTGTGGTAAGAGGAACGGTTTTTATTTCTGAAATGTTGTCTTCCATTACTCCAAAATCGTTTAAAGAGTTTTCTGATAAACAATTTGAAGAAGTTCCTGCTCCTGTTACTACTAGGAAAGAAGATCTTCCGGCATTTGACATGGTAAGAGCTGCCGTAAATCTTATGGTAGCAGGTGTGTTGATTTCCATAGCTACTTCTATGAAACTTCCTTTGTCAACTACTTATGTAACCTTTATGGTAGCTATGGGTACCTCATTAGCAGATAGAGCTTGGGGAACAGAAAGTGCTGTATATCGTGTTGCAGGAGTATTAAATGTTATCGGAGGATGGTTCTTTACTGCCGTTAGTGCATTCCTAGCAGCAGCTTTAATAGCGTTCTTGATTAATTTCAATCAACCTATAATGACTGGTGTATTGCTATTGGTGGCCATCGGATTATTAGTTAGGAATACTATACGATATCGAAATAAAACCAGAGCAGATAAAGCTGAGGATAGCCTTAAAAAATCAGAAAGTAGTTCTATACAAGGAGTAATTGAAGAAAGTGCTGATAATATCAAATCTTTTGTAAATCGAGGAAATAAAATTTATGGAGCTACTATCGATAGCTTAGCTAAATATGATTTAGCATCCTTAAAGAAGAGCAGAAAAGGAATTGCCAAATTAGAAACAGAGGTTGAAGAATTGAGGGATAGTATCTTTTATTTTATCAAAAACCTCGATGAATCCAGTGTAGGTGCTAGTAGTTTTTATATTTCAATTTTAGGACATCTAGAAGATATTACGCAGTCTTTGGAATACATATCAAAGAATAGTCATAAGCATGTAAATAATAACCACAAGAAATTGCGATTTAACCAAATTAAAGATCTGAAAGAAATTGAAGGTGAATTGCAAGAGTTTTTTGCTAGTATTAAATCTGTTTTTGATACTAGAGAATTTGGAAAGTTAAATGTAATTATAGAAGAGAAACAAGATCTTTTTGCTTTAGTGAGTGATAAAATTAATAAGCAAGTAGAACGAACCAGAACTGAAGAAAGCAGTCCTAAAAATACAACACTTTATTTCAGTTTATTGATGGAAACCAAAGATCTTATCACGGCCACTATGAATCTATTGACTACCTATAGAGATCATCAGGATTAATTATTTGACTTATCTTATAATGTTAGCTTAATGTTAAGGTTTTGAAATGTTTATGTTAGTTTATTGTTTCTGAGTTACATATTTAATGAAACTTCATTTTAACCTAGTATATTTACCAATAGTGAAGTAATTCAATTAGAAAAATGAATAAAAAAGATATTACCATTTTACTTGTAGATGACGAGCCTGATATTTTAGAAATTGTAGGGTATAATTTAACCGCTGAAGGTTACAATGTCTTAACTGCCGAAAATGGAACAGAAGCTGTAAAAATTGCAAAGAAGAAAAAACCACATTTAATTATTTTAGATGTAATGATGCCTGAGATGGATGGTATCGAAGCTTGTGAGCAAATTCGTAAAATACCGGATTTACAAAACACCATCATTACTTTTTTAACTGCTCGTGGAGAAGATTATTCTCAGGTTGCTGGTTTTGATGCTGGAGCAGATGATTATATCACCAAACCTATTAGACCAAAAGTATTGGTGAGTAAGGTAAAAGCTTTGCTACGTAGACTTAAAGAAGATGATACTTCAGATAATGTTGTGAAGATTGGTGATCTTGTTATTAATAGAGATGAATACAAGATCATAAAAGATAAAAATGAAATAATATTGCCAAGAAAAGAGTTCGAATTACTATCTTTATTAGCCTCAAAACCTGGTAAAGTCTTCAAAAGAGAAGATATATTAGATAAAGTTTGGGGTAATGAAGTAATCGTTGGTGGTCGAACTATTGATGTTCATATTCGAAAACTTAGAGAAAAACTAGGTGATGATAGTTTTAAAACCATAAAAGGTGTAGGCTATAAGTTCGTGGTATAATGGCAGAAAATTTTAAAAGATCGTATAGGTTTGCATACCTATCATCTTTGTACATAACGATAATACTAACGCTCTTAGTGAGCGTTTTTTTATACATTCAGGAGCAACTAAACTTTCTTTTTGTTATTGGTTTCAGTGTTCTTTGTTATGGAGTAGCTTTTCTTATTATTCAATATCGAGTTCAGAAATTTATTTATCGTAGAGTCCGAAAGATCTATGATGATATAGAAATGCTGGATATGGACACCAGAGGTGAAAGTCCAGTGACGACAGATATGAGAACGTTGATAAAGGAAGTTGAAAAGTTTGCACAAAAGCGTAAAACTGAAATTGAGACGCTTAAAATTAGAGAAGACTATCGTAAAGAATTTATGGGTAATGTTTCTCATGAATTGAAAACTCCACTATTTACAGTTCAGGGATATGTGCTCACACTTTTGGATGGAGCTAAGAATGATCCGGTAATTTTAGATAAGTATCTAAATCGCGCTAATAAAGGAGTAGAAAGACTTATATATATCGTAAAGGATTTAGATATGATCACCAAACTTGAGGTTGGAGATTTGAATCTGAATTATACCAATTTTGATATTGTAGAATTGGTGCAAAGTGTTTTTGATCTGTTCGAAATGAAAGCTGCTAAGAAAAATATCGCTTTGACTTTTGATATGAATTATCAAACTCCCATTCTTGTCCATGCAGATAAAGAGAGAATTCAACAGGTACTGTCTAACTTGATTGTGAACTCCATAAAATATGGTAAAGAAGATGGTACTACCGAAGTTAGCATTGAAAACCTTATTCGTAATAAAGTAATCATCAGAGTTACTGATAATGGCGAAGGGATTGCACAAGCCCATATTCCAAGACTTTTTGAACGTTTTTATCGTGTAGATAAAAGTGGATCTCGTAAAGAAGGAGGTTCTGGCCTTGGATTAGCGATTGTAAAGCATATTATTGAAGCACATCATGAACGTATCTATGTAGAAAGTGATTATCGAATAGGAAGTGAGTTTTCATTTACTTTGGAAAAAGTGAAAAAGTTCCCTGTAGTCGATGTCAGTACTAAAACTACTTAATCCTTTATACATATTTAAATCATATAATTTTTTTAATGTAAATTCATTTTGTTTACAACTAGGAACTAATTTATTATTCGTTAGTCGTTCTGCGAGATATTCCTGTTCGAACTGACCTGGAGTGGGTATAAAAAAAGCTTTCTTTTTAAGTTTTGCAAGATCCATAACAGTAGTATAACCAGATCTAGAAATGATAATGTTACTACTATTGATGGTGTTTTGTAATGTGATACCTGTTAAGTAATTGTGTACTGTAATGTTATTCTTCACATAAGTTTCATGTTTGTCTTCAATAACACCTCTAACAAAAACAATTTTTTTATCACTGCGTTCAAATTCTTGAAACAATTTATTTTCCAGCATAGTACGTTGCGGTTCTGGACCAGAAAGCAATACCATGATGTCATATTTCTTAGGTAGGTTTTGATAATTGAATCTACTTAAAGGACCTAAATAGGTTACTGGAATGTTACTTCGTTTAGGATGACCAAGTTCTCCACTTAAACTAGGATCGTCTGCCATATCAGGAACCCAGCAAACATCAAATTTCTTAATGTATTTGTTGTGGATTTTAGTACTTATAGAAGTAGTTTTTCCGCTTAATACCGTAAGTTGATGCGTAATAAAAACAGAAGGTAAATTCTTGTTTCGTACTCCCATTCTGTTATCAGAAATAATACCATAATAATCATCAGATTCTATGATCTTTTTTGTGGCTTTTTTTTCTGCAGTAATCGCATGAGCGATTTTAGGACTATTCAGTAGCATCTTTAACTTAAAGTTACTAGCCTTCTTCGAATACTCTATATTGTATGAGGGAATTTCTTTAGCAGTTAAATTTGGAAATTCTTTTTTTAACAGTGCAAGAGCAGCTCCATCAGAAGCAATGACAGGTTCGAACCCTTCATTGATTAAAGCATTTATTATCGGAATACATCGAGTGGCATGACCCAATCCCCAATTAAGTGGCGCAACAAGAACTTTTTTACTCAAAATCAGTTGTTTTGTAAATTAATCATTCAAAAAAGACATCGTCTAATTTTAAAATTAATAGTATTCTTCTAAGTATATATTTCCTTAATTTTACCAAAAAATTATGTTTAGGTTAGTGAAGTTTTACATTCAAAAGCGAAGCGTATTGTATGTAAAATAAATAATTGAGATCTGAGCGTAACATAATTCGGTTTAAACAGTCAAATACATATAAGAAGCATCAAAATAAGTGGGAAGTAAGAATAAATTAAAGCGTTTTAACGAAAATAAAACCTTTCATAATGTAATTGAACCTACCAGAGAAGAAGTGTTAAATAATGCTCTTGGGTATAAAGGAAAATGGAGAGAAAAATTCTTTAAAAATCAACATCCAATTGTGTTGGAATTAGGATGTGGTAAAGGTGAATATACAATAGGATTAGCTGAGAAATATCCTGATAAGAATTTTATTGGGATTGATATTAAAGGTGCTCGTTTTTGGCGTGGAGCTAAAACTGCTATTGAAAACGAAATGCAAAATGTTGGATTCATTCGAACGCAAATAGAATTAGTAGAATATATTTTTGACTCCAATGAAATTGATGAAATATGGATCACATTTCCAGACCCACAAATCAAATATAAGCGTACGAAGCATAGAATGACAAACCATCAGTTTTTACAACGATATAAAAATATACTAAAACCAGAAGGTATTATGCATCTTAAAACAGATAGTGAATTCATGCATGGATATACATTAGGATTGTTGCACGGAGAAGGACATGAAGTACTGTATGCGAATCATAATGTGTATCATCAAGAAGGTTCTCCAGAAGAGGTAACTTCTATCCAAACTTTTTATGAAAAACAATACCTGGAACAAAATAAACCTATAACTTACATCCAGTTTAAAATTACCTAAATTGCGTCATCGATTTGGAAACTACTAAACTCTTTTTAGTTACTTTTTTTGCATCCTTAGTCGGAGTAATTCCTCCAGGGTTGATTAATATGACAGTGGCTAAAACTTGTTTAGAAAGAGGAAAACAAAATGGTGTTTTAGTAGCTATCGGTGCATCGACAGTAGTTTTTGTACAAGCACTCTTTGCAATCTTGCTCGCTAAGTATATATTTTTCAATCCTTATGTAAAAAATATGTTGCTAAGAACAGGAGCAGTTATATTTTTTCTAATGGCGATTTACTTTTTTGTGAAAGCAAAACAACGAAGAACTAAAATGAAAGTATATAAGCATGCTGGTTCTCGTAGTTTTTTTAAAGGAGTCATGATGTCTACGGTTAATGTATTGCCGATCCCTTATTTCTGTACGATAGCTGCAGCTATGAGCGTAAGTGGTAAGATAGAGTATGATGCACTGCGAATTTTTATATTCGGAATTGCGGCTGGAGCAGGAACTTTTGTAACGCTCTATTTTTATGTACTGTCCTTTTTGAAGATTGAAAAGAAAACAGCTTCTATTACCAAATATTCTAATTACTTTATGGGTATATTAATGCTAGTGTTGGTAATGCTTACGGTTGCTAGAATAATTTATACTTGGGATGAAGGATAAGGAAAAAAATATGGATACTAATTCTGAAAATAATTTCTTTGATAGAGTGTATGAGGTAGCTAAATTGATTCCTTATGGAAGAGTTACTTCTTATGGTGCTATTGCTAAATATCTTGGTGCAGCAAGAAGCGCAAGAATGGTTGGTTGGGCAATGAATGCTTCTGGAAAACAAGAAGATGTTCCAGCACATCGTGTGGTAAACAGAAAAGGAGTGCTAACAGGGAAGCATCATTTTGAAGGAACGAATCTGATGCAACAATTATTGGAAAATGAAGGTGTTGAAGTAATTGAAAATCAAATTCAAAACTTYGAAAAATTGTTTTGGGATCCAATGAAGGAACTATGAGAATATTTTATCAAATTCATCTCCTTTCCAATAATTTGCAGTCTTTTTATTAATGTGAACTTTTCGTAAAATATTTCTTTCGACTAAACTTTCTAGATCTATTCTTGCAGTTTGATTAGTGATTGAAAAAATAGTTTCAATTTCCTTAACTGAGAAATGACGATTTTCATTTTCGTTTATCCAAAATAGTATTTGTGCTTGCCTATCATTAATATTTGGTTCCTTGTAAAAAAGGGATAACTCATTTTCTTCTTCTTTCTTTTGAGAAACATACTTTTTTAAATCTTCAAAGGCTTGAGTTAATACTTTCGTTTGATAATGAATAAAATAGGTTATATCCATTTCATCTATTTCTGCATAGATATAAGCCTTTTCATACTGAATTTTAGTTTTCATGATTACTCTGGATATGGAAAGGTATTCAACTAACCAATATCCATTTTTTAATAAATACCAGTAAAAAATTGCTCTTGCTGTTCGTCCGTTACCATCAACAAATGGATGTATATAACCTATAAAGAAATGTAAAATGCTTGCTTTTACAATGGGATGAATAAAATTGTCTTTGGGATTATTATTAAAGAAATCACAAAAGGATTCCATTAATTTATCTAGTTTTTTAAAATTAGGAGGAGTATGTACAATGTCACCGGTAATTTCATTCATCACATGAATATCATTGTTATTTCTGAAAACACCTATTTTATCTTCTGCTAAGGTATTTTTGGTAACTAATCTATGGATTTCATATAGTTTTTGTATTGAAATATCTTCGGTTTTATGCTCGCTTATGTATTGAATAGTTTCATAATTATTCAATATCATTTGTTCTGATTTATTCTTAGGACTTTTGTTTTTACGGAGCATATCTTTTGCTTGAACTCTTGTAGTCGTAGCTCCTTCAATCATTGAAGAGAAGATAGATTCTTCCATCAAGGCATTTGTAAGATATTGTTGCTTGTCTAATTCTGAAAGTAATTCTTCTTTTTGAAATCCTGCACCAAAATTATGATCGAGATAATGAAGTTTTTGTTGGAGATGTTTAGTTATATTGAATTCATAATATATATCATGAATTTTAGCTTGAATAGCTTGAATTTTTCTTATAGACTTTGTTGCCATCCATAGTTTCTTACTGTCAAAATTCACATCGTTTAAGTACTTGATTTTATCCCAGTAAAGATAATTCTCCTCAATTTTTTTAAGGACTTTCAATTTTCCTTGAGATTGAATAAACTTTATAATTCTTAGTAAGTCTTCATTAAAAACTATTTTCGGAGCTTTTTCAATCATATTTCCTAATTTTTAAAAAATTTACAAATATCATCAAATATACAATTTATCCTATTATTTCCTAATTTTTGAAAAATTTACAAATATTAGTTGATTAACATTGCCAATAACACTATAATTCATTTCAATTCACAGGTTTTAGAATCTTAACTTTTAGACCTATCTTTGCAATTAAATTTGCTTTAGAAAAGAATTATAACAAATGAAGTTAGATAAATCAGAGATTATACAAGCTTTAGAAACGATTACAGTTGCTGGAGAAGGTAAGAATATGGTGGAAAGTGGTGCTGTAAAAAATGTGATTACTTTTGGTGACGAAGTAATTGTAGATTTAGAGCTATCTACTCCGGCATTACATATCAAGAAAAGAGCTGAAGTTGATGTAATGAAAGCTATTCACGATAAGGTCTATGAAAAAGCGAAAATAAAAGTAAACATCAAAGTAAATGCGCCAGCTCCAAAGCAACCCGAAGCTAATGTGATAAAAGGGAAACCAATTCCAGGAATTAAGAATATTATTGCTGTTGCTTCTGGTAAAGGAGGAGTAGGAAAATCTACTGTAACTTCGAATTTAGCAGTTACCTTATCCAAAATGGGATTTAGCGTTGGGTTATTGGATGCGGATATCTATGGTCCTTCAGCACCTATTATGTTTGATGTAGAAAGAGAAAGACCACTATCTGTAAAAGTAGGTGATAAATCTAAGATGAAGCCTATAGAAAGTTATGGAGTTAAAATCTTATCCATTGGATTCTTTACACAACCTAATCAAGCTGTAGTTTGGAGAGGACCCATGGCAGCAAAAGCATTAAACCAAATGATTTTTGATGCGGCTTGGGGAGAGTTGGATTTCTTATTATTGGATTTGCCACCAGGTACTGGTGATATCCATTTGTCTATTATGCAATCATTACCAATTACAGGTGCTGTAGTGGTAAGTACACCACAAAATGTTGCATTGGCAGATGCTAGAAAAGGAGTTGCAATGTTTCAACAAGACAGTATTAAGGTTCCTGTTTTAGGAATTGTGGAAAATATGGCTTATTTTACTCCTGAAGAGCTTCCTAACAATAAATATTATATCTTTGGTAAAGAAGGAGCAAAACACCTTGCTGAAGATATCGATGTTCCATTTTTAGGGGAAATACCTTTAATTCAAAGTATTCGTGAAGCAGGAGATGTTGGTCGTCCAGCAGCTTTACAAACGGCAACAGCTATAGAAAAAGCTTTTGAGGAGTTGACTAGGAATGTGGTACAGGAAGTGGTGGATAGAAATGAGAATTTGCCACCTACTGAAGCAATTAAAATAACAACAATGGCAGGATGTTCTGCAGTAAAAAAATAGAAAATGACATCTGAAGAATTAAAGATTAATGTAGAAAAAGCACTTGATGAAATTCGCCCATTTTTAGAAAGTGATGGAGGTAATATTTCGTTGGTAGGTATTGAAGATGATAAAAGAGTCAAAGTGCAATTAGAAGGTGCATGTGTAGGTTGTAGTGTAAATCAGATGACATTAAAATCTGGAGTAGAAATGACCATAAAAAAATATGCTCCTCAGATTGAAGAAGTAGTAAATATCGAATAATCTATATTTCGTTAATACAAACAAAACATATGCTCAAGAGAAATAATTCTCTTGAGCATATGTTTTTTTAATTCAGGTTCTAAAAAAACAAAAATGCTTATAAGATGAAAAGATTAATTTATATGTTTATTTCTAGTTTTATAATCATTTTTGTTATTGGTTGCAGGTCAAAAACCACAGAGCGTATTGATTTAACAAATACGCTATTAGGAAATGACAAACATTTAGAAGTCAAAAAAACAAATAAGAGTACCACTTACAGAGGTGTTATTACAAATTCTAACTATGGAACAAGCCATAGTTATAGTTATGAACTTACCGTAAATAATGACGATATATATTGGAACGGAGGTACAGCAGAACCTAAACATCTTCTTTTTTGTAAGGATTCTATCTATATTCATTATCTCAAAGAAAAATACATTCCAGTAAAATCCCAAGACTCTTTAGGAAATATAGTTAATCAAGAAGGATATTATGAAGTTCAAGATATCTTTGAAGTTTATATAGATAAACGTTATTTTTTTAAATTCTTTGGAGATGATTATTGGTTACAAATCCCATCAAAAAGATATAACCTTCTAAAAGAATCTTGTATAGAATATATTGTTCCAAATGATAATGAGTTATCCATAGATAATACTAAAATAGATTAATCAATTCGATGTTTTTTTAAGACCAAATAATGGTTGTAGAAAAGGAATCTTTAGAATGATAAAATGATAGATCATCCAGCTTACTAAAAAAGTTCCTAACATCATAATTATAAATTTCAAAGTGATACTCCACTCCAAATTCATCAGATAATATCCAATAGCCACTGTAATGGTCTGATGTAGGATATAAAAAGGATACACAGCTCTATTACAATATGTAAGAATTGCACTTTTTCTATTCAAATAGGTAGCGGCATAGCCAAATAATACCAATATCCAGGACCAAAGGTTAATCACCTTTACCATACCTTCTGAGAAGTGAATCATCACACTATCTTTCCCGATTACCCAAATCGTAGTTTGTATGATAAATGCTACAATTCCAATCCATAATGCCTTTTGCTTAAATAATTGTATTCTTTTCCAAAAAATTGGTCCACAGGAGATTAGTAAAAATCCATAAAAAAATAACACCAGAAAATTAATAAATGTAAACCAGTCATCTATTAGTGCATGAGTCACTGGAAAAAAAGGTTCTATTAATACTTCGATCAGATATAACGGAATAACAAAAATGTAAAAGCCAAATGGTTTTGCTATTTGATTAGAAAGCCATTGGATAACCTTTGTTTTTCTTTTCTTTAAGAATACTAAAACTGGTGATAGTAATAATGAGTATAAGAATAAGTAAGGTAAGAACCATAGATGATGCCAACTAATATTTCCCTCAGGATATACGCCAATAAATGCTTCTGAAGTGATATACGAAAAATAAGATCCGGTAAATGCATTTGTAGCTAGTCTTTCAAAATAAATTTGTGGAGGTACTACTACCAACATCCCAAAACCTAAAGGAATAGCTAATCGTAAAAAACGTTCTACATTAAATTTCCATAGACTTCTTTTAGACAAAGCATAATAAGTTCCCATTCCTGAGATAACGAATAAAATTGGAAGTCGCCATTGATTTAAGAATAACATAGGCCATCGCATTCCTTCTGAAATGTCATTGTTTTTAATATGCCATCCCCAAGGAACAAAAAACATTCCTACATGATAAAAAATAAGTAAAGCGAATACGATTACTCGTAACCAATCTAAGTCATAACGACGAATTTTTTGATCCATAACTTTTGAAAAATTTGTTTCTTCAAAATTGATATAAATCTCTTTTTATTGACGGAAAAAAGAACCGGAATACGTCCAGAATTGTAATTTAAGACGTTTTTAAATCGCCTCAAGTTTTATTTTGTAACGTAACAAAAGCTTTTGGTGACATCTCAACATGCTTTTTAAATGCGCTGTAAAAAGCTGATTTTGAGTTAAATCCTACGGAATTGCCAATAGCTTCAATAGTTAGATGATTAAACTCTGTATCTACCAACCTTTTTTTAGATAATTCAACACGATATTGATTGATAAAATCATTAAAATTTAATCCTGTAGAAGTATTAATGATTTGAGATATATAATTAGAACTAGAATTTAACTCTTTGGATAGATTTTTTAAAGAAGCAGCATTGGTTAGATAGAATTCTTTTTTTTCCACATAATCCTTTATTTCTTGAATAGAAATTTCTTGCCCCTTAAAACTGGAAGTTTCATATTTATCAGCGATCCAAGAACTTTGAAAAAAGCGAGATTCGGATAGTAATGCAATGCTAGTGAAGCTCACAATGATGGTATGAAAAATAAAAATATAATGATCTCCACCATCGTCATCATAGTTTAGATACACTATGAAAATAAGTAAGAAAAATGAAAGTAATCCTATGGAAGCATTTTTGGAGAATTCGAATTTATTAATTCTAGTGTCTTCTTTAATAATAGTTGTAGTCTTTGCTCTATTCATAATAATGAGACGAATAGATAAGACTATATAAAAAACAAAACTGAATAGAATAAGCCATCGGAATTCATCTTTAATCAATTGATATGTATAATCAGAATTTTCTGGAACCACAGCTCTTTTAGCATTAGGATAATAAGCTCCTAAATATGCATTCACTTTAATAGAAATAGGTTCCAAATAATATTGTATTTGTGTAAAAAAGTATAAAACAGCCGGTAAAAAATGAAACCAGTGTTTTTTTATTGTGATAGGTTTCCTAATTAATAGAGAATATACAAATAAGTATATGGATGGTGCTAATAGTAATACTAGTGGTTCCGTACTATCATTAAAATGAAGTACATATTTTATAAGACCGGTATAGCATAAAAAAACATCAGTAGCAATGATAGATTGTATTAACAATGACCAGCCATAAACTCTAAAAGCTTTACTTTTTTTAGAAGTTCGCAATAAGATTACTGAACTGATAAGTAACCCCATAAATATACCAAAGCTAATAAAATAGGACACAAAATTATGACGAATGGGGATTGCATCGATAATCTGTTGAGTGTGCTCCATACGATCACTTCTTTTTATGTAATAAAATCTGTTAGTTGCTGAGGACCTTCTAGTGGAACTCTAATAATTTTAAGAGAGCCATTGTTGGTAGTAGCAATTTGCCATTTGATAAGAGTAATACATCCATTTTCGATTTCAATTCCGGTAATTGATCTCGGATGTACACAACTTCCATCATTAAAAAGAGCTAATTCTCCAGCTTCTGGAAAACGTGGGCGATGCGTATGACCAATAATAGTAAACTGATTTTGATTATTTTGAATCCATTTTTTGATTCGTCGTTCTACTTTTTTGGTTTCTCTATAATTTTTGGCAGGACTGGTGGGATCAGCAATTCCAACTACTTGTAAAGGTTTCCATAAAACACGAACTAGAAAACGATTGATTCTCCATCCAACATAATTCATAAAATCTGCTTGATGTCCATGTAATAAAAAGATATCCTGTTTAGAAGTTATATGCCTTAGAATAATAGCTTCATGATATTCAATATTTGGAAAAAGAGGTACATCATCATCAATCTTTCGATCGAAAAAGGAACTGAGATGCTTTTTTACATATTTTGGATCTCTATAGACCATATCGTGATTACCCCAAATCATTTCTAATCTATCTTTAAAATAGAATTTTTGAAGTAATTCATACACATTTTTATGCGCTCTGAAAATAGTTGCAAAATGTAGATTTTCCCATAATTCATCACCATCTCCTAATTCGCAATAGGTAAATCCCTCGTTATAATAATGCTGTAAGGCGTGGAAATAAATATTTCTATTATTGGCAAAATCATCAGCAAAACTATTATCACCTCTATGACAATCACTGAATAGAATAAATTTAGAACTGTCATCAAAAGGAACAACTTTTGCATTTTTAAAAGCGCGATCCAAACGGGATTGAGATGACATAAAGTACTTTTTGTATAAATATACAATACTATATGTTTTTTGAAAGCTTAGTACTTAATAAATCTTATGGATGGCTGAATGCTTGTTTTTTTCTTAAGTGAAAATTGCTCAAAATCATTAAAAAAGCAACGATATACAGCCACCAAGTTTCGTTATAGTTTAAATAATAAGCAATGAGTAAGATAGATAGTCCAGCTGTATACAACAGCATATTCACCCAAGATTTCTTTTTATAATGTCGCCACATTAAAACAATACTGCCTAAAATGAAGATACTAAGAATTATATATTTCCATTTAGAATTATATTCAAGTTGCCCAAATCCGATATAGCTAAAAAATGAGGCATAAGCGGCCCAACAAAAAGCACATTTTGGRAATAAAAAAAACACAACAGCCGATAATATATTTAAAAGACTCATCTTCTTTGTGTCTGTACCTAATGATTTACTAGAGCCTTTAGAGGTACAAGAGCAAGAGTTTTTTTTAGAAGTATACATATCGCTGTTGCGTTTTAGTAATGAAACTTGATTTTTGGGCAAATTAGATTTGCTAATACTATTGAAGAAACACCTTCTAATTGGATGGTTTTTGAGGAACTCCTTTTTCCCACTGTGCTTTACCAAGTAACCAACTGAAATCTCCACTAAGCTGATCACCTGAGGTTAGCTTGCCATTTTTATATAGATAGATTCCAGCACTAGAGTGACATCCCATACAACTTTCTGTACCAAAAATGGTAATATCACTTACTGGATTTGCTTCCATTAAATTAGATGCGGATTGATTTCCTCCTTGAAAAAAGGTTTCCATAGTGATGTTAGTTAGTAAAGCCAAGTTGGGATTCCCACCAGGTTTATTAACCACAGATTCTGGTACTTTATAACCACTTTCTGTGTGGTTTCCTGGAGGAGCATTTTGATCCAACGGATATTGAGTGTCTATTAATTGATAGTATTGCCAAATGCTTTTTTGTTGCTTGAAATAAGTTCGCATTTTTTCATTAATACGTTGCACTCTTATTGGTATATCGACCATACGTTTTGCTTGCGTTTTCATAACATCGCTATTGGCAAAATACTTATCTGTAGTGCTGCTAGAAATTGTCCAAAAATCTCCATGTACACCTTTGTTATGAGTATAGGTTGTTCCATTATTTGTAACATCAACATTTACTGGACAAATCTCGCAGTTGGGATCTGTAAGTGATGGAGGGATCACCGTTGTTTTTCCATCTTTTTCAATTACGTTTTGATTTAAATTATCAATATGTTCAAAAGTAGACCATACCCATTGTTTGCCAGTTGGTGTTTTTTGACTTATATGAAAACCAATCATTCCTAAATCTTTTTTAACCAATGAAGATCCATCAGGGCCAATGATATATCCTTCTTCAGTATAATAACGATCTTTATAATCCTTATCTGTAAGGATTTTCCAGGCAAACTTAATCTCTATAGCTCCAAGTTTGTTCTCTTCATAGTTTCCTTTAGGGAAATTAGCTATGCCACTTTCAGAAAATTTGGTCTGCCCATTGATGTTATAAAGTTTGTTGGAAACGATATAATCAAATTCTTCTTTATTCATGAGTACTTCATATACTACTACATTTCCATTTTGATCAAAAAGTTTCCCAGCAAATGCTTGATCTACTTCATCTGCAATATCAAAGTTTTTAGTAGTTGTAGGTGTAGACGAAGAAAGAACAGCTCTAGTACTATGATCAGTAAGAACAGCATCTGATAACCCTAATCCCGAAGCAGTTCTTGGGCTTCCCCAAGGAGCTGGAGTTTTTCCATCTGCTCTATATACCTGAAAAGCTTCTTTCCATCCTAACCAAGTAGGATTTCCTTTATCTGTGAATTTTTCAGCTGGTTTTCCCTTTTCGTCTCTGGGCCACATAATAGCGATAAAGGCTTGCCAGCTATATTCATTGAATTTTTCGTTAAGTCCAAATATATCTTTTTTATCCTTGAATTTTTGTTGAATTACAGGATTTACATCTACTGGAATATTGGGAGAAAATTTTACAGGAGCAGGAATTTCTTTATAGTTATTTTCATTAATTGTTACTTCCGCAGTGTTTGTACTTTCGTTGACAGTAACTTTTTCATTACAAGAAAAGAATAGTAATAAAACACTTGCAATAAAGACAAGCTGATAAAGACTAGCGTATAAAAGTTGTAAAGTACGTTTCATAATATAAAATTTAAGGTTAATTAGTTATAGTGCTTAGTTGATGTCTTCTTTCCCAAAAAAGAGAATTGATATATCGTTTTTCCTGGGCGTAGTATTCCTGTCTTTTTTTTAGATACCCCTTATAGTCTTGCATAATGATGTGCTGATATTTTTTGAGACCAGTATCATCTCCTTTTAAAAAGTCAAAAGTCGCGTAAGCTGCAAATTGACTCATTATTAAGGATTTAAAGATGCCTAGAGAAGAAATAGGGTCATAGCTGGATGCTGCATCACCTACTGCCAGCCAGCCATTGCCAATTACAGTGTTTAGATACTGTGTGTGTGCAGCAATAATTTTTGGTTCGATAGAACTTTTTAAGTTAATTGTTCTTGAACTTGTATAGGTGGTATCGGATAAAAATTTAGTAAAGTTATAAGTCTTTCGAATTTGTATGTTTTTGGCAATGTCAGCATCTGTCATATATGAGATTACCAGTTTTTTATTTGGTAATATAGAACTATACCACCAACCATTGACATCGGTTTCTACACAAGTTCCAGTACCTAAACCTAAGCTGTCTTTAGTATGATCTGGGATATCATAAAAGCAATAGATACCTACCATTTGATCTTCTTTTATTTTGATAGATTTCTGGAGACTTGAAAATGCTGCTTTTTTTCCGGTAGCATCAATGATGAAACGAGATTTGATCAAAGTTTGTTCTTGATTTGAAATGGTTTTCAAATACCAAAATTTATCTTCGTTTTCGGATGATGTAATGCTATTTTCAAAATGTATAGAAACTCCCCTTTTTTGAGTTTCATTGATCATAAATTCATCAAAAGCAAGTCGATCCAGGTGCCAGCCATATCCATAAGGAGAATACATATATTCATTATGATATAATTGACAAGAACCCCAAGAAGCTGATGTGCCAAAAGATTGTTTGAAATTACACTTCATAAAAGAATCCCAGATACCCAATTGTTGTAATTGCTGTGAAGTCTGAGGCGGAATGGTCTCTCCAATCCTTTGAGAAGAGATGTTTTTGTATCGAATATCACAAGTACGTTCTATTATAGCAACACTTAAATGAGGTGCTTTGTTTTTTAGTGCTATTGCTGTGGCACATCCTGCCACTCCTGCTCCTATAATACAAACATCATATGTCAATTTTTTACTACTCATGAAGTAGGATCTTGTTTTACTGCAATCCACTGAGCAACAACTCCTGCAGGAGCGGTAGATTTGCTATTAGGGCCTGTAGGATGTGGGATTGCTCTGACGATAGACCCAACGAGTGCTGGACGTTGATCCACACCATTCATCCAGTTTGGTACAAAGTATCCTAGATAATTATAAATCCATTCAGCACCTCCAACAATTCCTTTTCCTTCAAATTGCAATGTAAAAGGATTGCCGTATCCAATAGATCCTTTTAGTTTTAATTCCCATCCAGGACCATAGATCAGACCATCTAATGTTTGAAATGGAGCTTCATTTATTTTAATGTTTCCTCTTCCAAATTCTAAAGAATCAAAATCCGCATCTAGATCTGGATTGCTCAAAAAACTTCGATAGGTCCATATTCCAGTTAAAACTTCTGGAACGGAATTGATAGTTGTATTCATGATTGTTTAGTTTGAGTTATTTTCTTTGTTGGATTCGCCAAAGCTTTGTCCTAAAACGCGATTGCCTGGTTTTACAGGATCACCTAAAGCCTCATTATTGCGCTCTACTTGATAAAACTGTCGTGTAATACCTTCTCCTTCTGTTACTAAAAAACCAAGGTCTTTCCAAGCTTGTACCATTTGAAGATCTCCTGCATTATTATTAGGTATTCCTGATGCCCAGTATACCTGAGTGTAGTTTGGAGTTCCATTTTCTACCGTTCTTTCCTGAACTACAATTGGTCTATGTGCTGGCCACCAAGGGATATTGTACGCTATTTGCTGTTCTACAGGATCACCAATGGATTCTGGATAAATATTGTTCCATTTTGTATAAGTGGTATTAATATTTTGGAAGGTACATTCATGAAAATCTGCTTGCCAAGGAATTCCGATATATTTCGTAAGATCCCCAGGTTCCATTCCAGCAGCAATATTAGGAGCAGTACTTCCATCTTTATTCGCAATAGGTTGAGGAATGCTTAATCCTCCAGCAATATAAGTAGCATGTTTTATTCTATAAGGTTCACTATATATTGCTGGGTTATCTACAATCCATGAGAGTTCTCCTCCAGGACAAAATGCGCCACCCAATACATTACTTAATACACCTCGATCAATTCCAATTCCTGTTGTTGGCGGATTTGCCCAAGGATTTGTACATGTGGTATTACTTTCTCCCCACTCATCACACTCATTTACAAATTTTCCATTTGCCCATTGTTTTAAGAAAAACAATTGAGTTTCTGTCATTGAAAGGAATTTTTGAGGTGCAATATTGGTTAATGGATTGTCTCCACAAAGTAGTGGCATCAATCTGGGTTTATTGGATGTAGGATTATAATTACCTTCTACCTCATAATTATTAAGTTGATTGGTTTGTCTCATGATTCCGAATACAAATTGTCTTAATCTGTAATAAGGGTCTTTTCCATTTTTTGGTGGAATGGAAAGCGTTTTATAATTTAGATTACCCCCAGTTCCTCTATTATGAGGGTCACCACCGCCAAAAAAGTCAAAGACAAAGGTGTATTTAAAATCGTCAGGCCTTCGTAGTTGAGGCCATAGCTCTTTATAAAACTTCGGATAATAATCTGGATTGTAATGTGCTTCATTTCTCCAGATATCAAATTCTTCAGGTGTTTTTGGGTTATTAGTTTCCTTTGTAAAAGGAGGAACTCCAAATACCTGTGGATCATATGCCATTTTGCGAACAAAAAGATCATACATTTTTTCATCYATCGTAATCATATCTTCCATTTCTGGTACATATCGTGGATAGCCTACAACAACCCACGCAGGGACTTGTACATCCATCGTTCCTGTAGTTTTTACCWTTTTTTCTTTATCCCCATCATAGACGGTATCCATAAATGTATATTGAATCTTGGCAGTTACCGGTCCATCAGAAATATCATCAAACCACCCATCATTATTTACAAAGCTTTCGATTACAGGAGTTTTGGTGGAACCTGAATTCCCATTTCCTCCTAATACAATTAATCGAATGTTTTTTTCCTGTTCATTCACTAGTAAACTGCCTAAGGTTTCTATAGAATTTGGTTGAATATCAGAGGGAGGAAAGGTCTGCGGATAGGATACCTTTTTGTATTTACTATTATCCATTTTCTTGCTTTCCGAACCAAATTTTGCAAAAGATCCTTTATTGTTTTTTAGATTTACCGTTAGTGGTCCAGGATCAATAATCAGTTGTCTTCTTAGATCAGGTTGTATTACTTCTGGATTTCGAAGTGGATGATCAGGTGCATATCCTTGTTGTCCGTTAGTTTCTTGAAATTCATACCAGGAAGCTTTTTTATTGGCTAAATGTACTGTCCAATCAATGTCTGTAACTTTTCCCTGAACGATTCGTGGAGCGGTTACTGCTGTCTCATATACAAAATTATACGTACCTCCTACTTTGATTTCTTCGCCTTCTGTATTATCTCCGTTGTATGCGAAAACTCTAAATCTTGCAGCTTGTTTTTTTATTTTAGATAAATCACTACTATCCTTGAAAGAGCTTACTCTTATTGGATTTCCTTTAGAGTCTTTTTGTTCTCTACCCATTTCATCACAGGCAATTGGTAAAGTTCCTGCTTGTTCTGGAGTTAAATAAAAATCATCATCCGTATTACCAAGTCTGGCGATTCCAATACTTGGGTGAATCTTAAAAGTCGTATATGTATTGTCCATTATGAGTTGCTTTAATTAGTCCATGAAGTTTAAGGATACACCATCAATGTATACAGCGTTGTCTATTGGTTTGCCATCAATTCCTATAATGACCAGTTGAATTGTAATATCCTTGGAACCATTGTTTAAGACACGTTGCACTGCATCCGTAGCATTGATTTTATAATTTCTAGGTTCGTGATGATGTAATTGCCTGAAATCAAAATTTCTTGTTTTGTCTAGCGGTAGATTACAATGTCCTGGTCCACCATAACAGCTTCCATGAAATGTGGAAATTTCTTCTACAAAATGATCATTTCCATTGGTTGGAGTGTCTATAGAAGCATCAGGACTATTCAAAAAGATTCTTATATGTGCATTTGGTAAATTACCACGCTGTACACGATGAATTTTTATTTCAGCTTTTCTATGGGTATCTAATGTGTTTGCTGAAACTGTAGCTGGAGCACTGTTGAATTTTACCAATCCCACTTTACTTGAAACATCGTAAAATACAGAATCTCTCATGTAGGTATATCCTAGTTTTTGAATACTCATAGTGTCCTGAACAGTCATAGACCATGGAGCCAATACAGCGTTCATCTCCTGAGGTGTCCCATTATGCAATTCCTGCCATCTCGCCCACAAACGATCCACATTAGAATGGTGTGCCCAAAATAGTGGATCAAAAGCTGTAATTCTATTATCTGTCATCCATCCATAGATTGGATTTTCCTGATTTTGCGGATCTGCTGTAAGGCTTAAATCAGCATAAATTTTTTGCCACTTGGTATTTCCTTCATAAGGATAATTTGGATTCGTACCACCAGAAAAGTTATGCATACCATTATGCACTTTCTCTAAGGAACCATAGTGATGGTCATAAGAGGGCCCACCACCAAAATCTCCAAAATTATCTAAAGAAAGTAGTAGATTGATATCATCTTTGGTGGGATAATGAGATAGAGGTCCCATTGATCCGGGCCATCGGTTTGGAAACCAAAGCGGATTAATTTCTTTAAGTGTGTTATAAATAGCGCGAATTTTATCAGACCATACTGCCACATTATTCACATTGATAATTTCATAGGGAATACTAGCTGCTTTTAAAAAGCGCAATCCAGAGTTATAAATAGTTCCTTTTTTTACTATTTTTTCTAAAGCAGTAATTTCTTTCTTAGTCAGTATTGATTTTCCTTCGCTTGTCTTTTGATCTTTTAGTTTATCTAATCCTTTTTGAGTTAGGAAACAACCATAAGCCTCGGGAAGGACTCCTAAGTCATATTTTTTGTTATTAAATGTATTTTTGTTTTGATCTGCATAATCCATCCAAGACCAATATGGCAAAGCGATGTCTTGATCATAATCTTTTAATTTTTGTTCAAAAAAATAAAGATACAATCGATGCCAGGTAGTAAATTGCTCCCATCCATGCTGACAGGAGTCGGTATGAATTCTTGCCCAATAATCAAAACTTCGTTCATCTTGCCAGTAATCTGTATACTGAAACATACAATTCAGTGCTTCTCTGAATGTTCCTAATTCCTCTTTGGATAAGGAACTAACCTCTTTTCTAATGGTTAAACCTTTATTATCTCTATGATCCTGATTTGTTTTGTTCGTAGATACTGGATGTAGTAATTCACCCTTGGCTAGTGCAAGATGATTACTGTTAGTAGTAATGCTTACTTCTTTTTTAGTTTGTTCTTCTTCTAAATTTAAAGGACAGTCTGAATCGATCCAGTTGGATATCGTTTGAATTTGATCAGCAGAAGCTGTTGCTTTAGCATCCCATAATAATTTCGGGAAAATACTACCGTCAAAAGGATACAAACCTTTTAACCCTTTAATTATAGCCGACTGATCACTCCTTTTGTGAATTGGTGGATTGCTTCCTCCTCCTCCTCCTTCACCTCCAGAAGGCCAACAATCTCCAATAGATGTAGTGATTGGTGGTTGTTGTACTGCGGATACAGCTGCTTGCTTTGAGACAGTATCCGTAGCGTTTTGTGATGATCCACAACATCCATCACTTTTTGTTGTAGGTTGCGTGGCGGGCAAAGACGAAGAATAGGAATCTGTCGATCCACAACATCCATTCCCTTCACTTGTAGCACTATCATTCTTTGGAGCAATGAGACGTTGTCCGTACAATGAAGCAGTCATAAATACTTTTGGATCTAACCAAAAAGCATGTAGTCCTTGATAACTTGGAACTGTTTTCCCCTGCAATGAGTTCAGAATCTCTTTTACACGCTCATATTGAGATGTTTTTTTCTTTTTACCGGACATAATTGTGAGTTATAATTTTTAAAAAAAGCTGTGCCTCTCAAAGTTATATACGTAAGGGAATTTTTGGTATAGGTATAAACACCTGATTATTGTTTATGAGGAAGTTATGGATAGGCTTATTGTTGATTTTGGTTTAAAAAAAACAGGGGTTTTTACGCTTTTTTTTGTTAGAAATAATAGTAGAACTTTGGGAAACCCCTTCGATTTATTATTCACATTTTTTAAATACTAAACAACATGTCCATCGCAACATTTAATGAAATTTCTGATCAAAATGAGATCGATATTGCCATCATCGGAGCTGGTATTTCGGGCCTTTATTGTGCCTATCGATTAATTAATCATCCCGATTATAAAGGGAAAAAAATAGCAATTTATGAAAGGCTTAATCGTACTGGAGGAAGATTACAATCCGATTTAATTCCTATTCGGGGAAATCACAAAGTTTCTGATAATAATGGAATTCAGAATTATTATGACCAAGTACATATTGACTTAGTGAAAGAAGAGCAAGGGGGAATGCGATTTAATTATGGAATGGAAGAATTAATGACATTAAACGGTGCGCTTAATATTTGTGATGATATAGTGCCTTTTCCTATGTCTAGTGCTGATGATACGAATAGATTTTGTATTAGAGGTCATAGCTTTTCGTTAGCAGAAGCAAATGCAAGTGGGAATATGATATGGAGTCAATTATATGACCTATACCCCGAAGAGATTGGATTAAGCCCAGTTCAGATTATCACCAATGCCTATAATAGAATTCTTGAGGCAAACGACATTATCCTTACCGAAGATCAAACACCGGATTATTGGCAAAAATTCAGATTGCATTTTAAATGGAAAGATATCCCAATGAACGAATGGCAGTTATGGGGATTATTGAGAGATATGGGCTATTCTGAGGAATGTATAGAAATGCTAACAAATACCATTGGATTCGCTGGACCATTTAAATCTTTGCCGAATGCTGGAGATGCTTGGCAAATTTTGGCTGATTTTCCTAAGGATCCAACTTACTATACTTTTAAATATGGCTTCAGCACATTACCGGATGCAATTAAAAAGGAATTAGAAGGAAAAGTTGCAATTTATTTAAGTACGAATATAGATAGTATTCATGGAGAAGAAGATAATTTCACCTTACATCTTACAGAAGCTCAGGAAGGGCAAAATGCTACACCAAACATACCTTGTGGAGAACATAAGGAAATAAAAGCAAAACAAATTATATCGGCAATAGCTGCAACTGGATTCAAATCACTTTATGTTAAATCGCCAGCATTATATACTACTTATGGAGACCATGATGGAATGAAATTATGGGAGAGTATCAATGGAGTTTTGGGAATGAATCTGATGAAAATTAATTTCTATTTCAGAGAAGCTTGGTGGTATACAGGATCAACAGGCAGACCAAATATTGAATTTGGTCCTAATTTTACAGACCTACCTATTAATTCTATTTATCCTTTTTATTCTGTAGAGGATCTCAATGTAGATTCAAAAACCGGTACGGTTTCCATAATCACTGGAGAAGAACCTGCGGCATTAACCTTGTATTGTGATTTTAATCATACAAATTTCTGGAAAGGACTACAGAATGTGGGGCCGAAATTCTCATCACCGTTACAAGAAAAGTATAACGAAATGGAATCTCAAACTGTTTTTCCGGCCTCTCAGGCCGTGGTTGCAGAAGCACGCAAACAAATGGGATTATTATTTGGAGTTACCAACATTCCTGATCCAGTTTTTACCAGTTATCGACTATGGAATGGAGAAGATGATTTTGAGCATGCATACCATCAGTGGGAATTAAATGTAAATGATAAGGAAACTATGGAATATTTATCGAATCCTCTTCCAGGATTTTATATGTGTAATGAAGCTATTTCTGATATGCAAGGTTGGGTAAATGGTTCCTTAAGATCCTGTAATAAAGCCTTAGATAAAATATCCAATGGCGCTATCCAACCTATGGATAATCCTCCGTGTAAAAATAGTGTAGAAACCGGCGAAAATATATCAAGTGGGAAAACACCTCTTAGAATTTCAAGAGGATATTGGGGATAAATCAAATCATATAATTTTTAATCTTAAAACACATTATTATGTCAGAAAAAGAAGCAACCGTAATGTCAGCAGTGACACCACCTGTATTCCCTGAAACTTTAATCAATGAACCAAAACAGACGAATCCTGCTCCTAATATTGAGGGATTAGGACCTCTAAGTCATTTAGTAGGAACTTGGACAAATCAAAACTTAGGATCAACAGATAAAGGAGGAACAGCATCCCCTTATTCCTATAATATTATGCCATTACCAGTAACATCGGTACCTGCAAAATATATTTTGAAGAATTTTACATATTATGAAGAGATTACATTTTCACCCATTAATGGAAATGCCCCGAATAGAGGAGGCGATTACAATCAAAATGCTAATGTACTTTTCTATGAACAGCGAATATACTTTGCAGATGGGCCTGATAAAGATAAATTAGTTCATGCAGAAAATGGTTCTTGGTTATTTTTGGTTACTGGAACTGAAGCTGAAGGACCATATGGAACTACTCCTGTAGTCCCACATTCTGGACCTATTCCACAGCAATCTGTGTTAACCAACGTTGCAAAACAAATCTCAGTGCCGCATGGAAATTCTATCCTAGCGCAAGGTGGTATTAAAGGATATCCAAATACATACATTAACAATGGTCCTTTGCATATCGATGACTATCCCGGAAATGTAATTCCTTCAGGAATTAATCAAACGCCTTATACTACCAAAAGTGTAGGAAATCCATTTCCAGATTTAAACATGAATCCAAATCAACCATTACAACATGGAGTTAATGAAAACCCTTGTGTAGAATATATCCAATGGGGAGTTGATACGGAAAATCCAGTAGCAAAAGGATCGGTTACTAACATTCCTTTCGAAAAACAAAAGGCTAATGTTATAGATTATAATGCTAACTATTGGTTACAGGCATTTACAAAAGGAGGTGAATTTACGCAGTTGTCCTATAATCAAACGATTCTTATGAATATTCCAATTGATGGAACTATCATTAAATTTCCACACATTACTTGTAATACGTTAACTAAAAAACAATAGATTTTTTGGAGATGCCATACATTGTATTAAGAATTATACAGTGTATGGTATTTTTAAAGTTAATCCAGAATATGAAATTTATTTTTAATAATTTCATCTTTTTCTTCTTTAACATATTTTAGAAAAGCCTCTGCGACTGGAGAAAACTTTTTATTTTTTAGCCATATTAAATTCCAAATAGATTTAATGGGGAAACCTGCTACAGGGATAATTTGTAAACGTCCTGCTTCTAAATCATTTCGAATACCGATTAACGGCATTATAGAATAACCCAATCCCGCAATAACAGCCTGTTTTACAGCTTCGTTAGATGTAAGCTCCATTTTTTTTCGAACGGGTAAATCATTTCTTTCAATATAGGCTTCCATAGTATGTCTTGTACCCGATCCAGATTCTCGATAAATTAATGGAAGTTCTGTGAAAATAGATTTGCTGTATTTTTTTTTGTTAAACTCTTCAGAAGTGTTTCCTACCAAATACAGTTGATTTTCCATAAGTTTGGTCTTCTCAATTTGTAAATTTTTTGGAAGTACCGAAACCAGGGAAAAATCTACAGTATTTTGTTCTAAACTCTTGATAACCTTTTGTTTATTAGTTACATCAAGAATGAGATCAACACCTTTATGCTTTTTCATAAAATCGGATAGGAAATAAGGGATGATGTATTTGCCGGTAGAAACAACGGAAATTTTTAATACACCTGATAATTCTCCTTGATAAGCATTCGTTTTATAACTTATTTGATTTACTTCATCAATTATCTTTTTTGCTGCAATGGCGATTTCTTTTCCAAAATCTGTAACGTATAATTTTCTGCCAATTACTTCGGTTAGTGGAATTGGAAATTGATCTTGAAAATTCTTAAGCTGAATAGAGACTGCGGGCTGAGTTAAATGAAGTTCCTCAGAAGCTTTAGTAATGCTCTCTTTCTCTGCAATTTTTAGAAAAATCTGTAATTGATGCAATGTATAATTCATAAACAAAATTAATGATTATGATTACAAATATAAATGAAAATATATGAAAAATATCATTTAAATTAGGTTTGAGAATATGAAAGCTTTTGATTAACAAATATTTATGAAATCATTTTAATAGATGTTAATTAGATCTAATGTTTCACCTAAAATAAAAGAATATGGATTTACTGAAAAATGCAAAAGAATTCCTTAAAAGAAGTATGAGTAACATGAGTACCAGTGATCGTGTATCAGCTTCTCGAGAAGCAAAGACATTAGTTTTAAATATCAATGAAGTTTATAAAGAAAATAAAGACCCAAAACTCATGGATGTGATGAAGTTGATTACTCAGAAAAAAAGAAAGATAGATAAAAGGTTAAGAGGGCTTAGTACCTTATAAAATAATCTTTATATCAATAAGTATTTGAGTAGAAATAATTACAAAATACTTTAAATAATGCTTTTAAATGTTAAAAACCAACTTGAAAAAGAAAGATTAACTTATACATGAGTTTGAATTAGTTAGAGAGCTATATAACGCCCTTTATAGCTCTTTATTTGTGATGCTTTCATTATCAATTATTACCTAAGTAGCTGCTTTCAAGGGCAGCTACTTCTTTTTTACTCATATCTATTAAATATCTTGGAAAGATATACTTCAAAATCCTTCCCTTTATATCCAATGAAATAACATTTCCAAAAGAAGAAGTTTCCCTAATAAATATAGTTGATTTCAGTTAGTTTTCTTTGATTTTAGCTATATGTCGTAATTGTCATAGTGTGTTGATTTATGACAATTGTTTTGTCGGAAATTTCTAATTATTTGCCGGACTACTACTACTCTTCAAGTGGTTTAGTCAGGTACCTTTGAAACATCAAAAATCAATAAACCAAATATAAAGATGGTCGATGTTGTATTAACAGTTTTAAAGGATAAACTCAATGAGTATTTTAAGAATGTAGTGGGTACTACAGAATCAAATATTATAGATTTTATAAGTACGAATAATAATGATCCGGTTTCTTTTACTAATGATAAAATAACTCCTTTTCTTATTAATATTTCTGAAGATAGAAAATTTAGAAATGCAGATCAATACTCAGGGATCGTAAGAAATGGTATCAAAACCCAAGCGAATCCGGAAATAAGAATTGAGTTATTGATTTTGTTTGTATCTAAGTTTAATAAATATGATCAAGCACTTAAATTTTTATCTCATTTGATCAAGTTTTTTCAGGTAAACAGAATCTTTGATCCTTTGAACGCTCCACAGTTATCAGAGGAAAATATTGAAAAGCTTATAGTAGAACTTATCTCTCTCCCTTTAGAAGAACAGAATCAAGTATGGCATTCTTTAAATACTTCTTATCTGCCATCAGTATTATATAAAGTTCGTCTATTGTCATTTATTGATGAACAAAGTATACAATTTGTAGGAGAACCATTATCAAGTATAGCATTGAACACTGGTCAAAAATAAGAATCGGTTTTGCCAGTAACCGATTACAGGTTCTAGCAGCGATTTAATAACGAATAGAATTAAAAATATAAGTAAAAAGATGAAATATCGTGAATTCTTTCAGGTGGAAATGATACATCCATATTTTTCAGGGATGCCCAAGGATTTGGTATTGATCCCTGATAATGATACTAAAAACCTCTTGATTAACTTGGGTTATATTCTGAAAAAAGAGGCTGACGGAATAAAAGTACTAGCTCCGATTCATCCAGAAAATAACACCTTTCCGGCTTTAGACGAAAAAGATGTCTTCACTTTTTACATATATCCTAAGTCCGCCGATATTCAGGAAATTACAGACTTTTCTGGTATAGAAAACGGAAGCATAATCTCCTTTACAAATCTTGATCAGGATGGTTCAGAATTAATTACAACCCAAATAGAGAAAAAAGAAACTTTTCAAGGTTTTTCTGCCATAGCAAATATTGTAATCACAGGAAATAAAATCAAAACCAATAGTGTTGAGCCAATCAAGTTTCAAGCGAGATTCAAGGCAAAATCTATCAAGTGGAAATACTATTTTGTTTCTAATACTGAAGATGCTACTATAAGCTTAGAATCCAGAGATGATCAAATTACTTTTACAGAAATTACCTTAGATGAAAGTACTGCTGATCAAATAATAAATTCTATTCGATTAAATTTTCCCAATTCTCCAATAAAACTTTTCGAATCTAAAGGTTTAGTTCCTTACAGCAGTACACCTATTAAAAATATTAAACTGCTTCAAGATGGAGATATTCTTATAAATCATTTACCTAATCCCCGATTAGAACAACAAGGAATTCAAATAATTAAAATTAAGTAAGAAAAGGCATATCTGGAGAATCGTATTGGTCTTTGGAAATGCCAATTATAAACATTTAAAACTATTAAAATATGTCTAGATTTTTAACACCAGATGTGTACACTGAGGAAGTTCCTCTTTTGCCACAATCTGTAGCTGAAGTTTCCACTGCCATACCTGCTTTTATAGGGTATACTGAAAAAGCGGTAAAAAATGGAAAAGATATCGGAAATATGGCTATTAGAGTATCTACTCTATTAGAATTTAAAGAAGCCTTTGGAGGTGCTCAGACAGCATCTTTCAATGTAAAAGTTAACGACGATAATACTATAGGAAATATAGAGGTTACAGCTCCTCAGCATACCTTATATCATGCAGTTGATTTATATTTTAAAAATGGTGGAGGAGATTGTTATATAATTTCCATAGGAAGTTATCAGAATGATTATAACAAAGCATCATTTTTAAAAGGACTTGAAGTCTTGAGTAAAGAAGATGAACCTACTTTGATTATGCTTAGTGAAGCTGTTAGATTGGATACTGTGGATTATCATGAAGTATGTCAAAGTGCACTAGCGCAATGTCAAGAATTAAAAGATAGATTTTGCATTTTCGATATTCAAAAAGATGATGAAGACGCAACTTCCTTTAGAAATGGAATAGGGACTAATAATTTAAAGTATGGAGCTGCTTATACACCATATTTGCAAACATCTCTAACCTATAGATATAATGAAGATAATGTTCTAATTTCAGGTTCTTCAGCTAATGCAGCTGTTCAATTAGAAATAGCAGGAGCTATTAGAGTTGTGTATAATGGATCAGTGCAGGATGCTCCAAAAGTTAAGATCAATAAAGGATCTGGTAGTATACCTTCTTTTAGTATTTCTGAAGCAACACTGACTATAAATGTTGGAGTTGGAACTCCCGCTAGTGAGATTATCGATACCTGGAATTCATTTTCAGACAAAGGTGATTTTGATATAACCTTATTAAATGGAGCTACTATCGTAGAATCTTCAACAGGGACAAGCGATCTTATCAATACTGCAGATGATGAGGTATCTGTTAGTTTATCATCAATAAAAGAATCTCGTTCAGAATTATATAGTAGAGTAGTTAGTGAAGTATCTAAACAACGCATCGTTTTACCTCCAAGTGCTGCAGTTGCAGGTGCGTATGCAACCACGGATAGAGAACGTGGTGTATGGAAAGCTCCAGCAAATGTAAGCTTAAATGCTATTATAGGACCGGTAAGGAAAATTACTTCTAAGGATCAGGAAAAACTTAATGTAGATGCAACAAGTGGTAAATCAATCAATGCCATAAGAAGTTTTGTAGGAAAGGGAACTATGGTTTGGGGTGCACGTACGCTAGCTGGAAATGATAATGAATGGAGATATGTATCAGTACGAAGATTATTCAATATGATAGAAGAATCTACCAAGAAAGCATCTCAATTTGCTGTTTTTGAGTCAAATGATGCCGTGACTTGGTTAAAGATGAAAGCCATGATTGAAAGCTTTTTGTATGGGATATGGCAACAAGGAGGATTAGCAGGAGCTACAGAAGAACAAGCATATTTTGTAAATATCGGATTAGGTAAGACCATGACGCAACAAGATATTTTGGAAGGAAAGATGATTGTAGAAATAGGACTGGCAGCAGTACGTCCTGCAGAATTTATCATACTGAAATTCTCTCATAAGCTACAAGAAGCATAATTAGGCTAAAAAAATTAATGAATAAGTAAAAAGTAAAAACAATGGCTTTAACTAAAGAACAAATAAAGACAGATTACCCCTTAGTAACCTACAATTATAGAGTAGATATAAATGGAGTATCTATAAGTTTTTCAGAAGTATCAGGTTTAGAACTATCCTTCGAAACAACAACATACAAGGAAAGCTTTGCTACTGGAGGAAAAGTAGGACCGAATATTATGTATATGCCTGGACAGATTCAACCAGTAAATATATCCTTGAAAAAAGGATTGGTAAAAGGAAAGAGTATTCCTGTTTTTTATGACTGGATCAATGACATACAGTTGAATCAGGTGGACAAAAGAGATATTGTAGTTCATCTTTTAGATGAAACTGGTAGTACAGTGGTTAGCTGGAAAGTTATTGATGCCTTTCCAACCAAATTGACAGCTCCTTCTTTTGATGCCAGTTCTAATGATGTGGCGATAGAATCTATGGATTTAATGGCATTCCGAGTAACAATGGAAGAAGCATAGCATTTAGGTAAAGTAAACAAGTCTATTCTAAGAAATAAAACCAGAATGAGAAGTCAAATATAAATTTAAAAAACCGATGTATTGTGGCAATAGATAAACAGAAAATTAGCAAAACCTATCCGTTACCAGTATATAATTATCAGGTAACAATTAATGGAGTTGAGATCATGTCGTTCTCAGAGATTTCGGGCTTAGAAATTGATCACGATCATGTATTATATCGACACGGTTTTAGCTGGGCAGTAGGTGATCATTTAATTCGAGGACAAAGAAAACCAATTAATATCAATTTAAAGAGAGGTTTAATTAAACGGCGCAGTGATTTATATAATTGGATTAAATCTGGTGAAAAAAAAGATATCAGGATAGAACTCTGTGATGAAGCTGGGATGGGCATCGTAGTTTGGGAGGTTTCTCGAGCATTACCTTTCAAATTAGATGCTCCATCGTTTAGCGCTAATGCAAGTGAAGTTGCAATAGAGAGCTTGGATTTAATAGCTCATGATTTACGAATAAAACACAATTAAGGATTTACAATATGTTAGATGTTTTAAAAGCAATAAATTTTGCAGACCGCGAGCCTACATTATCACACAGATTTGGAGTGTTCTTTCTTTCAGGAGGAGCAATTCCCAATCCAATAGATCTTAGATTTCAAAAGGTCAGTGGTATAAGTACTGAAATGCAATTGGATACTATTAATGAAGGAGGACAAAATTTACATGCTCATCGCATGCCAAAGAAGATGAATTACAATAACCTGGTTTTAGAGCGAGGTTATGTAGCAGGTCCGATCCCATCTCCTTTAAACATTGAATTTAATGCAACATTTTCATTGTTCAAATTTAACCCTTCTGATGTGCTGGTTACGTTATTTAATGAAGAAGGAATTCCAATTGGTGGATGGTTATTCTTAAAAGCATATCCTGTAAAATGGTCCGTATCAGATTTGGATGCGCAATCTAATTCTGTTGCTATAGATACTATGGAGTTAGCATATACAAGATTTCAAATCTTAAGAATATAAAATGGCAGTAGAGATCAAAGAAATTGTTATTAGGGCAATCATTTCAGATGCTTCTCAGACAGGCGAAAAGGATCAACCTATTGATCGAAAAAAAGAGCAGCATGATGTGGTACAGGAATGTGTACATCAAGTATTAAAAATATTGAAAAAGAAAAAACTCAGATAGATTATGGCATTGTTAAGTCAGCTACGTTTTAAACTACAAAAACTTACCATCATTTCTTTCGATAATCCAGAAAGAACCAGTGGAGAGGATAAGTTTGAAGTGATGTTTAATCCAGAATCCATACGGAGAAGTTTTGTAAATAATTTTACAAAGGATGCAAGTAATCCTCAAAACGAGAGTAATACTAAGTTCATGTATAGTGGCTCATCCACTGTAAGTATGAGCCTAATTTTTGATGGAACTCATGTTGATCAATATGGAGCTCAAATAGCTTTTAGGCATCTGAGAGGAACTCAAAAAAGTGTTACTGATAGAATTGATGATTTTCTTACAAACATTACCAAAATAAAAGGTAAAATCCATGAGCCTCGTTATCTGATATTAAGTTGGGGAAAAACATTAAAGTTTAATTGTAGACTAGCTAGCTTAGATATCAATTACACATTATTTGATAGGAACGGAGATCCTTTGCGAGCTGAACTAAATGTATCTTTCATTGGGGATGATGCTCCCAAAGAACAATTAGCAAGATTGAATTTACAATCTCCAGATCTTACCCATTATCGTATTGTAAAATCAGGTGATCGTTTGCCATTAATGTGTCAAGAGATATATGGTTCTCCTTTATATTATCCATTAGTAGCAAGTGTGAATAAACTAACAGATTTTAGAAATCTTATTCCAGGACAAGAAATTTACTTTCCACCAATAGAAAAATAAAAAATGTCATCAACAGTAGTAACAAATACGATCAAAAGTAACGGCAAGATCCTTCCATTAGGATCGTATCAATTATTGTCGATAGATACGAGCAAGGAATTTAACAAAATACCACTAGCTGAACTTAAACTATCTGATGGTTGTGTAGCAAATCAAAAGTTTACCACTTTAGAAAGTGATGCTTTTGAACCAGGAGCTTTGATCGAAATCTTTATGCGATATGAAGGAAATAACACAAACGAGGCAAAAATTTTTGAAGGAGTAGTAATCAATCAGGAAATTGAACGTACACAATATCAGTCTGTACTTACTATTGAACTTTGTGACCCTTGTATAAAAATGAGCACTTTACGAAAAAATAAGGTGTATAAGAATCATACAGATAGTAAAATTATAAAAGATCTAATAAGTACCTATAAAGAGTTAAAAGAAAAGAAAATAGAAAGTACTTCTTTTACCCATCCACAGATGGTACAATACTATGTTTCAGATTGGGATTTTATGGTATCAAGAGCAGAAGCTAATGGTCAATTAGTGCAAATTGATAATGGTGAAGTATCAGTTTTTACTCCTCAAATTGGTAGTACGGACCATACATTGACCTTTGGGATAGATTTGGCTCATTTTGATCTAAAAATTAATAGTCGTAATCAATATGAAAAGGTACATTCTTTTGGTTTGGATACTAAAAAAGACCAATTAGAATTGAGTATTCCTAAAAAGGGGAAAGAACAAGTACTTAATATTGTTGACTACAAAACATCACAATTATCTGATGCCGTTGGCGGTAGAGAAGCAAATTTGATACATGCAGTACCTACGGATCCATCAGAGTTGCAATCATGGTCTGATGCTCAGCTGGTAAAATCCAGACTTTCAGTTGTACAAGGAACGATTAGAATTAATGGAAATGGAAAAATAAAGGTAGGGCAAACGCTAAAAATAGAAAATGTAAGTCGTTTTAATGGAGAACATATCATTACTGGAGTTCGGCATGGATTTGTAACGGGCTCCGGATGGTATACCTACATACAGGTCGGAATGGATGCCAATTGGTTCAGTACACAGCCTGATATTATCGCAACCCAAGCTGCTGGTTTATTACCTGGGATAAATGGTTTACAGCTCGGAACAGTACTTGGACATGTAGAGGATGCCAATCTTGGATTTCGAATCAAAGTTAATATTCCAGCACTTCATCAAGAAACCAAAGCAGCTGAGGTATTAGCAATGTATACAACCCTAGATGCAGGTGTAGATCATGGAATCTTCTTTCCTCCAGAAAAAGGAGATCGCGTAGTGGTTGGGTTTTTAAATGATGATCCAAGACAGGCAATCGTATTAGGAGCTATGCATAGCAATAAAGCACCACATACGGAAAAGAAAAAAAATACATACAAAGGCATTTTTACCAAATCTAATTATCAATTATTGTTTGATGAAGAAAAAGAGACTGTAACACTCTCTACAGCAGATGCTGATCAGTCCAATGAACAGATACTAGCCATCAATCAAAAAGAAAAGACGATCAAATTAGAAGATGCTCATGGCAATAGCATTAGGATGGGTAAAGATGGTATTAAGATTATAAGTGCTAAAGATTTTTCTCTGGAAGCAGCAGGAAATTTTGATATCAATTCTAAAGGGAAAGTAAAGGTTAAAGGTAAAAAAGTGGATCTAATATAAAAGATATGAATAACGAATTTTTAGGAAACGGTTGGTCATTTCCTCCTGCTTTTGGAGTTGGAGGAGCAGAGGTAGCATTAACTTCAGGAGAAGAAGATATTAAACAGAGTCTTCAGATTTTATTGTCAACTTCATTAAAGGAACGTATGATGCACCCTGATTTTGGATGTGATCTTACTCAGTTTTTATTTGAAGAATTAGATGAACGCTTTGCCAGTGAGTTGAGCAATGTGGTATCTCGTGCTCTTTTATTATATGAACCAAGAATTCAGGTAGATAATGTATCGGTTACAGATACCGATCCTGAAAATGGAGTAGTACATATTAGTATTGACTATGTTGTAAGAGCTACAAATAATCGATTTAATCTCATATATCCATTTTATATCAATGAAGCTACTAATATAGCATTTGACCTTTAATAGATAGTATAAATTAAGCAAAAACAAAACATGGACCTAGTATTAATAGACGGAGATCAGGTTAATTTTTTACCAGCTTTTGGAAGTGCCGTAGTTAGTGTACAACCGGGAAAGATGATTGCATCGGGAAAAACTACGATTCAAGGGAAGAAAGTTTGTGTAGCGGGAGATGAATCAGAAGTAGAAGTTAAAAACTGTTCATATGTGGCACCTCCTTTTGTAATTCCTGGGCAAGGGACATTGACAATAAAAAAATTAGGTCCAGATCAATTAACAACGAAAAGTAAAAGCGGAAATAAAGAGATTATCATTAAGGGAAGTGTTTTTATAGCGGAGTTTAAAGTTACATCTCCAGCAAAACAGCCACCTCCAGCAAATACACCTGATCCTTTGCCCATGTATCCAGGACAGGGAAAACTAGTGCCGTCAAATGTAAAAATTAAAGCTACTTAAAACCTATTAAAGTAAAGTTGTAAAAAGTGATGAATACTATTCAAAATTTAGATAACATTCTCCTTAGAGATGGAACCAGTCAAAAAGATCGTAATTCGGATGCCTTACATACCGATTATGTGCCTATCGAAGATCGTAGTATAGAAGAATTGGTTATAGAAGCACAACGGTTAGCCAAAGAGCTTCAATTTTTTGATGAACAAAATAAACCAACTGGTACTTGGGAGTCATTTCTTATAGATGAACCTAATATTTTTAAGCAAAACTCACCAGAAGAAAGAAGAATACAACAAAGACATTGGGCAAAGGAACTAGCAGCATATGTTGAAAATCCAGAATTGTTTTATAATAACCCTGAAAAGAAAGCGAAATTATCCAAACCACATGTGGTGTTGTTTATGACATTTCTTAAGTTAATGAATCATGTAAAGTCTAAAATGAACGGACTTACTGAAAAGCATTTGGATTTTTATTTTAGAAAATACTTAGGACTACATCCAAAAGAAGCAGTACCCGATGTGGTCAATGTACTTTTAGAATTAGAAGAGAATACGGAATATCTGGAAGTGCAAAAAGGAACAAGGTTGCAAGCGGGAGAAGATGCAGAAGGAAACGAATTGCAGTATGTCACCAATGAAGATACTATAATTAGTAAAGCTCAAATAGCACAAATAAAAAGTGTTTTTGTATCAAAAGATGTGTTAACGATCAGAAAAGTACATCGAGAGCGAGGAAAAACTAAAGATGCAGCTTTTGTAGATATGATGGAAATGGCTTTAGGACACCCTAATCCAGGAGATGTACTTCCAGATTTTCCCGCAGAACAAATAAAAGATATTTTTCAATTACAGGAAGCGGTAAAAAATGAAAATACCGCTGCAATAACTTATGTAAATAAAACACTGTTTTTAGAAAGAGATCAATTTGATGGTATCTTTTTAAAGCGTCAAGAAGAAAAAGAAGGGATTCCAACGGACTGGGAACCAGTATATGAATTGTTAGATCAGGCATATAAAAGAAAAATTGTTCATCAAAGACAACAAAGTTTAAAGCAATTACACAATACCAACGGATTCGATTCGATGTTAAAGAAAGTGTATGGAAGTCCAAACCCAGGAGATTCCTTGCCTTTATACAATGGTCAGACAGTTTCCTTAGAAAAGGTATTCGAAGATTTGCAGGCTTCAGATGATAGAGCAGAAAAAGCATTGGAATATGTTGAGGTAGAATTACTGCTAAGAAAGCAAGACTTTATCCATATTATACAAACGGGCGCTAACGCATCGGTTTCTGAAGAGGATAAGAATAGAGCATATCGTATTTTAGAATTTTCAGAACGGCAGCTACGTTCCGTGATAATTCCTTCTCCTGAAATCGAAAAGTTATCCGATATTTATGATACCTCTGATGCCAAAGAATTTCTTTTTAGCCAATATGATGAAGAAGAAGAAAGTAAAAGATTTAAAACCTTTGGTAATAGAGAGTCCGCAATAGCAGATCATTCTTTAAAGCCTTCAGAGATTGGTTTTGCGATTAGCTCACCAACATTATTACTCAAAGACGGAAAACGTACAATAGAAGTATTATTAGATCTGAATCTTAACGATCAGAAAGTTAGAGATTTACAATCATTTTTTGATAAAAACGACCCTTTCAAAACTTATCTAAGTAGTGAACAACAATGGTTTACTCCAGATATAGTAAAATATTCTTTAGGGAATTATGTAGGAGCAGCTTTGGAAAATAATCTGAATATCGAAATAAACGATCAAACGATTACCAGAATCGGTACTGCTAATTTTAGTATCACAGATATTGGAGATTATATTGTAGATACTACTCAAAAAATTTATGAGATTATTAGTCTTAAAGAAGCAAAAATAGTTGAGGTTAAAGAAGTAGGACGTCTTGAAGAATTTATAGAAAGTGCTCAGAAATATACTAAAGATCAAGTATATCTAAATGCGCTAAAAATTGAAGTAGAACTTCTAGATAATGAGCTTCCAGTTACAGCGTTTCAATCTCCGAATAAACGTTTTATTGCTTCCGATCATCCTACTATGATATGTATCTTAAATTCTTTTCCGGAAGAACCTAATGATCAAAGTAACATTCGAAGCAGTTATCAAGATTTGGTGAATTTAGCAATGCGAAAAGTCCATATTCGTATTGATGTTAGGGAAATGCAACATACAATTGTAGAGAACGATCAAGGAACTATAGATACGAATAAACCATTTGAGCCTTTTGGTTTTCAACCAGAAATTGGAACCAGTTTTTATATTGCAAATGACGAAATATCACAGAAGCGCATTAAAGATTTAAAATTGCATTTAGAGTGGATCAAACCTCCTAAATCTTTTGTGGACTATTACAAAAATTATTGGCTGATTCAGGCGGATCATACAGAGGAAGAACTCGCTGCACTAACTAAAGAACAACTTGCTGAACTGATAGATCAAAAGTTAGGATTTGATGCTGCCATTATCGAAAATGATAATGATTTTAAAGCAGACGTGTTTTTACATGATCGCAATGCAGAGTTATTACTTTCTACAAAAACAAAAGATGAAGAAGGTAATAATGTAGCGGTTGGATTTCCACTTTTTGATCAGGATAACATCGTATCGATCGACAATATACCAACAAGAATAAAAGATCATAGTCCAGACTTTCAATATAAGGAACGGTTTGGAATACAGACTGATGAAGAAGAAGCATTACTTTGGGATCGTTATTTTAGAGTAGAATTAACTCCAACAAACTTTCAGCATTCAGTATTTAACACCTTATCCATAAAACAGGCACTATCAGAGAAAACAGAGATTAAAAATCTTAAGATTAATCCACCTTATCAACCTAGATTAAAAAGACTTGGAGTTTCCTATACTGCTTGTGAAAGTATCATATCAGATAGAGGGAATAGTACTCATGAAAATGAAGTATTTCATATACATCCTTTTGGATACGATGCCATACAACCTGGAAACCGAGCAACGTTGATTCCAGTATATAAAGATGAAGGAGCATTATATCTGGGAATAGCTGAGGTAAGTACGCCTCAGATCCTATCGATTTTATTTCAAATGGCAGAAGGAAGTGCAGATCCTGAAATAGAAAAACCAACAGTACAGTGGAGTTATTTGCGCAATAATGAATGGATAGCATTGACACCTTCTGATTTGGTACAAGATGATACCAATGGGTTGGTGAATACAGGTGTTGTAAAAATCAAAATACCAGATGATGCTACACAAGGAGGTACCATAATGCCATCGCATTTACACTGGATTAAGATCTCTGCCTTTAGAAATATTGAAGGAGTATCCGACACTATTGATATTTGTACTCAGGTTATTAGTGCAACTTTAGCTAACGAAACGGTAGCTCCAGGGCATTTCGAAAATCCTTTGCCAATTGATACCATCACAGAAGCACTAAATCAGATACCTGAGGTAGCAAAAATCACACAACCATTTACCTCTAGCAAAGGAAAACCAAAAGAAAAAGGAGATGCATTATATAAGCGAATTAGCGAACGATTGCGACACAAAAACAGAGCACTGACCATGTGGGATTATGAGCATATGATATTACATCGATTCCCTGAGATTTATAAGGCCAAATGTCTTCCATCTTCTGATCGAATTGGAGGAGTAGATGTAATCGTAGTTCCTGATATCAAAGGAAAATTACCCTTTAATCCTTTCGCTCCAAAAGTAGCAGCGGATACACTTATAGAGATAAACTCATATATAGAAAAACTGACTCCTACCTATGCAGAAGTCTCGGTTTCGAATCCTTTTTACCTACAAGTCTCTACAGAGTGTGTGGTGAAATTTTATCCTGGATATGATGAGGATTTTTACAAAAACAAGTTGATAGAAGAAATCAAACGATTTATGTCACCTTGGGCATATGGAGAGGATAGTGACATTCAAATCGGAGGATCACTCCATGCTAGTGTGATTATCAATTTCATTGCAGAACGACCTTATATTGATTATGTAGCCAATCTAAAATTATTTCAGAGTGAAGATGGAAAGACATTTACCGATGTACGAAGTCTGAATGATGGAAAGTCGATAGTAACACCATCAAAACCCGATATGATTATGGTTGCAGCACAGATACACGAAGTCTATGTCGTCAATGAAAATGGGTTTGAAGAAGATAGCTTTGAAGGAATCAACTATATGGAAATCAGTAAAGACTTTATAGTAAGTTAAAATCTTGAAATAAAGTAATAAAAAATAATCCAATGGAAATCAACAAAAGAAACAGAACAGAACTCAAAGAATATTTTAAGATTAATGATAAACCTACTCAAGAGGAGTTTGCAGATTTTATAGAAGCAGGTCTTAATCAAGCGGAAGATGGGATAGCAAAAGTACAAGGTAATCCGCTATCCGTACAAGCAGAAGGAGAACGAATTGGCGCGCAAGAAGTATTAGATCTCTATGAAAGCTTTGCAGATGATAATCCACAATGGTCCATCAATCTGAACCCAAGAGTAAACACTGAAGAACCATCGAGTAATCAACCTGGATTTAATATCAAAGATGCAACAGGACAAAGTCGCTTGTTTATCAAATCAGGAGAAGGTGCTGTTGGAATTGGAACTATAGAACCTGTAGCACCTTTAACAGTAAAAGGAAACACAAGATCGGATAAGCCTATCAGTGCAATGCAAATTGCTGAAGATACCATCCTTTTTGGAGGTGATAATACGAATGAGCATAAGGATTCTGCGAAGATTGAGGTAGGCTCCACTGCTCTAACCATATTTGGAAAATCAACGAATAGTGATCCCGCAACCAGAAGACTAGATATTATCGCTAATGGTGGCACTCGTATTCTGGGAGCGGTATCGGTAGAAGGAGATATGACTGTAAAAAAATTAAAGGCAGAGAATATTTCTGCTAGTGTAGATTTAGATAAAGAAGGAGCTAACCATGATAAGATTCCTACCCAAAAGGCAGTAAAAACCTATGTGGATACACGTATGCCAAAAGGAGTGATTGTGATGTGGTCCGGAAATATAAGTAGTATTCCTGTAGGGTGGGCATTATGTGATGGCAGTCAAGATACTCCCAACTTATCCGGTAGGTTTATTGTTGGTTTTGACAAAGGAAATTCAGAATATCAGATTGGAAAAACAGGAGGAAAAGAAGAAGTTAGTTTAACAACAGGCCAATTACCATCACATAGTCATTCAGGAACCACTGGAGAAGCTGGCGAACACGCACATAATTTTACGGGGGCAGCTAAACGAGGAGATGGATCTGGTACAGGAAGTTCTAATGATTATTACAAAGCATTCACCAGAACTACCCAACCTGCAGGTAAGCATAGGCATTCCTTTAATACCAATAAGACTGGAAGCAATCAACCTCATGAGAACCGTCCACCGTATTTCGCATTGGCATATATTATGAAATTATAAACTAGAAAGAAAAGATTGTAGCAATTATAGAAGAGTTAACATCCTAAAAAAAATAGAAAAAGTGGAAATCAACAAGAAAAATAGAACGGAGCTTAAAGGGTTTTTTAAGATTAATGATAAACCCACACAAGAAGAGTTTTCGGATTTTATAGAGGCAGGATTGAACCAAGCAGAAGATGGGATTGCTAAGGTACAAGGAAATCCTTTATCCGTGCAAGCAGAAGGAGAGCGAGTGGGTACGCAAGAAGTGTTGGATCTCTATGAAAGCTTTGCAGATGACAATCCACAATGGTCCATCAACCTAAACCCTAGAGTAAATTCTGATGCCCCCAATAGCAATCAACCTGGATTTAATATCAAAGATGCTACTGGGCAGAGTAAGTTATTCATTAAATCAGGAGAAGGCAATGTAGGGATAGGAACTATTGAACCTATTTCAAAATTAACAGTAGAAGGAAAGGATACTGCTCCATTAGTATCTATAACGGATACCACTAGTACACCCACCACTATTTTTAAGGTTTCTAAAAAAGAAGGAGTTGCTGTAAAAGGCACTTTGCAAGTAGATGGAAACCTGAAAGCATCTAATATTTCAGATAACGAAGAACTTGATAATACAGCTACCAGTCATGATAAACTTGCTACACAAAAAGCAGTAAAGAGGTATGTAGATACGCGTTTACCAAAAGGATTGATTTCTATGTGGTCTGGACAAGATATTCCCAAAGGTTGGGTGTTGTGTGATGGAACCAATAATACACCAGATTTATCAGGGAGATTTATTGTAGGAATGGAAAAGAATAATCCAGAATACCAAATTGGTGAAAAAGGAGGGGCAAGAGAAGTAACTCTTACTGAAGCACAAATGCCAAGTCATACCCACTTAGATAAAGGGCATAAACATAATATAACTGATCCTGGTCATAATCATAATCATGGAAGTTTTAATGGATTGGTTAGGTTTACTGGTAGGGATACTACTGATACAATGGATAATAATCCTGGTGCTGGTAAAGAGTTTGCCTTAAATAATTTTGGAACAATTCAGAAGAATAAAACAGATATTTCTATTAATACTGCCAAAGCAGATTTAAAATCCGCAGGTGGCAGTACTCCTCACGAAAACCGTCCTCCGTACTTTGTATTAGCATACATCATGAAATTATAAGCTTTTCAAAATCCTTATTAATAAATAGATATCCTTTTTGGAAAATACGAACAATAATTACCTTTTGCAATGACAGATAACATCACCATACCTAGAGAAGTACCAAAAGACAGTGCGTTGAGCTATGAATTCCTTAGAGCAGAAGGAATGCAATTAATCCAAAAGATGGCAGGAGATACCTGGACAGATCATAATATCCATGATCCAGGGATTACCATTTTAGAACAAGTATGTTATGCAATTACGGATCTGGCCTATCGAATGGAGTTTGATATTCAGGATTTGTTAGGAAGCCATCGCACAAATACTTATGATAGTTTGTATAGCCCAGCTACTATTTTGACCACCAATCCGGTAACACTTTTGGATATTCGCAAGATGGTGATTGATGTAGAAGGTGTTAAAAATGCATGGGTAGAAAAGGTAATTCCTAAAAAAACAAATGAGTTTGGAACTATCACTCCCAAAGGATTATTTCGTGTTTTTATAGAAAAGGATGGATTGTTTGATATTCCTGGTAGTAGAATAATTGCTGCAGTTCGAGAGAAATTATACGCCTGTCGTTCGATCTGTGAAGATTTTGAAGAGATAAAATTATTAGACACCCAAGGAGTGCGATTACAGGGTGTCATTGAAATTTCTGACACCGTAGATGATGTTAATGAACTTGTCGCAAATATGCTGCATCGTGTAGGTTCTCATTTTTCTCCACGTATTCCTTTTTACACATTACAACAACAATTGGAAAAAGGAAAAACCACTGACGAAATTTTTGACGGTCCCAGATTATATCATGGTTTTATAGAAGATAAGGATCTAGTACGTGCATATCGCAAAGAAGAAATCCAAACTTCAGATGTAATTAAAGAAATTATGGACCAACCAGGGATTTTGGTAATAGATAAGCTCGCTCTTGCTACTGGAACCAATACCATAAAGAATTGGTTATTACCATTAGATACTTCCAAAACGCCTATTTTGGATATAGATGGCACATTATCACAATTATCATTTACATCCAAAGGACTTACAGTAAGTGTTGATACCGAGCAAATCAAAAGGATATATAATCAAAAAAGGACTGAGGAAGGATCAAGGACATTAATACTTCAGGAAAAAGATATTGTCTTACCCGAAACACAAGCAGCAAATTTAGAACAATATTACCCTATTCAAAATCAATTTCCGATGAATTATGGTATCGGAGAAATAGGATTACCTGAGAGCGCTTCTGCTACAAGAAAAGCACAGGCAAAACAGTTAAGTGGGTATTTATTGTTTTTTGAGCAAGTAGTTGCTAATTACCTCTCACAGTTAGCAAATTTTAAAAATATTATGAGTTTTGATGGCGAAAATAGCAGTACTTATTTTAATCAAGACTTATTGGATTGTGTACCAGGGATGTCCGACTTGATAGGTAATAAGGAGAGCTACACTTCTTATTTGAAAGAAATGACTGCTGATACTTCAACTGGATTATTACGAAAAAATAAGTTTCTCAATCATTTGTTGGCTCGATTTGGAGAGAAGTTTACTTCTTATGGAATGGTATTAAAAGATACAACTGATGATCAAAATACTTCGGATAAAAAACTGATTAAAGACAAAGCACGATTCTTAAAGGAATATCCTGTTGTTAGTGGATGTAAAGCAAAAGGATATGATATCAAAAATGATCTTTGGAATACAGAGAATATTTCTGGCCTAGAAAAAAGAATCGCCTTAAAAATAGGGATCGAAGATTATAGTCGTAGAAATCTGGGAGATGGAGATACTTCTGGGTTTCATATGATAGAGCATATTTTACTTCGATCTAGAAAATCCTATCCATATCCCTTTATTTCAAGCTATAGTTCTGCTTCTATTACAAAATTTGAGATAGCTATTACAAAGGAGTTTACACGATGTATTGTCGGAAATCATAACTTATTACCAGGTGAAGAAGTAGAGATTACAAACAATATTGATTATAATGGCATCTACACTGTGCTAGCAGTAGGAGATGACTTTTTTGAGATAAAAGCACCTTTTCAGGAATCTGAATCAGGAGCTACTTGGAAACGCACGCACGATATGCGATATTATTTACGATCAGCTGCTGTTCAACGTTTTATTGAATCAACAAATTCGAATCATACTTTTTGTCAAATCGGAGTACATTCTTTACAAGTTGGAGATGCTATAGAAATTACACGAACAACGAATTATAACGGAGTACATAAAGTAATATCAATTAATAATGACGGTTTTGAAATTGAAGTGCCTTTTGTAGAGGATGAAGAAGTAGGTCGATGGATGACTACTGATATCGTTCAAGATCCTTATTCGTTACAACTAACATTTATGTTGCCAACATGGGTAGAACAATATCAGGACAGTGATTTTAAAAAATTCATCGCTTTGACCATTCGAGAAGAAACACCTGTTCATATCAGAACAAATATTCAGTGGTTGGATCAAGAGGAGATGCAAGAATTTGATCATGCCTATCAACGTTTCCTTACTGAAATTCAAAACGGATAATACAACGGATCATGGCACAGCAAATACATAGTATCAATAAGCAAATTTTAGAAATTCATGTGCCTAAACATTTGGATACATCGAAGGTACAACAAGAATTGAGTTCGTTGTGCAGAAATGAATTAACAAGCGTGATGGATCGTGTGCTTAGCCAAGCGAATTTATCAGAAGTTCCGATTCAGATTGATCAGTTAACGCTAGATTTAGGAAAAGTGTCATTAGAAGATTTCGAAACCGTTTTTAAGGAAAAGTTACAGGAAGAACTAGCAGAATATCAACAATCCGAAGAAGTTTCAGAAAGACAAAAAAATGGTCACGCTATTGAAGAAACATCTCTAAGAGCAGTAGTTCATTATCTAAAAACAGGAATGCTGCCTTGGTGGTCAAAACAAGGAAATAAAAATGATTTTCAGGAACACTTAGCACAATTACTGAAAAATCCAAGTGGAGCTTTCGTAAAGCTGTTAAAGGAATTACAATGGAATATTCAATATTTACAGCGTTTTATATACGCGAGTACAGAGAATCAATTACTCACTTCTTTTGAGTTGATTACAGAACTTTCATCTGCTCATATTTTAAAAATTAAAGACAGTATTCAAAGTAAAATTCATAGGGAATATAGTATAAAAGGTAAGAAAACAGAACAGAGCTTTTGGAAGATTGCTTTTTTAAAACATCATATGACAGGTACTACTTTTTTATTTGAAAAAGAGTGTACAAAAGAAGTGTTTTTAGACCTCGGAATTAATAATAAAGAAGATATCCTTAGAGCTAATACTGAGTATGTTTATAAGATCAAAGGTTTGGTAGCTTCTTGCAAGCAGCTATTTCCTGAATACGATGTTTGGAAAACTTTTTTTAAGCAATTATCAATTGTAGTCAACCATCCGTTTTTTGATCAGTTATCAGCAGAAATCTTGAAACAATTAACACAGTTGCTTACTGATTTGAATAACACGTCAAAGCAAACCATACAAGAGACGGATATAAATATTCTGTTGAAGCCTTTAGCAATTAGTGTGAAAGGACTGCAGAAAGAATTAAAGCGCATAGGATCAAAACCTACGTCCATGATATCAGAACAGCTGTCTTCGCCTTTTGATGATACGGATTTTATATCCATACAAAATGCAGGATTGGTATTGTTCTGGCCATTTTTAGAACGCTTTTTCCAGAATTTAGGAGTTATGAAGGAAAAGAGTTTTATTGATGAAGTAACTCATAACAAGGCAATTTGTGCTTTACAGTATTTGTGTGATACAAATGATCAAGAGTTGTTTGAAGGCGCTTTGCCACTAAATAAACTATTGTGTGGTTTTGATATGGATACCGTTGTATCTCCTATTGAATTGTCCGAAGAAGAAAAAGAAATTTCTGAAGGATTATTGACAGCTGTGATAGGAAGAGGTCCAAAATGGAAAAATCTATCTCCAGATGGATTTAGAGCTTCCTATCTGTGTAGACAAGGATCATTACGAACACGAGATGGTCATTGGTTATTACAGGTGCAAAGAGAAACACATGATATCACTTTAGAAAAGCTACCATGGGGATTTCATACCATAAAATTGCCATGGATGAAAGATATTCTCGTAGTAGAGTGGCTGTGATTTAAGGGTATCAAGTGTTAAGTGTTGGGTTTGAGGTTTTGTTG
>NZ_WEKL01000033.1 GCF_019295435.1 Aquimarina litoralis
AATGTAGTTACATCGATAGTATAGGTAAATGTATACACAGATGTATTTCCTGCACAATCGGTATAAGTGTAGGTGTAAATTTTATCACCTTCACAGGTAGGATCTGTATTTTCAGTAATTACAGGCGTGATATCATTTCCACAGACATCTGTWACTGTTGGTGCAGTTGGTTGTGTRGCATCMGCRATACATTCTACKGTTGCKGTTCCATTRGCTGGTATAACAGGCAATGTAGTTACATCRATWGTATAGGTAAATGTATACACAGATGTATTTCCWGCACAATCGGTATAAGTGTAGGTGTAAATTTTATCTCCTTCACAAGTAGGATCTGTATTTTCAGTAATTACAGGCGTGATATCATTTCCACAAACATCTGTTACTGTTGGCGAAGCTGGTTGCGTAGCATCGGCAATACATTCTATGGTTGCTGTTCCATTAGCAGGTACAACAGGAAGTGTAGTTAGATCGATGGTATAAGTAAATGTATACACAGAAGCATTTCCTGCACAATCGGTATAGGTATAGGTGTAAATTTTATCACCTTCACAAGTAGGATCTGTGTTTTCAGTGATTACTGGAGTAATGGGTGTTCCATTACTATCGGTAACTACAGGAGCCGCAGGTTGTGTGGCATCAGCAATACATTCTACCGTTGCAGAGTCATTTGGCGGAACTACCAATGGAGGTTCCACCGTTACTGTTATTGTATAAATAGTTCCAACGCATCCATTGGAATTATCTGTTGGGGTAATGGTATAGACAACATCTTGAGGTGCGGTTGATGTATTGATAAGTGTATCTTGTATATTTCCGTCTGTTGAGGTTGTAGTTGTTTCTCCAGTTATATTTGGGTTGTCGACTGCTGACCAGGAAAAAGTTACTCCATCATTGTAATTATCTACTTGTGATATCAAACCTTGATTTAAAGAATCTCCTGTGCAAATGTCAACTGTTCTGGAAGTGTTTAAAACTTGTGGTGCACGTTGAACAGTCACTGTGTAAGTATATGTATCCTGAGCGATTCCTCCAGAATCAAATCCAGTGATCGTATATATTACTTCTTGATCTGTAGTGCCAATATTTATTAAAGTATCTGTAATACTTGTATCAGTAGAAGTGGTAGTTGTTTCTCCAGAAATCAATGGATTATCTGTAGTAAACCAGCTAAAAGAAACGATACTTGGATCTACATCCATTGTTAGATCATGTGATAAAGTCTCTCCACCGCAAATAGTTTCTATAGGATTTACAGTTACTACTTCAGTTGCAGTAAGATCTGCAGGATCTGCAATACTACCTGTTCTTGGTGTAGCGCTAGCAGTAACCGTATTAGTTATATCACTTTGATTTGTAATATCTGTAGTTGTAATAATATACGTTGCTATCCAGACAGCATTAGTTCCTGGACCTAATTCATCCACATCATTATCGATTCCATCATCTATACCGGTTGTGCTTTGAAGTGTTATTGTTCCAAGAGAACCAGTACCAGAATGGATATCAGAAAGACTTACTTCATCAAAGGTCACATTTCCAGTATTAGAAACGGTATAGGTATACGTTACTATTTGTCCTTCCGCAACATTACTATTATCATCGGCTAGTTTTGTGACTGAAATACTTGGAGTTGATATTAAAGAAACGATAGTAGGATCATTCGTTGAGGTTGTCGGATCATCAGGATCGTCTGATAAATCAGTAATACTACCTAATCCAGGATCTTGAGCTCCTACGGTTGCTGTGTTTACAACCTGATTTGCATCAAGATCTTCTTGCGTAATTACATGCGTTGCCTCAAAGGTTGCAATTTCCATTGGAGCCATACTATCTACTATATTATCAGTTCCCGTATCAGTTCCAGTAGTACTAATAAGAGTAATAGTATCTGCATTGGGATCTACTACATTTACATCGGTCAATGTTACATTACCCACACTTGTGGCAATAATAGTATAGGTTATGGTTTGTCCTATTGTATTATATGGGCCATTTGTTGGTGCATCATCCACTTTTGTGACATCTAATTGACCAAACTGCGGAATACTTACCACGGTAGCATCATTAGGWGCTAGCGTCGTAGGGTCATCTGACATATCACTCACAACAGCTCCTTCCACTGGTTCTGTACCCGTTGCAGTAGCCATATTCGTTGTGTTACCATTGTCGAAATCTAACTGTACAATTTCATGAGTAGCTGTAAAAACAGCTGATTCTCCAGCAGGTAAGTTAGCTACTGAAGTTGGACTTAAACTGCCTACATCAATATTTGCATCAGTTATAGTTACATTATCCAAACTCACATTTCCGGTATTGATCACTGTAAATTCATACGTAATTAGTTCTCCTAATGTATCATACAAGCCATCAGGAGCCGGTTGTGCAATTTTTTCTAATACCAAGGCACCAATCTGTTCTATAGGAGTAATAGTAGGATCACTGGTTGATGTTGTTGGATCATCTGGATCATCAGAGATATCAGTAATAACAAAACCATTTGATAAAGTACCTTCGGCAGTTGCTGTATTTACCACTTGATCTGCTTCAATATCCGCTTGAGTAATTGTATGAGTTGCTGTGAAATTTGCTGTAGCTCCAATTCCTAAATTAGAAACAGAAGCAGGAGATAAACTCCCTATATCTATGTTAGGATCAGAAATTGTGACACTTGGAATTATTTGGCTACCTGTGTTGGTTACTGTAAAGTCATATGTTATGATTTCGCCAACGGTATCATAACTACCATCTGGAGCAGTTCTGTCTGTTTTAGTAATTTCTAATTCATTATTTATGATCGTTACGTCTTCTGTTGGGTCATCGGGCAAAGCATTGGTATCTACTTCTGTTTGAGTATTGCTTATGGTATTTGTGACAGTCACATCTGCAGAAACTTCGTTTACAGTGGCTTCTATTGTAAGGGTATGAACTTCACCAGCAAACATATCTCCGATAGTCCAATTAGGCGCTGACCAAGTACCAAAACTAGGAGTAACAGTTCCAAAACTTAATTCAGCAGGTAATAGATCGTTAATGACAAGGTTGCTCACAGGATCTTGTCCTAGACTTTCTACGGTAACAGTGAACGTAACCGTATCTCCTTCAATGACAGGAGAATTATCTACGGTTTTGGAAATTACTATTTCAGGAATGCAGTTGTAAGCAGATAAAATTGCAGAGTTGTAGGTGCAAGTTCCTCGAGTTACTCTAACAAAAAAATCTCCAGGTTCAGTTGGTGTAAAGATACTTGTAGTAGCACCCATGATTTCTGCTCCATTCTGAAACCATTGATAGGCGTCAAAATTTCCAGTGATTTCAAAAACATCAGAACCTGGTAAACAGCCACCACCCGTTATATCGAGTTCTACAACTGGAACCGTATCGAATCCAGAAAAATACCCTGCAATTCCTGCAGCACCACTTACTCCCAAAAATCCAACGGCTATAGGACCAGAGGATTGTACGGAAACATTTCCTGTAAGATTAGGGATATAGAAGGTTTTCCAGTCACTTGTTCCTATAACGGCTTGTTCATTTGCAAGTGCTATAGTTCCAGTATCATCCGTTACAATAATATTGGCATTTGGAGTTATCGATGCAGCAACTATAGTAATTCCTCCATTGAAATTTAATCCATCCACATCCCTGATATCGGAGATGTTACTTAAATTATCCGGTAGTAAACAATTTACTGGAGCAATAAAATTCAATCCTCCAGTAAATACACTGCTAGATCCAGATAAATGCTGATAGGCATAAGTCTCTTTAGAAGTTTCAACATACATATTACCACCTACAGAAGCAGGACTATAATTGCTGCCATTTATTACATAATATTCTCCAGTATTGATGGTTGCTTGATATACTCCTCCTACAGAAATGTCTGTCCCATTTTGGGTTCCTATAATGATAGGAGTTTCCACATCATTTACACCATTACCTCTTATGAATATATACTCTCTTCCTAGTACATTTTCCGGTACAGGCTGATCAATTAATGCATCTCTATTATTAGAACCTACACGAGGAGCGCCATTTAAATTTCCATTAGAAATAGCAATTTTTTTATCGGATTGGATAGTAGCTCCTAGCCAACAATCTATATTCGCTACTGTGGCATTTCGTAAAGCTTCTAAGACATAAGTTTGTCCTTGTGTTAAGGTTATAGTTAAGGTATCATCCGTAATCCCATCGTTGTCATTCTGTAATCGAAATTCACAATCCGTCCCATAATCATAAATATTTATTATGGTGGTTCCAGGTTCGGTGGCCATGATACCCAAAGTAGCATTAAGGCTCGTTTGACCGTTGCCAAAATTAGGTCTACCTCCCCATTTGAATAAGGTCCCTATAGCTTGCCTTCCTTTTGATGTTAATGAAGTCGCTTGGGCGTTGGATCTTCCTCTATAATTTACATAAAACTCTTCTCCGCCAACAGATTCAAAACGTAGCCCACTATTATTAAGTACGATACCTGTATTTGTATTAGTTACAAGTGTGATATTATTATCACCATCGGCGATATTGTATTTTCCTGGAGCAGCGTTAGATATGGTTAATGTGGTAATTGCAGTAGTATTGGTTCCTTGGAATACGTTTACATCGAAAGCTGTAGTTTCTGGTGTAGATAGATAAAATGCTTGTTGTCGAATGGCTTGGTTATTTCCTCCTTGCTTTAAAGGAGGTAAATAATGAACRTTACTCAATTGAGCAGTTATATGGATATAACTAGTTAGGAAAAATAGTAGGAAGAAGTAGTTTTTTTTCATTCTATGGCTATTATGACGATGATTTTCTAAATTAGAAAATGACCATGTTTTTAACATGTTAATTCCATATGAAATGCTATTATTTATCGACGAAACGCATAAAAATAGGATTAACGGTATTTGTTAAAAATGTTAAAATACTATTACTTCAAATATACGTTTTAAGGGAATTTACCCCTTATAGAAAAACCGTAAACTATTTACTTTGAATATGTAAGATTTTTTGTTTTTTAATAAAACATGATTTTTTTAGTATTCTTTTGGTATTAAGTTGGATATATGCTCAGTTGTGCGAACTAGAATATTTACATTACTTTTAATCCCGAATTATGATCAATTCTATACTACATATATTTTCCAATTTTGCTTTAAGAGTATTACTTTATATACTCGTATGTGTATATGTGATGTGGGTTGGAGTAGTAGTCGAGCCAGATACTGGAAGTTATGTTGCGCTTTCCTTGATAACACCACCAGGTTATGGGACTTTCCTTTTTGTTTTTAGAAAAATATTTGGTGAGGAAAATTACTTTCCAATTATTGTTGGTATTCAATTGGTTATAGGTTTTGGCGCTTGTATATATTTAATAAAAACAATCGCAAAGTTTTTTGAACTAGATAAGAGATTGGTTGTATTGCTAGATGTTATTTTATTAGCTCCAATAGTGATCCCAGAGTTTTTAACCGTTAATAGAATAGTAACTCAAGGCTTAGCATATCCTTTTTTTCTTGTGATAACGGCATTGTTAATTCGATATCTTTTTACAAAAAGTAAAAATACGCTGGTGTTTTTATTGATTAGTATTTTCTTGATATTGTTGATTCGAACACAATTCTTCTTTGTTATTCCTATTTTATTGATCATACTCGTGTATGAATGGTATCAAACAAGAAACTTTAAGCAATACGCACTGGTAATCCTTATTTTGTTGAGTATGCCATTTTTTATTTCCTTGTCTCAAAAGACTTTTAACTATGTAGTCCAAGGGAAGTACATTAATATTTCAAGTACAGGCCTTCAGATAATGATTATGCCGTTTTTTGTTGCGGATCAGGAAGATTATCAGCTATATGAAGATGTGCAAACTCAGGAGTATTATAAGAAAATGTATGCGATTGCTTATGATCGTAGACTTTTAGATGACTTTTATGTTCCGTTAAATGATAATGTATTTCATCATTTTGACTATAATTTTGTAAATATCTCATTTGGGGTGTTTTCTAAAGAAGGCAGGCAATTTTTAATGCCATCTGATCCTAACTCACATGAAGCGTTGATTGCAAATGATAAAATGTTGGTGAGTATGTGGTTGCCTCTTGTATTAGATAATTTCTGGAAATGTTTGGATTTGTTTTATAAAAATGTAGCACACGCTTTTGGAGGTTTTTATATGATATGGTTATCATTATTAGTTCTTATAGGGTCTTTATATATCTGGAATTCATATAAAGATAAATTAGCACTGTTTGCTTTTATCTGTATGCTGCTAACCTTTAGTAATATATTGCTAATTTGTATTGTGCAACATAGTATCCCTCGGTATTTGATATATCATGAATGGATGTTACCTGTATTATTTATTCTATTGCTGAATAATTTCATAAAGTCTAAACAGAAAAATAGCGTTTTGGATAGCTGATTTTAAGATTGATGGACAACTTGTAAAGTGGTTTCATATAAATCTAATTTTAGTACTCTTGCTTTTAGCCAAGCATAAAAACTCATAGCAAAAATATCTTCCTGTTCTGGGCTGTTTTTAATCAAAGTATGTTCTATTTTGAATAATAACTCTTTGGTATCCATGTTTTTAGGATTGAAATAAAAATTAGTTGCCAGAGATAAAAACTCCAAAGCACGAGTTTCATTATTCTTAACTAGGTAAGATCGATGTTTTTTTCGAAAACTTTTGGTTCTAGATTCTACCAAATCCATATGATCAAGTTCTATATGCAATAATATTTCAGTAAGATTCTTTTTTATGACCCAAATAATGCCTGCTTTTTCAGTATACCAAATGTCGCTATGATGTAATTTGTTTAGTAACCTTAGCGACTCTTTGAATTTTGATTGTTGAAAATAAAAAACAATTTGAGTTAATCTTAGATCTAAAATATAGGCGGTTTGATCTTTGAATAGTTGAAAGTTGAAATTTTCTAATATTTCAATTGCCTTGGTGGCTTTCCCTGTGTAATTATAGTTTAAGGTTTTAAGTAGCAGTAACTGTGGAAGAAACCTTTTGAAATATTTCTTTTTCTGTTTGAGCATCTGTTGTTCCATCTGCTGCAAATACTCTTCAGAACTAGAAAAGTTTTTATTTCTAAAGTAAGAATTAGCAACATAATATACTATTTGTATGTGATAGAATAGATGTTTATCCGTAAGCTGCTCTTTTGATTGGATTTGCTGATATGTTTTTTCCACAAAAGAAAGAACAGAATGAAAATTACGAGTAAGATTTGCCGCTTGATTAATGATCTCTAGAAGCTTGTATAAAGATCTAAATGTGATATCTGACGTAATAGAAATGTCAAATTTATCTAACGATTTATGTATTTCTTGGGATATGTTAATCGTATTCGTCAAAAGTTTATTTTGTATGTCTGCATAAAAAAGGTTTAGATTTTCTTCTTGTCTAAGTAGTGTTTGGTTCTTTCTAAAATCTTGAATCAAATTCTCTAGAGAAATAGTAGGATCTAGATGAGCATACTGGATTTTAGTATAATAAATCTCATGCAAAAAGCTAAAAAGATCAAAAGTTCGTGCCTTTAATTCTGCTTTTTTGATAGTTTTTAGAGCAATTTTGTATTGTTTCTGTTCAAAAAAAATTCTACTCGCTAATACAAGTTTAAAAATTTCCATCTCTTCAGAAGTTTCACTTTCGAAACTCTTTGAGGCGATAAAGTCGATCAAATTGTCATGCAATCTTTTGCAAAGTGCATGAAAAGCACCTTTAGCACTTTTACCATATAACTGCACATCTAAATCTTTTTGATCAGCTTCTTTATCCAGTAGTTTGAATAATTGGATGTTTTTAGTGTCGTTTCTCTTGTTTTTATTTTTAAGATGGTTGACAAAACTATGCTTGTCTTCTTTGGATAATGTTGCAATTATAGAGGATAATGTATTCATTATATCGTAAGTAATAATGATGTAAAAATATTGTAAATATTGATTTTTTTACTTAAAAATCACAAATATATCGTAAGTTTTTTGTGAAAATTGAATTGAGAAGTTGAGAAAGTCGTTGCAAATTTGTCCTGTTCAAAACAAACAATTGAAAATAATTAATCATCAAAATCAATTATTATGGACTACAAGTTTAGTAACGATGTAACAGAAGAAATTGTAAACGAAAACATCGAAAAGAACGAAACAAAAGTATATGACCAAAAACCGACTCCTGCTTTTATTGGAGCTTCATGGACAGCTTTATTGGCGGGAATGGTATCTTTTTGCACTGGCCTGTGGAATGCAGAAATGATGCTTAACGAAAAAGGATACTACTTTACAATCCTACTATTTGGTCTGTTCTCTGCAGTATCGGTACAGAAAAACGTACGAGATAAGTTAGAGGGAGTACAGGTAACTGAAATTTATTATGGAATCAGTTGGTTTGCTGCTTTGGCTTCGATTGTATTATTAATTATTGGGTTGTGGAATGCAGATTTAGATCTTAGTGAAAAGGGATTCTATGGAATGTCATTTACCCTAAGTTTGTTTGCTGCGATCGCAGTGCAAAAGAATACACGAGATAAGAAATTCATAGAAAACAGGGAGTTATAATTGGAAATTCAATCAAAAGGAGGGATCACTTTCATGTGGTTCCTTGTTTTGATGATTAGAGAAGGCAGCTACGAAGCTGTGGCTGCCTTTTTTACTAAAATATTAATTGTAATTTGACTAAATCAATGAAATTCTTTACTATAATCTTATTTAATCTTCCCTTAATCTGTTTTGGTCAAGAACACTTGATTGAAACTGGAAAATCTTTTGATGAAATAGAATTTGGATATTCAACTCTCGTAGATGTGAAGGAAAAATATGCTTCTGAAACTATTACTGATACTATAACTTATAGTTGTCCACATACCGATAAATGTGGGAAAGCTTATGGCAAAATGAATTCTATTTATATAAAGAAATTGGGAATAGTTTTTCAGGGAAATTATAATGATGAATTAATAAGACAAATCCGTTTGTATTTTCCATTTAAGGGTAAAATTGATGATTTAACAAAAATCGAATTAGGAAAAACAACAGTTAAAGATATTTATAAAAGTTATCCAAATTCAAAACTTACTTCAACTAACGGAAAAAACTATTGGATTATTCAAAATGATTATACTTCATTTTTAGTTACTAGGCTATCAACGGACAATAATTATCCAATCGAACATATTGAAATTGAAAACCGACTAATAAAGCTGATTCTGTTAAATCCTATTAGAAATCGCATGTTTATCGATTTTGAAAAGAATTGCTGTATGCCATTATACGCACCCAAAAATGAGATGCACAGAAATTGTTATGTTGAAAAACATAAAGGTGGGTTTTACTATATTAATATTGGTGGAGAATCTAGTTACAAAAGTGTAAAAAATGGATATTGGAAAGAATATTATCCAAATCATATTATAAAAGAAGAAGGAAACTATAAAAAAGGAAAGAAAGTCGGAGAGTTTAAATATTATGATAAAAACGGAACTTTAATACGAACTAAAAGACATCGTAGGTTTCTGTTTTGGTGATAATAATAACAGAATATAACGCATATGTTCCTTTGATGAGTAAACGTAAAATAAAAGGAACAATATGAAATTTTCTACCTAACCACAAAATCAAACTATTTTGAAGAAAGAAAATATAGGGACTGTTTTATTATTTGCATTAGGAGTAATAGCAGCTGTAGTACTATTTTATATTGATCCTATTTCGCAGAATGAAGCGTATCACACGTTTAGTGATAGAAGAAGTTTTATGAATATTCCTAATTGTTGGAATGTAATTTCTAATTATCCTTTTGTGATTGTTGGAGGTTTAGGTGTTATTTATTTTACTAGAAATAACAAGTTACAAATGTCTTATTTGTTGCTTTTTTTGGGAGTGATATTGGTAGCAATTGGTTCAGGTTATTATCATTTATTTCCAAGTTCACATTCATTAATTTGGGATAGATTACCGATGACTATAGTGTTTATGACACTATTTTCAATAATAGTTAGGGAGTTTATATCGGTAAAACTTGGGAGATTAATGCTATTGCCTCTGATTCTAATAGGTTTAAGTTCTGTACTTTATTGGGTTTATGGAGAATCAGGTGATTTAAGACTTTACGGTTTAGTTCAGTTTTATCCAATGGTAGCAATTCCAATCATTCTTATTTTTTTTACATCTAAATATACCAGTGGTTTGGAATATTGGATGTTGTTAGCCTTTTATATAGCTGCTAAAATTTTAGAACATTTCGATAGTGAAGTTTATGAATTTTTAGGATTTATAAGTGGTCATTCATTAAAGCATATTTTGGCGGCTATGGGTTTATATGTCTTATTACATTTTTACAAGAAAAGAAGTGATGAATTGGAAGTAAAGAATTTTAAAGCATCTTCCGGTTCATATTCTTTGCCAAAACAGTTTTTACCAAAATAATCAACATAGGATAAAAGCAATTTTACAATATCATAATAACTAATAATCATGAGTCTAAAATTTCAAAAAGAATTACAACTATTGGTTGCAGATCAGGTAATTTCTGAAGAAATATCGAATAAGATATCAGCATATTACGATTTGAAAAAACAAAAGCAACCTAATAAATTAATGACCATATTTGGAATCTTTGGTTCCTTATTAATAGGAGCAGGGATTATCCTGATGCTTGCTCATAATTGGGATGATTTTTCCAGAATGACTAAAACGATATTGGCATTTGTACCGCTAATAATAGGACAAATTGTGGCTGGATATTCACTTCTAAAAGATAAAAGCCGTGTGTGGAAAGAAGCTTCTGGAACTTTTTTGTTTTTTGCTGTAGGAGCAAGTATATCGCTAGTAAGTCAGATATATAATATTTCTGGAGACTTAGGAGATTTTTTGAAAACCTGGACATTGCTTTGCATTCCGTTAGTATATCTACTTAGATCTAACGCAGTTGCATTATTATCAATTCTTGTTGGAACGTACTACGCTGCAGAAGTTGGTATATGGAGTTATAGAAGCAATAATACACCATGGTTTTATATTCTTTTTGTGGCTGCTCTTTTGCCTCATTATTGGTTACAGGTTAAAGAACATATTTCAGCCAATACCACAACTATTCTTAATTGGATTTTGCCTGCAAGTATTGCTGTTGGTTTGGGAGGATTTATCCTTGATAGTAGTGAATTAGGGTTTATTATGTATATCACCTTATTCGGAGTATACTATAATATTGGGAAACTTCCGGTTTTTGAAAAAATAAGAACCCTTAGAAACGGATTTTTAATCTTAGGATCTTTAGGAACAACAATTCTATTAATGATATTTACATTTAAATGGCCTTGGGAAGAGCTTTTTGATAAATGGGTATATCATTCTCAAGAATTCTACATCTCTTGTGTATTTGGGGTAATAGCAATTTCAGCTTTATTATATCGTGTTGGTAAAAATGGAATCAAGTCTATAAATCTCTTTCAAGTATCATTTATACTGTTTTGGGTCTTATTCTTTTTGGTGGCAGTGAATCCTTTTATAGCGATGATATGTGCTAATGTTTTGGTATTTACCTTAGGAATAACTGCCATAAAAATCGGATCAGATAAGTTGAATTTTGGTATTCTAAACTACGGATTACTAATTGTTTCGATCCTTATTATCTGCAGATTCTTCGACACTGATATGAGTTTTGTGGTTAGAGGATTATTATTTGTGATCGTAGGAGCTGGTTTTTTCTTTACGAATTACATCATGTTCAAAAAACAACGTAGAAAACAAATTATATAAACTAAGATTTCGTGAAATACACTTTAGAAAAGATGTTGATGTAGTCTTGGTGTGTTTTACATAACAATTTTAAAATTTAAACACATGAAAATCATTTATTTATTTATACTATTTATAATAGTAGCATTGGCTCAGATCTTTGTACCTCTGCATATGATTGTGGACAAAGAAGATACATTAGTATCGGGCGTTGCTTATAAATTTAAGACGAGACCTATCGATCCTACAGATCCATTTAGAGGTAAGTACATTACACTACAATATGAAATGGATCATTTTGTAACAAAAGATTCAACATATGCAGTAGGTGAGGAAATCTATATCTATCTTAAAAATGATGAACAAGGTTTTGCCGAAATTTCACAGATTAGCAAAGAGCCTTTAGAAATATCCAATGACTATGTTACTGCAAGAGTGAGTTATTATTATAATAATAAAGTGAATTTTTATTTGCCTTTTAACACCTTCTATATGGAAGAAACAAAAGCGTATGATGCAGAAGTTGCCTATACTGAAGCAAATAGGGATAGTCTACCTGCCAATGTATATGCATTGGTTTATGTAAAAGAAGATCAAGCTGTTCTTAAAGATGTGTACATAAATGATATTCCTATTCAGGAGTATGTAGAAAAATAATTTTTTTAGAAGTAATTAAACCTTTTTACAGAATGGTAGTCATAGTATTGAAAACAAAAAAGTAGAGAACTATGAAGACATTATTAAAAACATTGGTATTAGGGCTTTTATTATCGGTATTCACAACATCTTGCGCAACAACTGTACGAGTACGTCCGGCAAACAAAGTAGTAGTAACCAAAGTACATAACCCAAGAGTTGTGGTTCATAGAAATGTAAAGTATTACAGAAGTGGTGGTGTTTGGTATATAAAAAAGAATAGAAGATTTGTTACCGTTGCTGCTCCTGTTGGTGTAAGAGTAAAAACATTACCTACTGGGTATAGAGTGGTAAAAGTAAGAGGTGTAAAATATTATAAATACAAAGGTGTATACTACAAAAGAACCGGTAGGAACTATGTAGTAGTAAACGTATAGTAAGTTAGAGAAGTTGAGTTGGTTAGTTTAGTTAAGTAAAATTCCTTGGGGTTTTGTATGAAACCTCAAGGTTTTTTTATTACCAAGCTTCTTCAATTTTAATACGTTCACCATTTTGGTATGAAGCAATAAATGCTCCTCTAAAACCTAGACGAACTAATTCTCGTCTAAACTTCTTAGCCTCAGATAAGGAAGCAAAATTACCAAGGGCATACTTATTAAAGTTACCTGCTTTTATTTCTCTGAAATTTACAAACTTATCCGAATACATCGATAGATCTTTTTGTTCAAAAGCGCCAATTTGAACAGCATATACCAATTGATCTTTTAATGAAGCCTTTTCCTGCACCTCTTGATCATCAGAAATATTTTCTGAACCATTGATCTCTTGATCCATCGAAAGATTTTTAATGGTTTCTTCCAATTCAGAGATTTTATTATTAAGAATATCTGTTTGCGCTTTTGCTTCGCTTTTGGCAATAACGTTATCAGAAGTATTGAACTTCATAAAATAAATAGTTCCAGCTACTCCTAAAAGCGCTACAATTCCTAGGATTATAGTGGCAATTTTGAACTTTCGGGTATTCTCCTGTTCTTCTCTAAGGGCTTTAGTATGAGCAAAGTTAGTTACTCTTTTTTCTTCTTTAGCATCGTCTATCTGAACCTGAAAGTCTAGTAGTTCATCATCACTGATATAAGGCATGAGTCGTGGTTTTAATGTCTTCAAATATAGGTGTTTATTGTTTTATCCAAAAATTAAATTACTGATAAACCGTAATCAGCAGTTTATGTTACATGCGTTTGAAATAGAGCGTAGCTCGCGTAAACAAAGAAAATGATCGATAAAAATTTCGTTGAAACTTGTCAAAACTGTAAGATTTTTTCTTTTAAAGAAAGTGTAATTTTTAAGTTTATGATGCGCATACCGATATTTAATTACATCATATCGAATACTTGTAAAATCTGGAAATATTATAAGTATTGAAGCGTTATCCTTTTTTCGGTATTCTATTTTTACAATCCACCCACCCTAAGTCGAAAATAGAATACAGTCATATTTGCTATATATTAAACTTAACCAACGTGAATACAAGGATATATTTACATATAGACCTTTTAGTGTTTTTCAATACTATTGCTATACTTTTTAGGAATAACATTTATTGTGGATTACGAAACGTATTGGTTAATGATGCTTTTATTCTAACCAACTCAATAAATGCCTTCAATTATGATACGTAAGCTACTTTTTAATGGTGTAGCGCTTTTTTTATGTGTGTTTAGTTACGCTCAGACAGTAACTTTTCAAACGGATGCTGGCTTAACCGCTCAAACGATATGCCAAGGGACCGAATTACAGCTAAATTTAGAAATTGACCCTCCAACACCATCAGGAGGAGGTAGTACTTATAATGTTCAATGGGAAAAAAGTACCAATCCAACATTTATTAAAAACTGTCCATTTCCTAGTGCTGATGGCTCTTGTTCATTTCATAGAGATACTCCACAAGTCACGACTACATATACGGTTAGAGTAAATGGAGGACCTAGTGGTACTGTAACAGCTAATGTGGTTGTTACTGTAGAAGATGTTCCTAATCCAGGTCTTAATACTACCATGTTTTTATGTGGAAGAACCGGAATTATTAATCTTTTTGATGAATTGGATGGCGGTCCTGATCCAGGAGGTACTTGGAGTAATGGTACGGGTACCTATGATACGGCAGATCCTAATGGAGGATCTTTTACATATACTATAGATAATGGTGGTGCTTGTCCGGCTGTTAGTGCTATTATCACTGTAAGACCTTGTGGAGATAATGATGCAGATAATGATGGAATTCCTAATCCTACTGATGATGATGATGATAATGACGGAATTCCGGATACTGTCGAGGATGGATTCTGTACTGCCACTACAACGACTCCCATTTTTATTCTAGAAGAAGATTTTGGTTTCGGAGGCCCAACAAGGAGTAGGTATTCTGAAGGGTTAGGTTTGACTTATAATCCAAACCTACCCCAAGATATTAGCAATGATGGAGAATATAATGTAGCTACTTCTACCTACCTTAGAACTGCTGGAGGTTTTGATGCTACGTTTCTCTCCACAGATCTTATTGGGGAAGTAGATGCTAATGGAGATGTGGATGGAAGATATCTCGCAATTAATATGAGATCAAGTGTGTTTGCTGATCGGCCAGTTTTTGTTGCAGAAAACCTTCCAGTTACTCCAGGAATTGAATATGATTTTAGTATGTCTATCGCTGGTTTAAATAACAATGTAGGTGAATTACCAGCGAATCTTACTATAGAGGTTGTAGATCAAGTTACTGGGACGGCTATTTTTTCTCAGGATTCTGGAGAAATACCCAATGGAACAGATAACTGGATTTTAGTACAAAATTCATTTATACCAGATCCTACCGTAAACGTAGTGACTATTCGAGTAATCAATAGACAGGGAACTGATGGAAATGGGAATGATATAGGTATTGATAATATTTTCCTGTCTACAACAGGTTGTGATTTTGATAGAGATGGTATTCCGAATTCTCAAGATTTGGATGCTGATAATGATGGAATCTATGATATTGTAGAAACTGGCAATGCAGCAGCAGATGCTAATGGAGATGGTCGTTTTGATGGTCCTATCAATGCTAATGGAGCTTCAACAACGGTCGTTCATAATGTCATTAATTCCGATAGCGATGCTAATCAGAACTTTTTAGATATCGATTCAGATGGAGATGGTATTATTGATAATATCGAAGCACAGCTAACAGCTTCTTATATAGCTCCTAGTGGTGTCGATGGAGATTTTAACGGTGTGGATGATAGCTATGATACCAATGGAACAGTGAATATACCGGTTAATACGAATACTACAGCAGATCCTGATTATATAGATACAAATTCGGATCCTGTAACAGGAGATTGTTTGGAAGATCTTATTGAAGCTTATGATATTGATCAAGATGGGGTTTCAGATGTAGTTCCTGGTGGATCTGATGGTGATGGTGATGGATTAGATGATGTTTTTGATACCGTAGTTTTGGATAGATTGACAGCAGAGACGAACCCCAGTAATGGAGGTACAGTTCCTGCCGATTTCCCAAATAATCATAATCCACTAACAGATGAAAGAGATTGGAGAGAAGAAATCGGAGATGTAGATGTAGGAAGTTTAGCAATAACCGTTTGTGATCCAACAAATTTGTTTGATGAATTGCCTGCTGGAACTTTAACTACAGGAACTTGGAGTGTTCCAGCTACTGGAACTGCATTAACAGGAGGACATTTAGGAACTCTAGATCCGACAATTGCGGGTATTTTGGATGGAGTTTACATATATACGCTTCCAGTATTATCCGCAAGTTGTCCGCCAGTACGATATTTGATTGACGTTACTATTGATAGTTCTTGTCAATGTCCGGATATAGATGAGCCTATCGTACCTACAACTCCAATAATTACCTGTATTGATGCTACTCCTTTACCATCAGTGACGGTAACACTTGGCCCTGGTTTGGAAGGAAGATGGTATTTAGCAGATGGAACTCCGATTGCTAGAGCTCAAAATACAGATACCTTTACTCCGGAACAAGCAGAATTAGTTATAGGAGATAATACATTTAGAGTAGAGGCCTATGAACCGGTAGCTATGTGTACTAGTGATCTTGTAGACGTTATAATCACGGTTACTGCTCCTCCTGAAGCTGGCGAACCTAATGACATGCCACCAGTACCAGTGGCATTATGTGAAGGAGATACTACTGTAATCAATTTATTTGATGAATTAACAGGAGAAGATACTGGAGGTGTTTGGACGGATCCAATGGCAACAGTAATTCCTGGAGGAACTATATCTGCAGATACTAATATTGCAGGAGATTATACCTATACGGTATCCAGTAATGGGTGTACAGATACCGCGATCGTTACAGTAACGATAAGTGAAGTGCCTACATTGGCATTAGGAACAACAATATGTGCTGCTGATAGAGCTACGTACAATATTTCATTTACTACTAACGGTACTTGGGATATTTCTACGGATCCACCTAATGAAGGAGTAGTCGATGAGGCTAATTCAATGATCACAGGTGTAACCGCAGGAGTTGATCTGATAATTATTGCAATGAATCCAGCAAATACTGCTTGCGAAGAAACCTTAGTCGTTACAGCTCCAGATTGTAGCTGTCCAACAATTACCGAGCCAACCAATCCAACAAATGAAACTATATGTGTAGGTTCTCCAGCTCCAATATTATCTGTGGATGTATTAGCAGGTCAAACTGCTAATTGGTATGATACAAATGGAAATCCTTTAATTACTAATAGTACAACCTATACACCAACAGATACTGCTGCAGGAAATTATATCTATCGTGTAGAAGCATTAGATATTGCAGAAAATTGTGTAAGTAGTCAAATTGAGGTGTCCTTTGTAATTCTTGATATTCCTGTAATAGATCCTATCGATCCTGTTAATGCTTGTGAATCTTACGAGTTACCATCGTTAACTGTTGGAAATTATTTTACAGCAATGAATGGAGGAGGAACACAGCTTACTGCTGGAGATGTTATTACAACAAGTCAAGTAATCTATGTTTATGCAGAAACAGCAACTACTCCAAATTGTTTTGATGAGGAAGTATTGGATATCACCATAAACCCATTACCAAATCCAATTGCTCCTGTAAATGCTGGAGATCGTTTTTGTGATAGTTATGTGTTGCCAGCATTACAAAGTGGTCAGGCTTATTATACTGGAAGTACAGGAAGTGGAACACAGCTGAATGCTGGAGATGTGATACAACAAAGTCAAACCATCTTCTTAAGAGAAGTAGATAGCAATGGCTGTGAAAATGAAGTAGCATTCTTTGTAGAAATCGTTGATCTTGAACAATTAGAATTAGAACCTGGGATTATTTGTGCAGGTCCGATTACATTCACTCCATTTTTTATAGATACAGAATTAAGTGATCTTGATTTTTCATTTGAATGGAGTTTTGAGGGGGCAATAATTCCTGGAGCTACCGACTCAGCATATGAAGCTACTCAAGCAGGAACATATACCGTAACCTATACAGATGTAGTATCCATGTGTACTGATACTACAGAAATAGTAATAACAGGGATAAATGATCCTCAAAGTCTAGATTTACAACTATCTGCAGGCAATTTTTCAGATAATACGAATATTACCGCTATAGTTGAAGGAGATAGTACCTATGAATATATTTTAGATAATGGAAGTCCACAAAGTAGTAATGTGTTTACAAATGTTTTTCCAGGATTACATGAGGTAACTGCAATAGATGTTAATGGATGTGGGGCTATAACAGCTTCAATTTTTGTAGTAGGTTTTCCGACCTTCTTTACACCAAATAATGACGGAATAAATGATCAATGGGGAGTTATTGGTAATGCTGATACTCCAGAGATGGATATCTATATTTTTGATCGATTCGGAAGACTTCTCCAACAATTAAATAAGGATAATCAATGGGATGGAACTTATGCAGGAAGGCCATTACCAGCTACGGATTATTGGTTTGTTGCAGAGTTTAGAGATGGCTCGGCAACCTTTAGAAGACACTTTACATTAAAACGATAACAGGAGCTTATCCTATTTCAAAATAAAAAAATGAAACTTACAAAGATATATTTAGTAACCGTACTTTTATTGTTTATGAAGTTTGGAATAGCTCAGGAAGGGTTATCCATATATTCAGATTATCTTACAGATAATTATTATCTGATACATCCATCTATGGCAGGAGCAGCAAATTGTTCGCAGGTTCGATTAACAGGACGTAGAAATTGGCTAGGAGAAGAAGATAGTCCAGGATTGTACACGGCAGCTTATAATGGTAGAATTGGAGAATCTCAATCGGGTATCGGAGCGATTGTATATAACGATAAAAACGGATTTTCTTCTCAAACAGGTGGGTATGTAACATATGCCCATCATTTGATGTTTTCTAGAAGTGAAGTAGATCTTAATCAATTATCTTTTGGATTAAGTGCAGGTATTATACAATATAGATTAGATCAAACAAGATTTGATCCTACTGACCCCTTGGTAGGACCTGGATCTATTAGCGAAAGTGAATTTAATATAGATGCTGGATTTTCCTATAATCTATATAATTTTTATACCCACGTAACGGTCAAAAATCTTTTGAAAAATTCAGGAGTGAATAACGATTTGCAGATAACCAATAACTTGAGGAATTATTTGGTATCTGTCGGATATGTAATTGATCGCCCTGGAAAAACATTCTCGTATGAACCTTCAATTTTGTTTTCGCATAGAGAGGGAGTTTCCCAATCGACTATAGATTTCAACATGAAAGTGTATAGTGATCTCAATTTTGGAAAACTTTGGGGAGGATTGTCTTATAGAAGAAGTTTTGATTCTATAGATTTTGTGGAAGGGAATGAAATAAGAAGTCAAACGCTAAATTTCGTAACTCCTTTTATCGGTGTGAATTTTGGAAAGTATATGTTTGCATACACATACTCTTATCAGTCTAATCCAGTTACTTTTAATAATGGAGGTTTTCATCAAATTACATTAGGAATTGACTTTTCATGTAGAGAAAAGAAATATGCCTGTTACTGTCCTTGGGTAGAGTAAAATATTGGTTTCTATAAGGTTTCAATTTCATGTTATCTTAAGATTACTATTCTTCTAGTAATGTCTAATTGTTTTGATCTTTTTTTAAAGAAGGGATAACATCAGGTTTATTGTGGTAAAATATTTTTGAAAGAAAATAGACACAATGAATAGAAGAAACTTTTTTGAAAAATCTTTGTTAGCTGCAGGAGGTTTTATGATCGCTCCTATGTATATAAGTTGTAACAATGACGACGATATGGATATTAGTATTCCAGATCTTAGTACAGACAACTTTTTTGAAGGAGTAGCCAGCTTCGATCCTACAGATTCTAAAGTTATCATATGGACACGATTTACACCAGATTCTGGAGTAGCAAATGTGACTATTAATTGGCAAGTAGCCACAGATCAGAATTTTGAAAATGTGCTGCGTAATGGAGAGTTTATTACGGGAGAAGATCGAGATTATACTATTGCTATTGATGTTCAGGAGTTGCCTTCAAATAGTAAATTCTATTACCGTTTTTTTGATTTAGAAACGCAAACATCTTCGGTAATTGGAGAAACAATAACATTGCCCAAAGTAGGGGATGCGGTAAGTGATATAAAGTTAGCAGCTTGCTCTTGTGCTAATTTTGCTGCCGGTTTGTTTAATGTATACGGTGCTATGGCTAACTCTGATGTGGATGTTATTGTGCATTTAGGTGATTATATCTATGAATATGGAGAAGGAGAATATGGAACTAATGAAAATACAGTAGCTCTAGATAGAGTTCATAGTCCTGCAAATGAAATTGTATCTCTAAATGATTATAGAGCTCGGTACAAGCAATATAGAAGTGACGCACAACTACAATTAGCTCATCAAAAAAAGCCTTTTATTTGTGTCTGGGATGATCATGAAATCACAAATGATGCCTACATGGATGGAGCAGAAAACCATCAGGATTCCGAAGGGTCCTATGAGACTAGAAAACAAATAGCTATTCAGGTGTACAGTGAGTTTTTACCACTTAGATCTACTGATCCAGCAAAAATCTATAGAACGTTTGATTTTGGGAGCATTTTGAGTTTGCATATGCTGGATACTCGAATTATTGGAAGAGATAAGCAATTGTCGTATAATGATTTCTTTGATCCCACTACTGGACTTGATGCAGTGGCGTTTCAGACAGCATTGCAAGATCCAAGTAGAGCTTTATTAGGTGCTGAACAATTAAGTTGGTTGTCAGGAGCTGTTTCAGCAAGTAGTGCTAGTTGGCAAGTATTAGGCCAGCAGGTGTTAATGGGGAAAATGTTTATGCCAGCAGAATTGCTAATACTTATTGGTACTCTTGTAGCAGAAATAGGAGCTTTAGGAAGCGCTACACCAGAAACTGCTGCAGCGTTTCAGACTTCTCTAAGTGAGTTAATTGCTATTAAATCCAGATTATTAGCGGGAGATACTACGCTTACTGCAGCAGAAATTGCAAGAGTTCAAACAGTTGTTCCCTATAACTTGGATGCTTGGGATGGATATTTTATGGAAAGAGAACAACTTTTTGCAATATTAGGAGATAAGAAAACGGTTTGTTTAGCAGGAGATACTCATAATGCTTGGTATAGTGAATTAAAAGATGCAACTGGAAAAGAAATAGGAGTAGAGTTTGCTACATCTTCAGTTACTTCTCCTGGATTTGAAGGGTTTTTGGGAGTAGATGCAAATCAAGCGGTTGGTTTTCAACAAGCTTTACAAATATTAATCGATGATTTACAATATATGGATGCTACGCAAAGAGGTTTCTTAAAAGTGACCTTTACCGCAGGTAGTAGCCAAGCGGAATGGAATTTTATAAATACCATTGCCCAGGAAAATTATACGGTTACTGTTGGGGAGACAGTTTCGTATAACTAGTTTTTACTTATTAGAATTTAAAACGCGACCTAAATAAATAGGTTGCGTTTTTTTCTATTTACATTGAGAATTATACTGCTTGATGAAATCCTCTAACGTATCTTCATATGTTAGATTTTTGTATAATTTGGAAAATAAATCCGGACATGCATCAAAAGTTTTACCGGTAAATTTTAATAGATATTTGAGGGTATATTGATTGGAGTTTAAATGAATAGCATCTATTTCTCCTTCTTTTTTCATAAAATAATGTATGAGTCCCGTTGCCCTAACACCAGTATAAGTAAAATCCTGTCCATTATGATATACTTCAGAATTTCTTACTGCATTAATGTCTCCTTTTATGTATAAATTCACTTTTCCAGAAACCAGTTTCCCTATAACAACAGGTTTTTTTCTGGTTTTATTTTTCTTAATTATAGGATGAAGCTTGAAGGTCATAACAACACTATCTTTTAATGTCATTTCTACCTTATTTAATTCTTCAAAATTTAATTTCTTACTTTTTTTTGAAGACTTTTCTTTAAAATTGATGTATTTATCTCCTTTTAACTTTCCTTTTCCTATCGCTACTTCTCCATTTTTAAAATATACTTTAACGTTTCCTTTTTGTGAAGTTACAGTTGTAATGGAAAAAAGAAGTAATACTATTACTATTTTTTTCATAATTCAAATTGATATAAAGAATTTAAAATAGTTGGGTTTTAAATTTAATAAGGAAAGTAGTGCTATTTAGAGTTTTATACAAATATGATTGACAAATGGTAGGTATAAAATTACAATCAGTTAGAGTTTATTCAATAACTTCTATAATCAAGCTATCTCCAGTTTTGTTTTTAGATAGTTTTTCTTTTTAGTAGGGTTAAACCATAAAAAAAATAGGCTCATTATTGTAAGTAGAGTCCTATATCTATCGACCCATTTTAAAAAGAAAATACAAATGGGAAGAAAATTAATAGTAATAGGATTATTCCTTACAGTCGTATTTGCTGGTAAAGCACAAGAATTAAATTATCCAGTTGCAAACAGTAAGTTGCCAGATGGTTGGCACAAATTTATTAGTGCAGGCGCATATTATGATGTAGAAATTCTTCAAGGATATTTGGTGAAGGGTAATATCACTTGGTTTGATGAAGCTACCTATTCTGGGAGTTTTAGAAATGATAAAATTTATGGAAGAGGAACATATACCTGGCCAAACGGCGATCGGTATGAAGGATCTTTCAAAAATAATATGCGACATGGTAAAGGAACCATGTATTGGGCAGATGGTACCAAGTATAGTGGAAAATGGAAAAATAATTCCAGAAATGGTAAAGGGAAATTATTTGATAACGAAGGTAAGCTTACAGAAGAAGGTGTTTGGGAAGCAGATGTTTTAGTATCTACTAAAAAATAAAAATAGCTTTGATACGAGAACACCAAAGCTATATTTTACTTTATTCTAGAAAGGATTATCTATAGTAGCTCGACAACTAATCCTTCTTCGGTTTTGTCTACACTAGCTAACTTGTTTTTCGTTAATCCCTTAATGGTTTTATCCCATTTTTTATTACTTAATCCTGATTTTGATTTTAATTCGCTCAAATCAATAGGAGAAGTATCTTTTAAAATGGCTAATACTGCCTTTTCTTCATCGGTCAGAGGAATAGCCTTTTTTTCTGGTTTCATTTGCGGGAAGAATAGTACTTCTTGTATGGATTGATTGTTTGTTAAATACATAATCAATCTGTCCATTCCTATTCCCATTCCAGAAGTTGGAGGCATTCCATATTCTAAAGCTCTGATAAAGTCGTTATCGATAAACATAGCTTCATCATCTCCTTTTTCACTAAGTTTTAGTTGCGCTTCAAAACGTTCACGTTGATCAATAGGATCATTAAGCTCAGAATACGCATTCGCAATTTCTTTACCACAAACCATTAGTTCAAAACGTTCTGTAAGATCAGGATTATCTCTATGCTCTTTACATAGTGGACTCATTTCTTTTGGATAATCTGTAATAAATGTTGGTTGGATATAGTTTCCTTCACATTTTTCACCAAAAATCTCATCAATCAATTTCCCTTTACCCATCGTATCATCTACCTCGATACCCATACCTTTAGCAGCTTCTCGAATTTCTTCCTCAGTTTTTCCTGTAATATCAAATCCTGTAAAATGTTTGATAGAATCAGTCATCGTAACTCGAGCATACGGAGTTTTGAAGTTTATTTTGTGTTCTCCAAAAGTAGCATCTGTAGTACCGTTCACTGCGATTGCACAATGCTCTACTAAATTTTCAGTAAACTCCATCATCCAATTGTAGTCTTTATAAGCTACATAAATTTCCATAGCCGTAAACTCAGGATTATGCGTACGATCCATTCCTTCATTTCTAAAGTTTTTAGAAAACTCGTATACACCTTCAAAACCACCAACAATTAGTCGCTTTAGATATAGCTCATTAGCAATACGCATATATAAAGGAATATCTAAAGAATTATGATGTGTTATAAAAGGACGTGCAGAAGCACCACCAGGAATTGGCTGTAATATTGGAGTTTCTACTTCAAAATATCCTTTAGAATTAAAAAACTCTCGCATAGCACTAAAGAGTTTTGTTCTTTTTATAAAAACGTCTTTAACATGAGGGTTTACTACTAGATCTACATAACGCTGGCGATATCTTAATTCAGGATCTGTAAAAGCATCATATACTTTTCCATCAGCATCAGTTCTAGGCTGAGGTAATGGCTTTAAAGTTTTGCTTAATAATTTGAAATCTTTAACCATCACGGTTTTTTCACCAACCTGTGTGGTGAATAACTCTCCTTCGATACCTATAAAGTCTCCGATATCTAATAATCTTTTATAGATATCATTATACTTGGTTTTATCTTCTCCAGTACATATTTCATCTCTATTGAAATACACCTGAATTCTACCATTAGAATCTTGGAGCTCTGCAAAAGAAGCTTTCCCTTGTATACGTCTAGACATTAATCTTCCAGCAACGATAACTTTTTTCCCTTCTTCAAACTTCTGTTTTATATCTTCTGAAGTATGATCCACAGGAAATAATGCTGCAGGATATGGATTGATACCTAAATCACGTAGAGATTTTAATTTTTCTCTTCTTACAAGTTCTTGTTCTGATAATTGCATAATGCTGCCGTTTTAAGCCTGCAAAGATACAAAGTATGATATAATCTTTCAATTGATTTTTGAGGATTATGGTACTCAGTATTCTTAGGAAAAGAAAGTGCAATTTTGTTTGTATGTTGGTTATAATAGAAAAGAGAAAAATTTCTTTCATTTTGGTAATCCTGGATCTAAAAAACAGGTATTTTACCCCTTGCGAGTCTCATAAATTATTGTAAAAAGTAATTTCCTACACCTGTTAAATTATAGGTGTAATTTCATTTTTCTTCTTTTTTTAATAGTTTATTTTGTTAAGTATCAGTACATTGCTGTGAGTAACACATAGTGTGTGCAACTTAATGCTATGGGGATAGCAGCACCATATTCTTATAAAAACGAATCATTCCTTTATTATTCTTAGATGAGCTAAGATTTTTTAAGGTACCACTTATTTTATAATAATTAGGGTATAAGGTTGTACATAACCAACAAAAAAGTAATTTAATGACATTGCAAAAAAACCTTTTGGGGCTGGTTTTTTTCTGTTTAATGAATTCAACATTTTCTCAACAAAAGCGATTAACATCTATAATTTACAAATATGGAGGTGATACTTTTGTAGAAACAGCCAATCTAAGTAGTAATTCTTCTTTAGTTAGTAAAGAAGATCAGGAATCATTTTCGAATGATGATTTTTCGTTAAGTATTCGTAGTYCGAAGGTTCCTTCCTCTAATTTTGAAGTAAAAACCTTGCCATTTAATTCTGTAAACTCAGATTATGCACCAAGTTTTTACATAGGAGAAGTCGTATTTGCTTCTTCTAGAAACACAAAATCGGTATCTAGAATTATTCAGGAACATACCAATGAACCTTTTTTAGATTTATATCGAACCAATAAGAATATTCCGGATAAAGGAATAACTCGATTAAAAGGTGCTATAAATACTAAATTTCATGAATCTTCTGCTGTGTTTAGCCCTGATGGGAAAACGGTTTACTTTACCAGAAATAATTATTCTAAGAGGAAAATTAAGAGTAATGTAAAAGGCTGTGTATTGCTAAAAATATATAAGGCAACAAATGAGAATGGGAAATGGAAAAATGTAGAGGAATTACCATTTAATAGTGATGAATACTCCACTGCGCATCCAGCATTATCTCCAGATGGGAAGTTCTTGTATTTTGCAAGTGATATGCCAGGAAGCTATGGACAATCTGATATTTATGTAGTTGAAATACATGAAGATGGAAGTTATGGAGATCCGGAAAATTTAGGCAGTCTAATAAATTCTGAAGGTCGTGAAACTTTTCCGTATATAAGTGATAAAGGAAAGCTGTTCTTTGCAAGTGATGGGCATTTAGGATATGGTGGATTGGATATTTTTATGGTATTGCCAAATAAAAATTCAGGTTGGAAGGTATATAATATGGGAAAACCTATCAATAGTGCAAAAGATGATTTTACTTTTATCATTGATGAAAAAAATAAAATGGGATATTTTGCTAGTAATAGAGATGGCGGAAAAGGAGGAGACGATATCTATGGTTTTAGACAGATGATTTCTTTGGAACAATACAAACAGTATGTGCCAGAAATAAAGAGTAAAATCAAAAGACACATGGAATTAAAACCTATTTCCGAAGAAATTTCATCATTCTAAATGAAACGCTTAGTTATTGATTATAAATTAGTTATTTTTTGGCTAGAAAATAGTAATTAGAAAAAAGTACAGTTAGTAAAAAGAAAGTCAAAGCGAAACTTATTCGCTTTGACTTTTATATTTATAAATTCATTTTTAAAGGAGAAGCTGCTAAAGAGATTTCTTTAATTCCATAATTTTATTACTTATTTCTGTATTCTTTTTTAAGGCTATAGAACGTTCGTAATAATCGATAGCTTCCGTAATATTGTTCATTATTAAGAATTTGTTTGCAAGACTAACATAAGTGTTTGCTTCTTTTGGAAATAATAGGGTATTAAGTTTTAGCACTGAGATAGCTTCTTTTTGTTTTCCATCAAAAAATAGAACATTAGCAAAAGTGTTTAATTCATACATACTTTCGGTGATTTTACTAAGTTCACGAATCAGTTTTTTTTGGTTTTTAGATAAGGCATCCGATCCTTCAGTAGATAGCAGAGCGTGTATTTTACTGACACTCGAATAGTTTGGAGTATACTTATCCGATATAATTGCTTTAATATCTTCTTCCAAAGTGTTTTTAGGTTCTTCTACGATTCTATTTATTTCTTTTCCGTCTTTGTAAAAAATAAAAGTCGGTACTCTATGGATATTTAGCCCTTCATGTTCGCCTCCAATACTTTGTTTATAGTGCTCACGATCTGATTGTACTGCAACACAAGTCAATCGATCTAATGGGAAATCTACAGTATTTAAGATCTTGTAAAATCGTGGCACTTCTCTTTTACTATCTCCACACCACGTTCCCATAAAGATCTTTATAGTGTATTCATGTAAATTCTTTTTTACGGTTTGCAATACCTTTTCATTTGGAGTGTAAGATTCATAATTGGCCGAAAACCAGGTGTTATAAGGCGAACTGTTTAATCTTTCGAAATTGATCTTTCCAGTAAGATTTTGTACGCCTTTTTCGTTTACTGTTTCTTGATTAAATGTTTGCGAATAGCAAGAAGATCCGAGTAATACTATAAATAATAACTGTATAGTTGTTTTCATAAGATTGATGATGTTAGGTATGGTTGAAAGTGATACCAAAAAATGCCTAGGTTCTATAATGGTTTATTTGAAATTTTATAAAACCTAGGTGTTTAGATTATTTGCTTAAAGGAATTCCGCTAACAGAATTTTTGATCTTTGGCGTTACCATAGCTTTTACCTTTAAAATATGTTTCCCTTTATCGGTATTTGTAGTAATTGTGACTTGCTTGTTTTGTAGATTCGGTTTTCCATTAGTATTGAAGCTTACGAGCATTTCACTTGTTGCTCCTGGAGCAATCGGTTCTTTAGACCAGTTAGAAACAGTACAGCCGCAACTTCCTTTTGCGTTTACAATTACTAATGGTGCATTTCCAGTATTCGTAAAGGTGAAATTGTGTGTTAGTATATCTCCTTCATTAACGGTTCCGAAATCAAACTCAGTTTCTGTAAAACTCATCATAGGAACAGCTTTGCTTGTTGTTGTATTTACTTCCGCTTTCATCGCTATTGTATTGTCAACATTATTTTTGGATGAAGTAGAACAAGAAGTTATCGTAATGCAAAGCAGCGATAAGGTTATTAAGGTGGTAATTTTAATTTTCATGTCTTAAATAATTTTAATGGATTATTATTTGAATTATGATTTCGAATCAAAACTCTAGACATATGCGCTAAAATCCTATGAAATTAGGGTGGAAATGGGGACTAGACCCCCGTTGGAATTTTAGAATTGGTAGTTAAATCACCTTTTTTTATATAAAGCTTTTACTTCTTCCCGACTATCAACTTCAATTTTTTTGTAGAGATTATTGATATGGGTTTTAATGGTGCTTACACTCAAAAATAATAAAGATGCAATCTCTTTATTGGTTTTCTCCTGCAGGATAAGGTCTAAAATTTTTTTCTCCTGTTGTGTAAGTCTTTTCTCGAAAGAAGTACTGGGTTTTTGCTGTTTCTTTAATTTCATAAACAGTAGAATGTTTACTGTTCCTGATAAAACTAATAGCAGTGCTATGATCCATGTCCAATAAGATGTAGTTTCTTTTTTGATAGCTACAGAAAATTTATCCGCAGCTAATTCAGTTGAATATTGGTTGGTATATGGACTATTAGGATATTGTTTTTGTAATCTTTCTAATAAATTGTCATAATACTCATTTTGTTTTAAGTCCTGAAGATAATAAGCATATAAATTATTGGACTTATTAGATAGGAAGGCGTAAATGTATAATTCTGTAAGAGGTTCTTGCTGGTTTTTTCCAAATTCCTGAAGGGTTTTGAACCACTTGATGGAATTTACTTTTCGATTGGCCTCACTTCTGTATGAACTAAATGCATATCTCATGTTTTCAATAATAGAGTCTACTTTTAGAAAAGTGTTACTTCGTTCGTTTGTAGAAATGATTTCACAGAATGCTTCTTGTTCTTTTGTAAACGGTAAGGAAATATGATCATCATTTTTAGCAATGAATAGAATTTCCTGACTATTCAAGCAAATCCCATTAAAATGAACTGTAGCGTCTTCATCAGAACAATTATCCGTATGAATACGGTACATCCGATTTTGTATGGGTAAATTATTTTCTGTAAAAACAAAATACCCTGTAGAGTCCGGACGAACTTTTTGAATGATCTGTTCTGGATAAATACCAGACATTTTTCTATAATCTTCTATAAGCGATAAGTATATATTGCTCTCCGTGTTTTCATGATCAACATATCCAGAAAATTCATATTGACCATAAACTTCAGGAAAGAAAGTTATCAGGAAGATCCATAAAATACCACGTATCCATTTCATAGAAAATATTCAGTGTATTAGAAACTAGTCGAAGATAAAAATAATTTTAAGATTGTGGTGTAACATAATAAGAGATAAGACTACCTATAATTATATTATTTAATCTATTTTTGCTTATGAGTATTTGGAGAGTTTTATTATCGATTTTTTTTCCACCACTTGCTGTTTTAGACAAAGGTTGTGGATCAATTATAATCGTACTTTTATTAACCTTGTGTGGATGGGTTCCTGGTGTAATTGCAGCACTGGTGATTATAAATAATCCTAATAAATAGTTAGTTGCCATTCACCAAATTGAAAAATGACTATATGAAAAAGGTATCCCTATTGGTACAAGTATTTTTAATGGCAATTCTTTTAGTTGGATGCCAGTTTTCTGAAGATTTACATATCAACGAAGATGGAAGTGGAAAAATATCATTCAACTTTGATGGTTCTGAGTTACTAAAAATGGCTGGAGATAAGCTAGGAGAAGGTTTAGGAGAAGAAGGAAAAGAAGGTAAAGAAGAGAAGGTCATAGATACTTTGATGGTTTTTAAGGATTTCCTTGAAGAAAAAAAGGATAGTATTGCTCAATTACCGCAAGCAGAACAGGATCGTTTGAAAAAATTAGAAGATTTCAGAATGCATATGTTTATGGATCCGAAAACAATGGAAATGAAATTTGATTTGTATTCTGAATTTAAAAATGTATCTGATTTAGGGAATATTTTTAATGATTTTAAAACAGCCTCTTCATTAGGTAGTAAAAATGCAAATAGTGCTGTTGGAGCACCAAAAGATCCATTATCCAGTACAGAAGGAGACGATCCGACTAGAGTTTCTTATACTTTTAAGGATAATAAATTCAAGAGGGTAACTGAAATTCTTGATGAAAAACAATTGAAACAAGGGTTAGATAGTTTAGAACAGATGAAAATGTTTTTAGCTAGTTCTAAATATAAAATCAAGTATCATTTCCCGAGAAAAATAAAGAAGATATCTTCTAAAGAAGCACTGTTTAGCCAAGATGGGAAAAGTTTTACATTAGAAGTTGGTTTTATTGACTATATGGAAAATCCTAAGATACTTGATGTTGAAGTAGAATTAGAAAAATAGAAAGCCTTCTTGTAGGAGACTGTTGTAGATGAATAGAATGAATAAGAAGATAGAAATACAAGAACTRGGTTTAAAAGATTTTAAAGAAACCTGGGATTATCAAGAAAAACTTTTTAAAGGTATTCTAGATACTAAAATAAAGAACCGAAGAGAAGAAGCTAATCTAGAAACGAACAACTACTTTCTTTTTGTAGAGCATCCACATGTATATACGTTAGGTAAGAGTGGGGATATTAGTAATTTGTTGTTAAACGAAGAACAACTACAACAAAAAGGAGCTACTTTTTATAAGATAAATCGCGGTGGCGATATTACTTATCATGGACCAGGACAAATCGTAGGCTACCCAATTTTGGATTTGGATAATTTTTTTACCGATATCCACAAATATCTTCGATTTTTGGAAGAAATGGTGATTCTTACTTTAGATGAATATGGAATCAAAGGAGTACGTAGTGATGGAGAAACTGGAGTTTGGCTAGATGTAGGGACTCCATTTGCACGTAAAATTTGCGCCATGGGCGTTAGAGCAAGCAGATGGGTAACCATGCATGGGTTTGCTCTTAATGTCAATTCCGATTTAGGATACTTTGATAATATTATTCCTTGTGGTATTAATGACAAAGCGGTAACTTCTTTACATGTTGAATTAGGAGTTGAAAAAGTGGATGTTTTAGAAGTAAAAGAAAAATTATTAAAGCATTTTAAAGCCTTATTTGAGGCTGACTATCTAAGGTAATTAATTAAGGTTGATACTTCTTAATAAGTTATGTGTCGTTCCATTTGATAGGTAAAATGAATATAATGGTTTTCATTATAAAAAAGTAGAATAAAAAGATGTACATTATTATTTTTGGTCCTCCTCTTGCTGGTAAAGGAACCCAAAGTAAAAGAATTATTAAAGATTTTGGACTAACTCACCTCTCTACAGGAGATGTACTTCGAGCAGAAAAATCTCAAAAAACAGAATTAGGAATAAAAGCTTCTGAATATAGTAGTAAAGGGTTATTAGCACCTGATGATTTAGTGGCAGAAATTGTTGAAAAATTCTATCACAATAACAAATCTAATAAGGGGATATTATTCGATGGATACCCAAGAAATATTGATCAAGCTAAACATCTGATGAATGTAATTGAAGGTGATGGAGGTAAAATTGATAAGGTTATATTTTTAAAAGTACCAAAAGAAGAACTTTTAAAAAGAGCAATAAAAAGAGCCGAAGACGAAAATAGAAATGATGATAGAGATAGTGAAATTGTAATAACCCGAATTAATGAATTTGGTAATTCAACGGTTCCAGCAATAAATTTTATGAGAGATTCTGGAATTGAAACTATTGAAATTGACGGAAACAAGTCTATCGACGATATCTATGAATCCATTAAAAGTGAATTAAAGTAAAAGGAAATGATATTTTAAAAACCAAGACATAGTACTATACCTTGGTTTTTAATGACTAAAAACTAAACAAATCAAATAGGTTGAGGTTGTTTTTTAATTATCGAAAAGGTCGTTGATTTCTGATCCGCTAACCGTTAGGCTATTATTTGTTAAATCTTCATCGTTATTAGCATCATTACCATCTATAAAAATATCAGGATCATAATCTATAACAATACTATAATCTGGTGGAAATTCACCTTCTGCAGGGGATGATGAATTCCAAGGCCTGGAATAACTAATAGTTATAGTTTCGCCAGGAGAGAGGATTCTGAAACCTACTGTGCCAACTAATTCTCCAGGTGCTGGCGCTCCAAGATTTCTTTGGTATAAACGTAACGCTTGTTGTCCAGAAGATGAGCTAAAAGAGGCATCTCCAATATTAGTGATCGTTCCTGTGATCGTAGCAGTCCCAGTAAAATCGTCATCTTTTACAATAGAGAATGTAATACTCGTTGCTTCAGGATCTATTTTTTCATTCTCAATGGAGTCGTCCGGACAACCGCACAACAACAAGGAGAGCGATAATACCGATAAAATTTTCAGAGTTTTCAGAGTTTTCATGATATTTTAATTACTTGGTTTCACATTTTAGTGTAACCTATAATTAAAAAGTAAACATGAAAACGGCGAAAAAACTAGTTGTTTAATTGATTTGATAAATTAGAATGCTATTTTCTTCACCTTGTACAGCAAATTCCAGATTTTGATCTTTATCCATATTTCCTAGACTAATAATAGAGTTCCCATATACTGGGAAATTAGGGAATAGTTCAGCATTGCTATCATATAAATACACTTTTTTAGACTGAACATCCGTTATGGCTACATAAATCTTATTATTAATGTAAAATATTTGTGGTTTTGTATAAACTCCATAATCAAGCTCTAACGTATTCTCTTTAATAGATAATTTATTCTCTGAAAAAGTAACCAAAGTTTTATTGGTAGATACTAATGAGCAATCAGCATTCAGCTCTTTATCAATAATAGTAACTGAGCCATCTGATTGAATCTGAATTAATTTTCCATCTTTAGTGGTGGATGTAAATTTATTTTGATACTGCTGCCACTGATTTTGAGAAAAATCGATGTTTTGCTTTACATCCACACGAGTTCTTCCTAAACGATCTAAAATATTGATTTTTCCATTTTCTTCAGAAATTATAATATAATCCTTGCTGCCTATTCTAATATGTTTTGGTGGTAATATCAAATTACTTTCAGTTCCTTTAAACCCAAAGCCAGTTACTACTTTTCCTTCTGCATCCAGCATACTAACTTTGTTTCCTTGCGTAACTACAATGCGATAACGTTTGTTTTTATCGTAATCAAATAAAGAAATAGGTTGTGTAATGGCTTCTTCAAACTTTTTAGGGTGTGAGGTTACATCTTTACCGTCTCTATCAACTAAATACAAGGTTGTTTCTGTGTTAAACAATAATTGATACCTTCCATTTTTATAAATATCAATTTGTTGAATGTCACCCATTATAGCTCCGTTAATCTGCTTTTTCCAGAAAATACTTCCTTTGTCAGAAATTAAATATAGGTTGTTGTCCACATCCTGAACAGCAATATCCATTCCTTTAGTTCGATGATTTTTAACTAAAATTGGCGTGTTCAGAATTTTATTTTCTAAAGTAGTTGATGTGGATTGCGTTACCGAAGTAGCGGATCCTTTAGAAATGTTTTTCTGTAAAACACCATGAATATGTGCGAAATTATTTTCTTTGATCAGTTGTAACGCACCAATTTGATATCCTTTAGTTTTTGATTCATTCCATTGTTTCTGTTTCGACTCTTCTGCATTCAAGCTAATATATTCTTTTAAGTGCTTAACAGTTCCGACTAATAATATTGAAGACTCATCAGAAAGTTTTTCCAGTGTATTTGAATAATAGGGTTGTTCTTGTAATACAGTCTTATTAAGGATATTGGCAATAATCGTTTGTAGTGCATTTTTAGATGAACCAAAGACAAATTGGTTTTCGGATACAAAATAAAATTTAGGATCGAATTCAGGTATTAAAGGTTTTAATAAGCCTGAAAATGTGGTGCTTTCTTCATAACTGAATATGTTTATATCTCTATAAGTTCCAGAAGGACTACCCGCTAATTGTTCTAAAGTATTTTCTGGTGCTAACGAAGTAAAAGTTAGCACTTGATCATTTTCTAAAAAGATCATTCCAATTTCAGAGATTCCAGAGAAGAGCTCATCTAAATCATCTGGAATATTTTCTATTTCTCGTTCCTGTGCTAAAGCTAGATTCTTTTTTAGGGTGTAAAAATCATCATATGTATATGAAACAAAACCACTAGCAGTAGTTGGTGTGATATTAGCAATGCGGTTTTCTTGGGCAATAGTGTTGTCAAAAATACCAATAGTAGTAGATAGAGAATCCTTTTCTATAGCAATTCCATCAATGTACAATGCATTTTGATCCAGTTTGGTATCTACAGAAATCCATCCACTAAAATTTGAAAGTGCGGTCAAGTCTTTGTTTGGTAGTAAAGAATTATGAATTTCTTTTAATTGTTTTCCATTGGCTAGAACCGAGACAGGATTTTTAGCGTCAGAAACATCATAAGCCTTTATAAGGTCATCACTAACCGGAATTTTATTTTCTTGTTGTCGAATCGCATTTTCAACAAGTATTTGAGAAGATGAGGCAATTAGTAAACTATCTTGTTTGGTAGCAAAAAAGGTATCATTTCCAGAAGTGACTTTGTGTATAGTCTTATTGGAATAACTAATGTTTTCTATTGTTTTGTTAGCTAATGAGTCCTTGTTTATAATCGTTGGATCGTACTTAGAAATAAAGGTGTATTCAAAATCATTTTTACCAATAGGAGAAAAACATAATAAACCTTTGGATTCATTAATTTGGTCTAAAATTGGTAACTTCTTAAAATAGGTAAACAAATCAAGATTTTTGTTCTTTTTGAAAAAATCATTATCCCTCAGCATGTTTTTTGTTTGCTCTAGATCATTGATTTTTATAATTACCTGCGCATCTTTAGKGATGTAATCAATAAGTGTGTTTGGTTTTTCGGTAGTAGTATTACAAGCTAAAACAATTGTGGATAGTAGAATTACAACTATTTTTTTCATGTGTTTGTTTTCCTTTTTTTGTTCTTGGTTTATAACAGTTTGGTTGTTTCTGTGTAGCCTAACTAATTGTATTTTGGTGTCAAAGATAATTATTTGAACTCTAGTGATAGTTGTTCAGGTAATAATCTAAAACTTTTTCTGTGGTATTTTGTAACCCCATATTTTCGGATTGCTTCTCTATGCTCCGCGGTCGGATATCCTTTATTTTTTTTCCAATTATACATGGGAAATTCTTCATGTATCTTCTCCATATATTCATCTCTATACGTTTTTGCCAGAACAGATGCAGCAGCAATATTTAAATATTTACCATCTCCTTTAATAACGCATGTATGAGGTATATTATGATACGGTTTGAATTTATTTCCATCTACAGAAATATGTTCGGGTTGAGGTGTTAATTGAGCAATAGATCTTTGCATTCCCAGTATAGATGCATTTAAAATATTGATCTTATCAATCTCTTCCATATAAATATGTGTCACACCATAGGTAATAGAACAGTCTTCTAATAGTGGTCTTAACTGTTTTCGTTTGGCTTCGCTAAGCTGTTTAGAATCGTTTAAGACGGAATTACTGAAATCATCTGGTAAAATAATTGCTGCGGCGGTTACAGGTCCTGCAAGGCAGCCACGTCCAGCTTCGTCTGTACCACATTCAATGAGTTCAGGTTTTAATTTTAATTTGAGCATGTTACGAAGATAATGTAAGAACAGAACATCAAAAAACTATTTTTAAGAATCCGGAAAAAAACTTAGTAGTAAAACGAACAATTCATTACCATTGACTTTCGTTAAAAAAGTATATTTTTGCCAACAGTTTACGATATAGATGAAAAAGAATTTAGTATTTATAATCATACTTCTTATTGGATCCACAGCATTTGCTCAAGAAGGAAATGGAAAAAAGTTAGATAAAGAAGGAGCAAATACACTGCAATCCTCTGATGTTGCCCCAAAAAACAGGAAGTCCTTCGCTGCTAATAAAGCAAAAAGTAAACCACCTATTACAGATTATAAGATTATAAGTATCAAGAACGATACAACTTTTGTAGATACTACCTTAACCATACAAAGAGATTATAACTTCAATTATTTAAGAAGAGATGATTTTGGTTTGCAACCAATCAATAATGTTGGTCAAACCTACAATAGTTTAATTAAAGTAGAAGAAAGAGATCATTTACTACCTCTTTTTGGAGCGAGAGCAAGGCATTTTAACTTCATGGAAGCAGAAGATATTATGTACTATAATGTTCCGACTCCACTAACTGAGTTGTATTTTAAAACTACTTTTGAGCAAGGACAACAATTGGATGCATTTCTAACCGTAAATACTTCTCCTAGACTCAATCTTTCAATTGCTTACAAAGGAAATAGATCATTAGGAAAGTATCAGCATGCGTTGACTAGTACCGGTAATTTTAGAGCTACAGCAAATTACAGAACAAAGAATGATAGATATAGCATAAGAACACATTTTGTTTCACAAGACCTGTTAAACGAAGAAAATGGAGGACTTTCTGCAAGAGGTTTAAATCAATACCTAAATAATACTACAGAATTTGCAAATGAAGCTGATGAATTTGCCGATAGAGCATCCATAGAGGTTAATTTTGAAAATGCAGAAAGTATCTTATTGGGCAAAAGATTTTATCTGAATCACAAATATGCTCTTATAAAAAAGACAGATAGTACAAATACAAGTGTTGATGTTGGACATATTTTAGATATTACTGATAAATCTTTTCAGTTTGATCAAGCTGCTCCGAGTGATCTCTTTGGAGAATCGTATGATTCTGGTGCTTTAGTGGATAAAGCAGCTTTAGAAGATTTTAGTAATCAGTTATTTGTAAATGTTACCAATAATTGGTTGGGTAGTTTAACGGTAAATGCAGGTTTCTCTGACTATAATTACGGATATAATACTATCCTTACTTTAGAAGATGGTACAGATATTACCAATAGAATTAAAGGGAATATGTTTTCTGTTGGAGGATCCTATCAGAAAAACTATAAAGGTTTTCAGCTAGCTGCTGATGCAAGGTCAATCCTATCAGGGGATTTTGATGGCAATTACCTGAATGCTTCTGCTGGATATCAACTTGGTGATTATGGATTGAGACTAGGACTAAGTTCTAGTTCTTCTGCTCCAAATTATAATTTTCTATTATACCAAAGCGATTATGTTAGTTATAATTGGCAGAATTACAATAATGCCAATGAAACTAACAATTTTAAGAATGTAGAAACACAAAAAATTCATGCTAACGTCCAAATCAAAAATTGGGCAAACTTAGACGCAAGTTATTCTACAATTAATAATTATACCTATTTCACTAAAAACAATGATTCTATTACAATTCCTGAGCAATACAATGGGAATTTGAATCTTCTAAAACTTAAACTGAGTAACAGCTTGAGTTTCTTCGGTTGGTTAGGTTTAGATAACTCTATTGTTTATCAAAATGTGAGTAATGCTACAAATGTGGTAGATGATATTACTGGTGCAGGCACACAAAGAACTTTTGAGGTTTATAATGTGCCTAATATTGTAACTAGAAATTCTTTGTACTATCAGGATTATTGGTTTAAAAGAGCATTGTACTTGCAAACAGGAGTTACTTTTAAATATTATTCTGAATATGACGCAGATGGATACGATCCAGTACTTTCAGAGTTTTATGTACAAAGTCCTAATGAGATTCGATTTTTTGATGACACAGATAAAAGTGATGCTGCAGGAGACACTGCGCAGACTTTTGGTGGTTTTCCCCAATTTGATATCTTTTTCAACGCTAGAATAAGACAGACAAGGATTTATTTCAAAGTGGAAAACTTTGGTGAAGCCTTTCAGCAGAATAATGAGTTTTCTGCGCCTGGATATGCTCCAAGAGATGCTGTGATTCGTTTCGGTTTAGTATGGAACTTCTTTCTCTAATGTATTTAAGTTTTTAGAAATAAAATCTTAGATTATTTACTACAAGATCAAATCAAAATATTCTTCAATATACTAGGCTTTTACATGCATTTTGTGAATAATACTGTTATGATGGATATAATAAACATAACGTAATGTAATCTTTCCATGGCCTCATAATTACACCAAAATAAGATTTTGAGATATTTTTGATGAATTATTAAAGCTAATTCTTGTTCTTCCACTCCTCTAATAGTCAATTGCCAATAATTGACACAGCAAAACTTAGTTTAGGGGAATATTCTCCATATTAAAATTAATACTTACGAAAACGTTGTATTAAAAAATCCATTAAAAGTATTTTTTTGCTAAAAAACGTTAAGAAAAAATAATATTTAACATGATATATGTATTGAAAAAATCTATAATGCGTAGTTAAAGTGTTTGTATGAGTATTTAAGGTGTTTACGGATAAAGATTGTAGTTTAATTTATTGGTTATCAGTGTTTTGATTTTTTTTGGATTTTTGAAAATTTAAGAATAATATCTCGTTTGTATATATAAAGTTAAGATTGATAAATCGCTAAATTAAGGTTAAGTTTATTGTAGCTTTGACAAAATAAATGTGAAAAAACGATTAAATATTTATTTGTCTTTTCAGCTAATAGTTTTAACCTAATGAGGAATATTTTATTTTTTGTATTAATTTTTTTTACACAATTGTCCATTGCACAGGAAAATACAGTGTCGGGAAAAACTGTAGATTCAAGGACTGGAACACCATTGCCTTTTGTAAACATTATCAATAAATCAAAAAACACCGGAACAACTTCCGATTTCGATGGTGTTTTTTCTATTGAAGCAGAGAAAGGAGAAACACTAGAGTTCACCTCGATAGGTTTTAAAACAATAACGATAGTAGTTAGTGATACAGCAACTTTGGATATTCAAATGGAAGAAGATGTTGCCGAGCTAGAATCGGTTGTTGTGATTGGTTATGGATCTCAAAGAAAGAAGGAGATAACAGGTGCAGTAAGTATTGTTGGGGATGATGTAGTTAGTGAACTACAACCCCAAATAGCTACAGAAGCATTAAGAGGTACTGTAGCTGGAGTTGAAGTATCTCAACAAGGAGGAAATCCTGGAGCTGCTTTTAATATTAATATCAGGGGTATCTCATCTAACAGTAACAATAGACCAGATATCTATGTTGATGGAGCATTGACAGATTTTAATAATATCAATCCAGATGATATAGAAACTTTTACGGTACTCAAAGATGCGCAAGCAGCAATCTATGGTAGTACTGCTGCAAATGGTGTAATTCTTATCACTACAAAAGCAGGAAGGAGAGGTCAGAAGCCCAAAGTTTCCTACAGTAATTACTATGGATTTCAACAAGTAACCAAAAAAATCAATGTGCTCAATGCAACAGAGTACGCTTTAGTTCAAAATGAAAAATTTGTGAATGGTGGTGATCCGATAAGATTTCCAAATGTCGCAGCTTTAGGAAGAGGAACGGATTGGCAAGAAGAGATTTTTAATACTGCGGCTGTTTTTAATCATTCATTGAGTGTTAGAGGCGGCGGTGATAAGTATACCTATCTTTTAAGTGGTGCTCATTTAGAACAAGAAGGAGCAGTTGGTGGAGATAAAGCAAGATATCAAAGAGATAATGTACGTTTAAAATCTGATCTGTTTTTTTCGGATAGATTTAAAGTGAGTACTGATATTAATTATTTGTATACTGAGAATGGAGGGATTTTTGCAAACGGTTTAGGTTCTGTAACCTTTAATGCATTAAATTCTGAACCCACAATTCCTGTAAGAGATCAAAATGGTGTACTTAGTTTAGGATCAGCAGAAAGTTCTAACGAAGTATATAATCCATTAACACAGATTGAAAATACATTTAATGAATTCAGCCAAAATCGTTTTTCCGGTTTCCTTAATTTAGAGTACAAAGTTTTAGATAATCTAGAGGTTGTAGGAAGATTAAATATTACCAATCAATCTGGAAAGCAACGATCTTTTACGCCTTCATTTTTCTACGGTCCAGGAAAGACTGCCAATGTAGATCCTCAAGAAAATACTGTTTTTGAACAAGTAGATACTAATAATAATTATGTGTTTGATTATTTTGCTACCTATAGCAATACATTTTTTGAGGATCATGATGTTACATTAACTGCAGGAGGAAGTGCCCAACGCTTCTGGGGATTTGGGTTTAATGGAGTAGCATTTGATATTCCTTTTAATTCATTTGAGTTTGCAATCCTAAGTAATGGACGTCCTTTTTCTCCATCTATAGAAGATGATGAGCGTCCTAATCCAGATAATTTATTCGGGAGATTTGAATATGCAAATACACGTTCTTCATTATTCGGAAGGTTTCAATACGGTTTCAAAGATAGATATTTAGTATCTGCAGTATTCAGAAACGATAGGTCTTCCTTATTTGCTCCAGGTTTTGAGTCCGCAGATTTCTTTGGTGTTACTGCAGGATGGGTGGTTTCTGATGAACCGTTTATGGAAAATACAGGTGTTACTCTTTTAAAACTTAGAGGAAGTTATGGAGAGTTAGGAAATGATAAAGCGTTAGAAACAAGACAAGGAGTTTTTAACTTTGACTTACAAGGTGAAGGAGAGTTTCCAATAAATGGTGGTAACACGATTATAAGAGGTGCAGCTCCAGGATCTCTTGGAAATCCTTTTCTAAAATGGGAAGTAGCAAAACAGTTTGATGTAGGTTTTGATCTGCAACTTTTAGACGGTAAGTTTAATTTCATATTCGATTATTTTATCAAGGATACAGAAAATCAAATTGTAGATGTTGATGTTTCTGGTATTTTAGGTGGTGGTACGGCAGGAGCGGTTGTTGCACCCCAAAATGTAGGGGACATTCGTAACGAAGGTTTTGAATTCTCGGCAGATTATTCATTCAATATTGGAAATTTAGAAATTGGATTAGGAGGAAATCTTACTATCATCGAAAATGAAGTTACTAGAGTAATCGGAGGAGAATTTATTGAACAAAATGGTTTTAGACTTGGACAAGCAGCTGCAAGATTTCAAGAAGGATTGCCAGTAGGTTCATTTTATGGATTGCAAACCGCAGGAATATTTCAAACCCAAGAAGAAATTGATAACCACGCTACATATAACTTAGGAGCAACTCCTGCTCCAGGAGATTTGATTTTTGTTGACACTAATAACGATGGAGTAGTAGATAATGATGATAGAACATATTTGGGAGATCCACTGGGAGATTTTACCTATGGTCTTAATTTGTCTTTGAACTACAAAGGAATTGACTTTTCTATACGAGGATTCGGATCTCAAGGGAATGAGTTATTAAGATCATATGAAAGAGATAATCCATTCGTAAACCAACTGGATTATGTACTAGGTAGATGGACAGGTCCAGGAACTAGTAATGAAATACCAAGATTAACAACAGAGACCACTAATAATGGATTGCTATCGACCTTTTTCGTAGAAGATGCTTCTTATTTTAGAATAAACAATATTCAATTAGGCTATAGTATTCCAGTAGACAGTTTTAAGGCAATCAATTTAGAAAAATTAAGAATATATGTGTTAGCTACCAATCCATTTACTTTTACTGAGTATCGTGGGTACGATCCAGCAGCACAATCAGGAAACATTATAACAAGAGGAGTCGATAATGGTTTTTATCCAGCGGTAAGTACTTATACGATGGGCCTTAATGTTAATTTTTAAAAAAAAAGAGTAGCAAATGATAACTATAAAGAAAACAAGAAACACATATTTAGCTTTGACTTTGTTCATTGGCTTTGCCCTGATACCATTATCTTGTAGTGAAGATTTTACAAATGTCGAACAAGAATTTGAAGTTGGTGTAGATGAATTTTTTCTCGAAGATGAAGCCTTTTTCGAACTACTAATAAGTGCCTACGACCCATTATCTTTTAGTTGGCAAACTCAACTTTTTGGAGAATTTATGTCGGATAACTCCATAGTTGCTGGAGAGGATGGCTGCCAAGATATACCTGAGTTTCAAAGGTTAGGTACCTTAACGTTTACAACCACAAATATTGCCGTAGCAAGATTATGGGATTCTCTTTTTGGTGGAGTCTTTAGAGCTTCTTTTTTTCTTGATAATGCACAGACGAGAGAATTTGAGAATAAAGATGTTTTTATTGCCGAAGCACGTTTTTTAAGAGCCCTTTTTTATTTTGAGTTAGTACGTAATTTTGGAGGCGTACCTTTAAAAGAATCCCGTTTTTTGCCAGGTGACGAAACTTCAATCCCTAGAAGTTCTATCGAAGAGACTTATGATTTTATTGAAAATGATTTAAATGCAGCTATTCCAGATTTGCCAATGTCACAAGCAGAAATAGGTCGAGTGACGAAAGCAGGAGCCATGGCTTTATTAGGAAAAGTAAAATTATATCAAGAAGACTGGGATGGAGCTATTGAAGCACTAACTCCAGTTACTTCAATGGGATTTGCACTCTTACCTAATTTTGGAGATGTTTTTACCACAGAAGGAGAGAATGGCGTAGAATCAGTTTTTGAAATACAATACTCTAATGCCGAAGCTGGTAATTGGAACAATTGGCAAGAAAATGCACAAAGCGAAGGGAATATAGCAGCATTCTTTTCAGGACCTCGATTAAGTGGTGATCCGATATATGATGCAGGCTTTAGTTTTAATATTCCTCAAGCTGATCTTGTAGATCTTTATGAGCTTACCGATACCAGAAAATCAGCAACTATTTTGAATCTATTTGAATATTTAGGAGTAACCACTGAACAAGAACTTATTGATAGCGCTGTGGAATATACGCCTGGTTGTGGGACAGATACAGGAGTGTATTATAATAAAATTATTCCAAGAACTGGTGAGATAGATGGAGGTAATCAATTCGCAAGATCTCCTTACAATCATAGATATATACGATATGCAGATGTATTATTGATGTTAGCCGAAGCACATAATAGAAGTGCTACGTCAAATGAGAATTTAGCTAAAAGTTTTCTTCGTCAGGTGGTGGATAGAGCACATGGAAGTGGAGTAGTAAGTATTCCAGAATCAGGAGTACAACTTACAGAAAGAATTTGGGAAGAAAGAAGATTGGAATTTGCTGGAGAAGGAGATAGATTCTATGATTTAGTGAGAACAGGACAAGCGACCAGTAGGCTTCCAGGTTTTGAAACAGGAAAGCATGAGTTATTTCCGATACCAGAAGATGAAATTCTATTCTCTCAAGGAAATTGGGGACAAAATCCTGGTTGGTAATAAATTAATTAAGAAATGAAAATGAAAAAAAATAAATTAGTTTTAGCCCTTATGTTGTTGACCTTGTTTATTAGTTGTCAGCAAGATGATAGTAACACCGCATTTATAGAAAATGCGGAAGAAGCTTCAGTTTCTGACGTGTTGTTTTCTATTGCAGATGATAATTCTGGTGAAGTAACAATTACTCCTTTGGGGTCTAATGTAACATCTTTTGAATTGTTTTTTGGAGATGATGATACGAACTCTGTATTTCTTACCAATGGTGAAAGTGCAAAACATACGTATACCGAAGGAACATATGAAATAACAGTTTTGGCATACAATACAATAGGGCAAATCACGGAATATAAGGAGAGTCTAGATGTGTTTTTTAGAGCACCAGAGAATCTTACTTTCCAGGTAATTCCGGATAATACGGATTTTCTTACCTATTCCGTACAAGCAAATGCAGACTTTGCAACATATATAGAAGTGTATTTTGGAGAATTTACCAATGAATTTATCCAAATAGCTCCAGGAGATACTGCTACTTATACCTACCAAGCAGAAGGGTCTTACAACTTAACTATTATAGCGTATAGCGGAGGAGCAGCTATTACGCAAGATATGGGAACTATCGATGTTTTTGCTCCTCAAGAATTAGAAATTACTTTTGATGATCCTAATGGTATGTACACCTTTAATACTTTTGGAGGAAACCAAACAGTAACAGTAATAGATAATCCTGATGTGGTAGGTAATCTAAGCCCGAAAGCTGTACAGTGGATTGATGGAAGCCCAAGCGAAGTATGGGCAGGAGCAGCGATGAGTCTCGAGAATAGCATAAATTTTGGAGAAGGTACCATCTTTACTATGAAAGTTTGGTCTCCAAATGCAGGAATTCCTTTTAGGATTAAAATAGAAAGTCTGGATGATGCCAATCTTGCTGTTGAGTTAGATGCTTTTACAACTACAACAAATGCCTGGGAAGTTCTAACATACGATTTTGCAGCTACAGATTATGCAACGCAGTTTGCCAATAATCCTGCAAATAATTTAGTGATATTTCCCAATTTTGGAACTGATGGAGGTGATATTACTTACTTTATTGATAATATCATACAAGGAGATCAATCCTTGGATGTAGTATTGCCTATTTTACCAATGGATTTTGAGAGTAGTGCAGGTACATTTAATCTATTTGGATTTGGAGGTTCTCCCACCGAAGATGCTGTTGGTCAAGTTATAGATAATCCAGATATGTCAGGTATCAATACTTCTTCGAGAGTAGCCTCTTTGAACAAGCCTGTTGGATCAGAAGTATGGTCTGGAGTAGCAATACCTTTAAGAGATAATTATTCCATTGATTTTTCGAGTTCTACATTGATAAGTGTAGATGTATGGTCTCCTAGAGCAGGAATTCCTGTATTGTTTAAAGTAGAAAATGCTGCTGGAGATGCTGCTGAAATATCCGTAATGACAACAGCCGCGAATACTTGGCATACCTTAACATATGATTTAAATAATGCTCCAGGTTTTAATAGTTCTATAGAGTATACACAAGTGGACTTATTCTTTGATTTCGGAACAGCCGGAATGGGAGAGGTGTTCTACTTTGATAATATCAGACAATAATTTTAATGCAATTTATGAAAATGAAAAATTTTAAATATATATATAGCATTGGTGTCCTTTCACTTCTTTTTACCATTTGGAGTTGTCAAGAAGAGGAATTTGAATTTGGAGAGTTAAGCGCTCCTAAAATTAACTCAGTTACTGCGAATGTAGCGAGTCAGGGAGATCCAGATTATGGAACGGGAAATGTGTTTTTTGATTTGCAAGGGGAAGATATTATAACGTATATCGTATATACTGGAGATGGAAGATCTGAAACTTTCAGATTTGATGGAAATTCACAAGCAATGATTAATTATGCTGCACCAGGAATTAATACATATACCTATACGATAATTGCTGTCGGAATTGCTGGAACTACTTCTTCCACAACCGGAGAAGTAACTGTTTTTACGGATTTAGATGATACCACCAAAGCTATTTTTGGATTGTTGGCAGGAAGTACCACTGCTGATTCTTCTAAAGTTTGGAAGTTAGATGCAGGTGATGAACCTGGATTTTACGGAGTTGGACCTGGTGGTAGTAATGTTCCTGTAAACGAAGGTGATCTGGTATTTTGGTGGGCACCAACATCTGCAGATTTCAATGAAGATTGCTTGTTTAATGATGAATTAACCTTTCACTTCAATTTAGAAAACTTTACGTTATCCATGTCTACCGACAGTATGGGAGATACTTGGTATCATGATGATTATACACCAGGAATTCCTGGCGGAAGTGATACTGCTGAATGTATAGAGAATATGCCTCCTGCTATTTCTGCCGCAATCGTAAATGCAAACTCTGAATTGTTACCCGAATTTACTACAGATAAGGCAATCGAACTTGGAGGAGATGGTTTTATGGGATTGTATATTGGAAACGCAGCACGTAGATACGAAATATTATCCATAGACTGCAATCTAGTTGCACTAAGGATATTCTTTTTTGATGATGATGAGAACAGGGAAAACGCTTGGTATTTAAGATTTAGAGCGGTAGAAGATGCTACCGACTGCGGAATTACATTACCTAATTAAAAAATTGCATAAAAAATTAAATATGAAAAAAGTTGTAAATTATATATTCGTTTGGATTTCATTATCCTTTGTGTCTTGCAATGAAGATAATGAAGTTTTTCAGGTAACAGGTCCTAGCAGTTTATCCGTGACTATTGAGGTGGTTGGTCAGACCACAGAGATGCCCGATGGTGATGGATCTGGAATAGTAAATATTACGGCAACTGCTTCAGGAGCTGTGAAATATGATTTTTACATTAATAATACAAGAAGAGCTTCTACATTAGATGGGAAATATACTCATACTTTTGACGCAGTTGGTGTAAATCAAAATGATATTAGAGTGGAAGCCATTGCCGCTTCTGGAGGAATTTCTGAAAACACTAGAAGTGTGAGTGTTTTTAAAGAAGAGGAAACAACCGATGGAGATCTTATAATTTCGGGTCCACTTCCAGGGCAATCATTAGTTTGGTCAGATGAGTTTGAAGGGACTAGTTTGAATACCTCTAATTGGGTTTATGAAACTGGTGATTTAGGAGTAAATAATGAGTTGCAACGTTATACTGATAGAAGCGATAACCTAGTCGTAGAAGATGGATTACTTAAAATAACTGCAAAAGCAGAGCAGTTAGATGGAAACGCCTATACTTCGGCAAGAATTAAAACTCAAGGACAACGCGAATTCAGATTCGGAACCATGGAAGCTAGAATTAAATTAGCTTTAGGACAAGGAACTTGGCCAGCTTTTTGGATGCTTGGTGCAAATATTGATGAGGTGGGATGGCCGACCTGTGGAGAAATCGATATCATGGAATATGTTGGAAGAAATCCAATACGAACGTATTCTAATGTTTTCTTTCCTGGTAATACTGGTGCGGATAATACAACTTCCAGATTTTTGGATGTTGAAGGTCTTGATGAAGGGTTTCACATTTTTAGAGCAGAGTGGGATACCAATAAAATTGTTTTTAAAGTTGATGGTGTAGAATATAATACATTCACAATTGAAGATGGATTGCCATTTAGAGATGACTTTTTCTTTATTCTTAATGTAGCTATGGGTGGTGACTTTGGAGGTGCTGTTTCACCAGATTTTACAGAAGCCACAATGGAAGTGGATTATGTGAGAGTATATCAATAAAACTTAAAAGTTAAGAGTTTCAATAAATTAGATTAGTTGTTTTAAAATGCTGGAGAGAATATGTTTTATATTCCTCCGGCATTTTTTCTTCCCTTTATTTAAAAGCTTTTATAAATTTAAAATTGTTTTTTGATTAAATTTTGAAGACTTCAATTACTCCATTCTCCATTTGATTTTAATTCATTCGAAGAATGTAACGAGATCCTAATACTAGATCTTACTCATGCTAAAAAGGAGTTTTACGAAATTGAAGTTTTAGAAATCAAATGTTTTGAATTAGAAAAAATCAACAATAGAGATGAATTTCTAGTGCTTTGTAAGTACGGTGATGCTATCGTTATTAATAGTTGTCAAATAATGCTCTTGATTTTTAATGACAATTTTTTCTATATCTCTAGCTGGACCTTGAATTTCAAATGTGCTGTTTTTGTCTGGTGCAAAATTTCCTTTTTGATCATTTATCAATAGTAAACCATGAAAAGCGTCCAATCTGGAAAGTTGTGTGTTAAGCTCATAATTATTCCCTGATATCAATATGTCCAGATAAGAGTCATTATTAAAATCATCAATGTACATGGTATTGATACATGAAATTTGAGCTTCTTTGGGAAGGTATTTCTTTTCAAAATTCCCTTTTCCATCATTAATGAAATAACAACTTTGTAATTCAGTAACTCTTTTCTTGATGGCAGTATTGATTTTTTGTTGAGGTAAATATTCTGAGAATTTTGCTTTTGCAAACTTCGTATAAGACAAGTGCTTTTTGTTAATTACCGGCATCTGCTTGCTAAGCTCATCTTTATTATTAAAAACAGTTTCTGTTCCTTGATAAAAGTGAGTCATTATAGGATCCATTTTTCCATTATCGTCAAAATCATTTAATAATAAAGTTATAGGTTCTTCTGGACTAGCGGTTAGTCTAGTGTTAAGCCCCCAGTTTCCAGCAATAATATCCAAATCTCCATCCTTGTCAATATCACTAGTCTTCACAGAATTCCAAAAACCCAAGGTGTTTTTTATGGTATAATTTGGATCTAACTTGAAACTTTTATTTTGATTAATAAATATTTGGATGGGCATCCAATATCCAGCGACAATAAGATCTGGAGTTCCGTCATTGTTAATATCTGAACATGAAATATCCTGCACCAAACCAATTGACTTAAATTCTGGTGCTACTGTGTTAGTAACATCAGTATAATTACCAAAGCCATCATTTTCAAATACATAATTTTGAGGATTCATACCAAATGCACCTGGAATACTATTCGATCCGACAATAATATCTTGATCTTGATCACCATCAAAATCAATAGATTTGACAACGGAAGCATTTAGCGAAATGTTTTGAAAGCTATTCCTATCTTTTTCAAAAATTCCGTTGTTATTTTTAAAGTAAAGAATTGAAAGATTTTTGGACAATGTACCAACCTCATTACCACCATTTACAATAATTAGATCCAGGTCATTATCATTATCAGTATCTATAAAAATATTATCAGTGTTTTCAGAATCATAGGTTCCATTAATTTCAGGTATAGTAGCAGAAACAAAAGTTCCATCGTCTTCCTGTATAAATAATTTGGCTGGTTTCCCTTTTGCCGCTCCGACAAAAAAATCTTCCTTCGAATCATTGTTGATATCACCGACTGTAATTTCTGGTCCCTGATTGGTATTCATATACGGGATCAAAATTTCATGATTAAATTCATTATAGTTATTGTCATTGTGGCGATAAGGAATTTTTAAAGTAGAATTTGATAAATTAGATTTAGAATTAGGAGATAGGTGCGAGTTATAAAAGTTTCCGCCCGATTGGTTTTTATCTATTTTTAGATGTTGGTTGGTAGCAACATTTTGCATTTTCTGGAAATTTCCTCCAGGCCAAATAATAAAAAGCGAATCTACCGAAGTCGCATTGCCTAAACCTAAATGCATAGTAGGAGCTACACCAGAGATATATCCTCGAGAGGGATACAATTCTTGAGTGATTGTTTGATTTTTAGCATAGGCAATTACCTTAGTGCCAATTCCAAATCTATTGTTTTTTGAACCTTTCAATTCAAGAGTTAAGAAAGCGCGTTCTGGATATAACTCATCTGATTTATTTTCCAGAATCATAGCAGATTCATTAACATTGTTAGTGACTAAATCTAGATCTCCGTCATTGTCGAGATCCGCATATACAGCTCCATTGCTGTAAGATGGTTTTTTTTCAAACCAATCTTCTGTAGCATTTTCAAAATTAAAACCATCTTTATTTTTAAATAAATAGTTAGCAGTATGTTTTTTAGGAAGTTTGTCTACTAACTTTAAATCATTTTCAGACATTTTTGTGCTAATCTGATTAGAAATAATCCCGTTAGAAATAAAACTTACAAAATCTTTGTCATTAGTAGCACCATAAATTCCGTTGGTTACATAAATATCTTTAAGCCCATCATTGTCCAAATCGGCAAAAAGTCCGGCCCAAGACCATTCTGTTCCAGATATACCTGCTTGAAATGAAATATCACTAAAATTTAAATTTCCAATATTAACTTGTAAAGTGTTTCGGATAAACTGTGGGTGATATCCTTTTCTCATATATTGATGGAAATTTTGATAGTTCATATCACTTTCAGTAGTTTTTAAACTTAACAAATCATCAGAAAGCATGTCTAAAGAGAGGATATCCATTCGCCCATCATTATTAAAATCGGCGATATCATTACCCATTGAAAAATTGGTTGTATGTCCTAGTTTTTTGAAGTCTTGAGATAAAATATCTTTAAAAGTTCCGTTTTTTTGATTGATGTATAGATAATCGTTTTCAAAAAAATCATTACCCACATAAATATCTGGATAGCCATCATTATTGATATCACTAACACCAACACCCAATCCATAGCCAATGATACTGCTAAAAATATTAGTCTCTGTAGTAGCATCTCTATAGAAACCATTATCATTTATGAAAAATTTGTCACCAGCTAAAGAATCTTTTACCAATCGTTTTTTAGCATCACCATAAGTTCTTTTGGGATATACGGAATAATGTAACACATATAAATCAAGATCTCCGTCAAGGTCATAATCCAGAAAAGCTGCTTGGTTAGAAAATCCAATAATATCCAGACCGTATTTTTTAGCTTCTTCTTTGAAGATTGGAATGCCATTTTTGTCAACTCCTTGGTTTACGAATAAAAGATTTTTACCTTTTTTATTTCTATGTTTCCCAAGCTTTGAAACATAAATATCCAACCATCCATCATTATTGATGTCAACATTAGTGACTCCAGATGACCAGCCATCATTGTTTCTTATTCTGGATATTTCTGTAATGTCATCGAACTTGAAGTTTCCTTTGTTTAGATATAATTTATCACTCTCCATATTGGCAACAAAATATAAATCTTGTAATCCATCATTGTTAAAGTCGGCACTAGTTACTCCAGCTCCTATGTAAAAATACAAGTAATTAAGAGCATTCCATTCTGAAGTATTCGTTAATTTATTTGAGAAGTCTACAGAGGTATAATTCGGATCTTTGAGTATAAATAATTTTTGTTGTTTTTGTTGTCCACAATTTAGAAATAATAACAATGAGCTTAGGTACCATAAAATGGTAGTTTTTGATCTTTTCATTCGTTTAAAAAACTTGTGTTTTCAGTATATTTAAAAATAAGGTTTTAGCAAGTGAATTACCATAATTTGCAGGTTTTTTTTCTAGATTTTGATATATTAAAATAATAGATCAGTTTATACTCGATTATCATAGTTTTTTAAAGGGTTTTTCAAGGATTTTTAGTATATTTGAGATACTACCTTTTAGCGTAAATACAGCGTTTAATGAATCGTACTTGCATTTTATTTTTTTTACTACATTTTTTTTCGTTCTCCCAATCAATTGAAAACAAAATTTTGTATCAAATCACCCATTATGATACCAAAAATCTAGGTTTTGGAGCGCAATCTTGGGATATAGAACAAGATGAAAATGGAATTATTTATATAGCTAATGAAAATCAGGTTTTGATATACGATGGAAGTGAATGGAATTCTGTTGAAACAAATAATGCAATGGCAAATAGAAGTCTATTTGTTAAAAATAAGGATTCGATTTATTTCGGAGCAGATGGTCGTTTTGGATTGTTGAAAAATGAAAATAATGGATACGATAAGTTTGAAATTTCCCTATTAAATAATACTAATAAATCCCTCTCAGATGGAGCTGAAGAGTACTGGAGAATACATGAAGTGAATAATGAAATAATTTTCCAAACCTTCAGTAATTTCTATATTAATCAAGGTAATGTGATTACTAAAATACCTGCGCCCTGCTGTTTTAGATGGAGTTATATGGTTGATAAAGAACTGTATGTAAATGACTATGAAGAAGGTGTTTTTAAGCTTTCGGAAACCAGTCTTTCTAAAGTGTATGATAATGACGAATTGAATGGAAATATTATAGGTGTTTTTAATTGGAAAGATAGTTTAGTGCTTATTACGGATACAAAAGGTTTATATCTTCTAAAAGATGGAGAAACTACTTTGCTCGAATTTTCTAGATCCACTGAAATAAATAAAGCTCAGATTTTTTCCTTTCTAAAATTGGATGACGGTAGAATAGCATTGGGTACAGTAACTAACGGATTATATATTGTTGATCTGGATTCAGGACAGGTAGAGAATATTAATAAATTAAAAGGGCTTCAGAATAATACGATACTTTCCATTTTTCAAGATGACGAGCATAATCTGTGGTTGGCATTAGATTATGGTATTGATCATATTAAACTTAATTCCTCTTTAAAGTATTACTACGATTACTATGGATTGTTGGGAACTACATATGCCGCAGTTAAAGATGAAGATTTCTATTATATAGGAACTAATCAAGGATTATACTTGTTAGAAGAAGAGGTTTCAGAGGAGGAAGAAGATTTTGAACTTTTGTTAAATGGACAGGTATGGAATTTATCGACTATCGATGATGAGATATGGGTAGGCCATGATAACGGAGCTTATCTTGTTAAAGATAGAGATCTTTTGAAAATAGGAGTAACGAAAGGAGCTTGGGATTTTAGGAAATTTGAATTCGAAGAAAAAGAGTTTGTATTGTCACCAAATTATAATGGAGTTGCATTATACCAAAAAGAAGTTGATACTTGGAAAGAATATAAGTTAAAGGGGTTTGCTAAATCGGTCAGGTATTTAGAAGTTGATAAACAGGGTTATATATGGCTGGCGTTACGATCAGAGGGAGTGTTTAAATTCAAACTAGATTTGGGAAATAAGAGTTTGATCCAACAAGCTTTTTTTCCACTTAATGATTTTGAAGGTGCTGTATTGTCATTATCAAAAACAAGTAAAGGTATTGTTATCACATCTGGTTTTTATTCATATACCTATAATTCAAAAAATAATTCCTTTTCAAAAGAAGAATTAGGGTTAGATAAAGGATATGCTCCTAAGATCATAGAGAGAGATGAAGAGACTTGGTATGTTGATAATGAAAGCGTAGTTCTTGATAATGGAAAAGAGTTGGTAAATCTGGAAGAACTCCAAAATCAACTTGTTCCAGATGTCCTGAATATTTTTGAATTAGATAAAGACAAGGAGATCATTCCAATATATAGCGGTTTTTCGGCATATGTTAGAAATAATGAAGTTTCTGTAAAAAATTCTAGAAATGAAGTTATTATTAGAGACTTTGAATCTGTAAATAATGGTGTTTCTTATGCTAAAAATTCAGAAATTCCTTTTAAAGATAATGATCTTAAAGTAAAATATGCATTACCGCTATATGGTAAAAAGGTGTTATATCAGTCTAAAATTAATAATGAGGATTGGAGTGAATGGACAGTGTCAAAGGAAAGAACATTGTATAATTTAATTGAAGGAGATTATGAGTTTAGTGTGAGAGCAAAATATGACGACCTTACGAAAGAGTCTTCTTTCTCCTTTAAAATTAATCCACCGATTTATAGAACATCATTAGCGTATGTACTATATGTTTTACTTTTTCTAAGTATGGTTCTTATAGGGATCACTATCAGTAGGTATAAAATGAAAAAGCAGAAAAATAAACTACTAAAGTTGAAAGAAGAAAAACTTCTGAAACAACAAGAGGAGTACAAAGCACAGAAAATTGAGCAAGAACGAAAAATTGTTGAGCTCAAGAATTCTAAGTTAGAAGATGAAATAAAGGCGAAAAGTAGAGAGCTCACTCAAGTAGCTTATGTGAATCTCAATAAAAATAAAATTTTAAAGAAGATTAGAGATAAGATTATAAAGATTCAGGAGTCACCATCAAATTCAAGATCACATGAAGGTAACTATATGGACCTCCGGAGACTTGTAGAGTATTATATAACAGATAAAGAAAGTAGGATATTTAAAATTAACTTTGACAAGTCGCATCAGGAATTTTATGAAAGGCTTTCTAAAGAGTATCCAAGCTTAACTTCAAAAGATCTAAGATTGTGTGCTTATCTTAAAATGAACTTATCTTCAAAGGAAATAGCACCTCTTTTAGGTATTAGTCCTCAGAGTGTTGATGTAAATAGACATAAACTTCGTAAAAAACTCCACTTAGATTCGGAGGATAATTTGACAAATTTTCTAATGGTTTTTTAGATTTTGTTTATGCTGTTTTGGTTATTTGAATTCTTTTGTAATTTTTTTTGATGTGTAAAGTTAATGTTTAGAGGGTTTTACAAAAAGGTTAAAAAAAAGTTGTTTTTTTTTGTTGTTGAAAAGAAAAAGGGTTGTATGTTTGCACCCGCAAAACGGGATAAGTTTTGTTAGTTCATTGAG
>NZ_WEKL01000005.1 GCF_019295435.1 Aquimarina litoralis
GTTCCTTACTCAGATACTGATAAAATTATCTGGTCTATATTATATTTTGAAGAAATGATCAAAAAAATGAGACTAGGTAAGGACGGAAATATATAAAGCAATAAAACTATCGATTAAAAACAAAAAAATACGATAAATTTTATTTTACAAAACTTTTTTATCTCATATTTAAAATAAAACACTCTTATAAATACGGGAAAATTGTAAAACTCCCTAAAATTTAAAAATATCACAAAAACCTGATTATCAGTTTTTTAAATAATTATCGATATATCGTAAATAAAAAAAATCTAAATAAAAACAGTTTTGTTTATATTTTTGCAAAAAAAAGTAAACAAAACATAAATAACTGATAATCAGTGTCATTTTTTTAATAAAAGTAGGAAATTTACTCTTAATATTTTCATAAATAAATACATTTTGACGACGAACGTACAAATATTACGGTAAACACGTAACCGACTTTAGCAAAAGTGTATTACTTTAGTATCGCTAAAAAAGAAGAAAGAAATTTCTTCTAAATCGATAACCCCAAAATAAGCTTTTATGAAACTAAGATGCGCCCTAATTACGTCTACGTTATTTTGTTTTTTATCTTTCAATTCAAACGCTCAAGATTTTAATACCAACGATAGTAAATGGATAAAAAGTTGGGCTAACTTCACACCGAATTCAACAGAATACCCAGAAGCAGATGAAATTATTCCAAACATAATCACGGAAGACACTTATTTAAGTAATGATTCTGTATATCTTTTATCTGGAGATGTATATGTTACTGCAAACGCCATCCTAACGATTCAAGAAGGAACAATAATTAGAGGAGATCATGAAAACCCAGCTAATCTTATCATTRCGAAAGGTGCCAAATTAATAGCTGTGGGATCTGAAGCATATCCAATTGTATTTACTTCCAATAAGGCTTCTAAGTCAAGAGCTAGTGGTGACTGGGGTGGAATTATCATTGCCGGTTCTGGTAAAGTCAATTCAGTATCTGGAAATTCATTAATTAAAGGAAAATTTAATCCACAATACACTGTTTATGGTGGCAACAAAGAAGATGAACAAACCGCAGTAATGAGATACGTTCGTATTGAATTTCCTGGTAATAAGAATCACGGTACTGAAAGTATCAATGGTTTATCTTTATTTGGCATTGGAGCGGCTACGATAATAGATCATATTATGGTGAGTTATTCTGCTCAAGATTCTTATAGTTTCGCTGGTGGAAAAAGTAATATCACAAACATACTTTCGTATAAAGCCGAAGATGATGATTTTCAAATTTCAGAAGGTTTTAAAGGTGATTTAGATCATTTTATGGCAATACGTCATCCTTATATCAATAGTCCTAAAGGATCTTACGCTCTAGAAATAGATGGATATAATAAAGAGCAAGGTTTCTTAAAGCCAAGTGCTATTACAGATGTTACCATTACCAACTCAACATTTGTAAATTTATCTGATAATACTAACTATATCCATACTTCTTCAGCAATTTCCGCTACGAATTCTGCAATGATATATTTACATAATTCTAAAATATCTGGATTTTCTAATGTGGTAAAATTTGATGAATCTTATACCTCTTTAGCAGTTCTTGAAAGAGCTTTCAAAATGGATAACAGCTTCTTTAATATTCACGGAGAAGGTGTAGAAGTTAGTTATAGACCAAACACCGGAGTTTTAAATATCCTTAAATATAACAGATTTACAAAAGATTTTGTAAGTGTTGATAAACTGTTTGAAGATCCAACAAGTAAAACAATTCCAAGATTTCAACTTAAGAAAGCAATGAATAATTATATGGTAATGCAATAAAATATTTACCACTTTAATAAAATACCCTTTTTTTGAGCCCTTAATCAGCCCCAAACCTGATAACTGAACAAATACGATCATTTAAATTATGCTAAAATCACAATTTCTAATAGGCTTTATCTTTTTTCTATTCATTCAATATTCTTATGGCCAGAAAAAAGATGAAGCCATTTTTTTTAACAAGAAAGATCAAATCACTAGATTTCATACTATTAGTGATCTAGAAAATCTAAAGAAAGGACAACTCATTAAGCTTTACCAAGATAGAATAAAGGAGATCGTAACAGTTCTCCCTTTTCTATCTTTAACAAACGAACCTGATGTACGGCTTTCAGATTTAGGAATCAAAGAAGATTCTAATCATATAAAATCTCTCAAAAAAAGCACAGAAGCTTCTCAAGAAGCCATTACTGCATTCCAAACCTCTGTAGAAGAACTTGTTCCTTATGCAGATACAGAAAAAATTATCTTAACTATATTATATTTTGAAGATATAATCAAAAAAATGCGAATAGGAGTTACTAGAAGTCTTTAAAACTATTATATTTTCCAAAAGGTCTCTTATGATAAGTCTCCTTATGGGAAGAAAGTCTGGAAAATTACAAGGACTTATATGTAAGGGTGAAATAGAATTTACTACTAACGAGACATGATTACTTTCTATCTTATTCTCGGAATTTTGATTTCTACAATTGGTGCACTTCCACTTGGAGCGGTTAATATTGCAGTTATTAATACCACCATCAAAGAAAACACCCAAAAAGCATTTCGTATTGCATTAGCAGCAGGTATTGCAGAAGTATTGCTAGCTCTTTTTGCACTTCACTGTAGCATGGAATTGACTGGTTTTTTTGAAAAAAACCAATGGATCCAGATGATTACGATTATTGCATTTCTAACTATTGGGCTTTATTTTCTGATATATAAAAAAGATAGTCGTCCTTCTAAAAAACAAACTAAAATTAAGTTAGGAAAATCGAAGTTTCTTACCGGTTTTTCACTAGCATTTTTAAATCCACCTGTAATTCTTTACTGGATTATTGCAATTTCACTTGTTAACAAACATTTCTTTGAACTTTCTTTACAAACCTCATTAGCTGCGCTATTTTTATTCTTTTTTGGAATATATCTAGGTAAAATCAGCACATTATATTTATACAGTAGATGGGGAAATCGAATGGCAAATAAATCTGGAGATTCCAAATCCAAGTTATTTCGCATTATAGGAATTGCATTAATTGTTATTTCATTGGTTCAAGGATTAAAATTAGTCGTTTCTTAATAAAAGATTAGTTTAAATACTTTTTTTATAACCAAATTTACTAGTACGAACAATTAAAAACCTAATACCTTTGCAATTGATTTCTATAAAAAATAAATATGAAAGAAAAGGATCTCAATGCTAAGTTGCAATTATCTAAAGAAGATATGAAACAATATGGTTATACTATTATAGATCATATTGTAGAACATTTTGAGAATCAAAATTCTAAAAAACCCGTTGCAATTGCCTCCAGAGAGGAGATGGATCATTTACTTACTGAAAACATTCCGCATACATCTTCAAAACCTCAAGATGTACTTAATTTTGTAATGGAACAAGTAATACCTCAGAGTACTATTGTTACCCATCCAAAATCATTTTCTTTTGTGCCAGGACCAAGTAATTACATAAGTACAATGGCAGATACCATAGCTACCGGATTTAATATTTTTTCTGGTGGTTGGGCTGCATCTCCTGGCGCAGCAGAATTAGAAATCCTTACCATGAATTGGTTACTTGAAATCTTTGGTTTTGGAAAAAAAAGAGGTGGAGGAATCTTCACCAGTGGTGGATCCATGGCTAATTTAACAGCATTAGTAACTGCAAGAAGAATAAAATGTGGAGATGATTTCTCTAAAGCCGTAATTTATTTATCGGATCAAGCTCATTCTTCAAATATAAAAGCAATTAAAGTAATCGGTTTTAAGAAGAGTCAAATAAGAATCATACCTACAGATTTAGAGTTTAAAATTTCATTAAACAAATTAAAAAACGCTATCGCCAAAGATCGTCTTCAAGGCTTAGAACCTTTCTGTATTATTGCGTCTGCCGGAACTACTAATACTGGTACGGTAGATCCATTAAATGAAATTGCCAAAATTTGTAAAGACGAAAAACTATGGTTTCATATTGATGGAGCTTACGGTGGCGCAGCGATATTAGCAAATAATGGAAAAAAACTTCTAAAAGGTATTGAAAAAGCAGATTCTTTAACCGTTGATCCCCACAAATGGTTTTTCCAGCCTTATGAGATGGGCTGCCTGTTGGTTAAAAATCATAATTGGCTAAGCGGTACGTTTAGAGAAAAACCCGAATATTTAAGAGATGTAGAAGGAAACCAATCGGAAATCAACTTTTATGATCATGGAATTCAACTAACGCGTCGTTTCAGAGCATTAAAATTTTACATGTCGCTAAAAACATTTGGTTTAGACTCATTTAAAAAAGCGATTCAATATAATATTGAATTAGCAGAAAAAACAGAAGCCATTTTGCGTAAAAGCTCTAAATGGGAGGTAGTTTCACCTGCAACACTTGCTGTAATCAACTTTAGATATAATCCTATAGAAAAGAATCTTTCTGAAAAAGAAATTGATGTAATTAATCAGCAAATTTCTGAAAAAATGATGCAATCTAGAGAAGCCCTATTAGTCACTACTGTCCTCTTAGGGCAAGTTGTTTTAAGAATGTGTTTGATTAATCCAAGAACTACTTTAGATCATATTAAAGAAACCATTACTCAATGCGAAAAATATGGGCAAGAATTATTGAAATAAGACTTTTTAGTTAGACATTGTTAATTGAACGACATAGCCTTCATTATTTCTAACATTAAAAACAGTATTATCTTCGAATATTAGATATTGACCTTTAATACCTTTTAAAACACCAGTATATTCTGGTGTTTTTTCTAGATTTAAACTTTTCAGTTTATTTGGGTATTCTAATACAGGAAAAGTTAGTTCAGTTTCAGTATTATTCTCAATAAAATATTCCTTCGCCTCATCAGGAATATAGTGCTTTAATCTTTCTCTATACTCAACTAAATTTTCATCTTCAATCTCATTTTTAAGCATTTTCCTCCAATTGGTTTTATCTGCTATATGCTCTTTTAATGCTACTTCTGTTATACCTGCAAGATATCTGTTTGGTACTTCTACTATTTCAATAGCTTCATGAGCTCCTTGATCTATCCATCTGGTTGGAACTTGTGATTTACGAGTGACTCCTACTTTTACATTACTGGAATTCGCTAAATAAACAATATGAGGTTGTAATTGTACTTTCTTTTCAAAATCCAAATCCCTATCCTCTATTCCTAAATGCGCTTTACTTAACTCAGGTCGCATTACCCAATCACCGACTTGAGGTTGACTATAAAAATGTTCGTAACAATACCCTTGTCGATAAATTTTAATGTTTTCTCCACATGCTAAACACTGATATCCTACAAATTTTATGGTAAGGGTTTTATTTAGTAGTTGATTCACGTGTATAAAATCAGAATCAAACACCAAATAGTACTGAATTGGGTCTCCAATCTCCGTTTGCATCTTCGTAAGAACACCTTGATATTGCATGAAAAGTTTAGTTATAAAGTTAAATCTATAAAAAAAATGTAATTATTTTTATTATTTTAGTTTCCAACGAAAAGTAATTACACAATCATTTTATATTAATTAAAGCTCAAAGATACATCAAAAAATGCCAATCCCTTTAGTCAATTCTATAGCTAGCTGGTTTCTGAAAAAGCGTTTTCACCAGATGGAGCTTTTTTTGAAATATCCAAATGAAGTACAATTGGAATTGTTGCACGTTTTACTTGAAACGGCAAGAAATACCGAATTTGGAAAACGTTACGACTTCTCCTCTATTCATAATTATGAAACGTTCAAAGAACGTATACCGATTAGATCCTATGAAGATTATGAAGAAATGATTGAACGAAGTAGACTTGGAGAACACAATATTTTCTGGCCTACTCCTATCAAATGGTTTGCAAAATCTAGCGGAACCACTAATGCTAAAAGCAAATTTATTCCTGTAAGCCAAGAATCATTGGAAGATTGTCATTATGCAGCTGGAAAAGACCTGTTGTGTATGTATCTAAATAATAATGAGAATTCAAAGTTATTTACAGGGAAGAGCCTTCGTTTAGGAGGAAGCAAAGAGTTATATAAAGAAAATGGCACTTCATTTGGCGATTTATCTGCTATTATTATAGACAATATGCCTTTTTGGGCCGAATATAGCTCTACGCCTAGCAATGAGGTTTCTTTAATGAGTGACTGGGAAACCAAAATGATCGCCATAGTTAATGAGACAATACAAGAAAACGTTACTAGTTTAGCAGGTGTGCCCTCTTGGATGCTTGTTCTATTAAATCAAGTATTGGAAACAACAGGTAATGAAAATTTATTTCAGATCTGGAATAATATAGAAGTATACTTTCATGGAGGTGTAAGTTTTGAACCTTATCGGGATCAGTATAAAAAAATATTTCCTCGTGATTCTTTTAGATATTATGAGATTTATAATGCTTCTGAAGGCTTTTTCGCCATTCAAGATCAAAATGACTCTTCTGAGTTATTATTAATGCTTGATTATGGAATTTTCTATGAATTCATCCCAATGGACACCTATGGTACCAATGATCAAAAAGTAATTCCGTTAAGTGAAGTTGAAATTGGTATAAATTATGCTGTTATTATTACTACAAACGCAGGTTTATGGAGATACAAAATAGGTGATACTGTAAGATTTACTTCTACAAATCCGTACCGAATCAAAGTTTCAGGAAGGACCAAACACCATATCAATGTTTTTGGTGAAGAGTTGATTATAGAAAACGCAGAAGAGGCATTACGTAAGACAACTAAAGAAACCAATTGTGAAATCGTTGATTATACCGTAGCGCCAATTTTTATGAAAGACAAGGAAAAAGGAGCCCATGAATGGATTATAGAATTTAACAAGCATCCTGAAGACCTTGAACTATTCACTAATTTGTTAGATCAAAATTTGCAAAATATCAATAGCGACTATGAAGCCAAACGATATAACAATACTACATTAAATATATTGCGAATTAATAAAGCAAGACCTCATCTCTTTTATGATTGGCTTAAAAAGAATGGAAAATTAGGAGGTCAACATAAAATACCTAGACTTTCCAATTCTAGAAAATATATGGATGAATTACTGGAGTTAAATAAGATAAAATCATATACGTTATAACTTTTTTTATAAGAAAAATCTTGTCGAAAAAACAATAAATCCCCCCAGTTTAAAATTTAAATTTTACGGTAAAACCGTAAATCTATTACGTAAGAATTTCTTTTTTTACTCAAAAAATGAGTATTTCATCGATTAAAAAAAACGATTTATCTAAAAGTTTAAAAATAACTTTCTTGAGGGTCTTTTTCATATTAAATTTGTTACCAGATAGTTACAACTTCTAAATGTCCCAAAATATGAAAAAGTTTATACTAAGCGTTGTTTTTATTTGTTTCTTTGGAGCAATTTATGCTCAGGAAACAACTTCAAATTCCATTCATGAAAAACAAAACAATTCTTCAGCTGAAGTTGTATCAAAAAACACTAAAAATTTACAAAGTAATACTAGCAACCGATTAATCAATGAAGCAAAAGTTTGTTATAGCGAAACTTCTAAAACAGCTTTTTATGAAGTATTGATTTCTAATAATGGTTTTAATATTGATCTCAAGAATAGCACTGACCTTGTTATCAAAAACACAGAAGAAATAATCTCGAAGAAAAGGGATGAAGTATTATATTCAGAAAAAGACGAATAAAACTTCTGTACAACTAAAGAAGGCATTCGCAATATGCTTTTTTAACCATTAACTCTAAAATAAAAAGCTCATTAGAAAATACTAATGAGCTTTTTACTTATATATAGGTTCTTCGATTACGAAACTGCTTTTAACTTATTTATTGTTGCTTTATTAAGCTTTTTCTCAGCATAATCTTTAGTAACTCTTAATTCAGTTTCTTCACTCTCTGGCAATTCATACATAGCATCTGTAAGTATAGCTTCACATAAAGAACGTAGTCCTCTCGCTCCTAGCTTATACTCTACTGCTCTTTCTACAATATAATCCAAAGCTCCAGGTGTAATCGTAAATTCGATATTATCCATCTCGAACAACTTCTTATACTGCTTTATAATTGCATTTTTTGGCTCTGTTAAAATTGCTCTTAATGTATGATTATCTAGCGGATTCATATGCGAAAGAACTGGAAGACGACCAATTATCTCAGGAATCAACCCAAAATCCTTCAAGTCTTTTGGTATGATATATTGCAATAAGTTATCTTTTTCAATAGTATCTTCTGTTTTAGAAGCACTAAAGCCCATTGCTTGCATATTAAGTCTTTTCTGAATAGAACTTTCAATTCCATCAAAAGCTCCTCCAGCAATAAAAAGAATATTCTCAGTATTAACTTCAATAAATTTTTGGTCAGGATGCTTTCGTCCTCCTTTAGGAGGTACATTAACTATAGTTCCTTCTAATAATTTTAATAAAGCCTGTTGCACTCCTTCTCCAGAAACATCTCTGGTAATACTTGGGTTATCGCTTTTTCGAGCTATTTTATCAATCTCATCAATAAATACAATACCTCTTTGCGCCTTTTCCAAATTATAGTCCGCAGCTTGCAAAAGACGTGTCAAAATACTCTCCACATCTTCACCAACATATCCAGCTTCAGTAAGTACTGTAGCATCAACAATAGCTAAGGGCACATTAAGCATTTTAGCAATAGTTTTTGCAATCAATGTCTTACCAGTACCAGTCTGACCAACCATAATGATATTACTCTTTTGAATTTCGATATCATCATCTGTACTCGGTTGTAAAAGTCGCTTATAATGGTTATAAACGGCTACAGACATTACTTTCTTCGTAAACTCCTGACCGATTACATATTCGTCCAAGAATTTCTTGATTGCCATAGGCTTACGAAGCATCAATTCAGAGCTTAACTCTCCCGTTTCTTCATCTCTCGCTTCTTCAACAACAATTCCGTGCGCCTGAACAATACAACGATCACAAATATGAGCATCTAAACCTGCTATAAGCAGATTAGTTTCCGATTTTTTTCTTCCACAAAACGAGCATTCTAATTCTTCTTTCGGCATAATTATCTATTTCAAAAATTAGTCTATTTTTTTTTACAAAAACAGACATTCTAGGGGGCGCAAATTTACTATTTGCTATTATTACTTTACTAAAATTATTCTCTTGTTAATATTTCATCAATCATCCCATATTCTAAAGCTTTATCTGCCTTCATCCAATAATCTCTATCACTATCTTCATACACTTTATCATAGGTTTGCCCAGAATGCTTTGCGATAATTTGATACAATTCTTCTTTTAAGGTTAAGATTTCTCTCGCAGTAATTTCAATATCGCTTGCTTGTCCTTGCGCTCCACCAAGAGGTTGATGAATCATAACTCTACTATGTGGTAATCCTGAACGCTTCCCTTTTTCTCCAGCACATAATAATACCGCACCCATTGATGCAGCCATACCTGTACATATAGTAGCAACATCTGGCTTTATAAACTGCATGGTATCGTAAATTCCAAGGCCAGCATAAACACTACCACCTGGAGAGTTTATATAGATCTGTATATCTTTTGAAGAATCCACACTTTCTAAAAATAATAATTGTGCTTGTATAATATTGGCTACCTGATCATTAATACCAGTACCTAAAAAGATAATACGATCCATCATAAGACGAGAGAATACATCAAAAATAGCAACGTTCATCTGTCGCTCTTCGATAATATTTGGTGTCATTCCTACTGGATACATACTACTAATAATTTTATCATAGTAGTTACTATTGATACCATGATGCTGTGTAGCGTATTTTTCGAATTCTTTTCCGTAGTTCATATGTTCTTCTTCTGAAATTTTATTTTTATAAAAAAAGGCGTTAACCAAACCTTGGTTTAACGCCCTAAATATAAGTATAAATTCCTTATAAGTTTGTGTTGATTATTTGTAAACTTCTTTTACAAAATCATCAAAACTCACTTCTTTTTCCTTTAATTTAACATTCTCTTTGTAATAACCAAGTAATTTCTGACTCATTAGTTGTTCAGAAATTCTTTTTACCTCATCTTGATTAGATAAAATTCTAGCAGCAATCTCTTCTAACTCCTTATCTTCAGGGGACATTTGTCCAAACTGTGCCATTTGACCTTTGATTAGATCCTTTGAAAAATCTTTCAACTCTTCAAAAGTCACTTGTAAATTATTATCACTAATAATTTTACCTTCGATCAACTGAAAACGCAATCCTTTTTCACTTTTTTCGTATTCATCTTTAGCTTCATCCTCAGTTAATGGCTTCTCTCCAGTAGCTTGAATCCATTTCTGCAAAAACTCAGCTGGTAAATCAAACTTAGTATTTTCTAAAACACTTTCAGTAACATCATTAAGCAACTGCTGATCAGATTGTTGTACAAATTGACGATCTGCATCCTGTTTGATTTTTTCTTTAAGCTCAGTAACAGTCTTTACTGCATCTTTTCCGTACAACTTATCAAACAATTCCTGATCTAAATCAGCTAATTCCTGCGTATTGATTTCAGAGATCGTAAAAGTTACTTCGATCTCTAAACCATCAGCATCTTCTTCGCTAATTTTTAAAGCACTTATCAGATCACGTTCTTCAGAGAACAATCCTTTTGTTTTCAATGTAAGTACATCTCCAACCTTAGCTCCAATAAATTTATCTAAATTTCTTTTACCTTTTATTTTATCTAAAGAAATAGTAGTTTGATTATCTATCTCTTTTTCTTCGTTAACAAAAGAACCACTGATCAAATCATCCTTTTCAGCACTTTCTTTAGCTACTAATTTACCATATTGCTTCTGTATAGTTTTGATCTGATTATCAATCATCTCATCACTAGCTACAATCTTATAATGTGTAATAGCTTTTTTACCATTCAATTTAATCTCAAACTTTGGTGCTAAACCAAGTTCGAATTCAAAAGAATAGTTATCAGCATCCCAATCAAAATTTTCCTGTTCCTTTGGTAATGGATTTCCAAGAACATCTAATTTCTCTTCAGTTAAATACTTATTAAGAGCCTCTTGTAACAGTTTATTTACTTCATCCACTAAAACTGCTTTTCCATATTGCTTTTTAACCAATCCCATTGGCACATGACCTTTTCTAAAACCAGGAATATTAGCGTTTTTGCGATAATCCTTAAGAATAGTATCTACCTTATCACTGTAATCTTCTTTTGCAATATCTACTGTTACTACAGCATTTAAATCGTCTAATTGCTCTTTTGAAATATTCATTATCTCTACTTTTTTGTACTAAAAATCGGGTTGCAAAAGTAATACTTTTTTACAACTCAACAAAGTTTTAACTCACTGAAAAACAGTTAGCTTTTATCTTTCTTCAAAATAGAGTATAATATAGATTGAAACACCGATAATAAAATACTAAAAATTAATGCCCATAACCATCCGTTTACTCCAAAACCGGATACAAAATGATCTGCAATCAAAATAATTGCGGCATTGATAACCAACAAAAACAATCCTAAAGTAATAATAGTAACTGGCAACGTTAATATCACTAATAAAGGTTTAACTACAGCATTCAAAATAGCCAAAAGCACTGCTACAATAAGTGCGCTTATATAACTATCCACACTAACTCCTGGTAGAATCTCAGCCAATACTAACACTGCAATGGCACTGAGAATCATTTTAATTAAGAATTTCATTATAAATTGGTTTAGGTAGTCTTGAAATTACTAAAAACAAAGCAATAAAAAAACCTGCTATTCAAATAATAGCAGGTTTTTTAAATAGTATCTAAAAAATCTTAGTTTACTTCGTTACTAAATGTTACCGTTCCATAATCACCAGGATTTACAGAAGGCAATGTTGCACCATACTTACTTTCTATAGCTTCTAGAACTGCATTAGTTACAATAGCATGTGCTCTTGGAGAAGGATGCACCCCATCCAGTGAAAATCCTCCACCTGTTACAAAATCTGAAGTTACTAATCCTGCATCAAATGGAATTCCTCCATTCGCTGCTTGTTGTAAAAGTGATTTAACATCTACAAATGCTAAATCATTGGCAAATGCTAACTGACCGATAGTTGTATTAAAAGCTGCTTGCGCATTTGCTACTGCCGTTTGCTCAGCTACTGTTAACACATCTGCATCACCTAAAGGTACAGAAACACCAGTAATTAACGTTCCGTCTCCTGTTAGATCAACACCTATATTCCCTAAAGAAGTTAATGGAATCAGATCTGAAGAAGTAGCTTGTCTCAACTGCCCTAAAAGCCCAGCTGTTTGAGGGTCTAAGTTAAATGGAGGCCCTTGGATTATTGCAGTAACATCTGTTAAATCTTCGTCTACAATAGTTACAAAATTTTGACCTGCCACAAAATTAATTTGTCTTTGTGCTGCTTCTGCAGCAGTAATAACACTTGCCTGAACTAATCCAGGAAGTACTAAATTATTATAAGCAGCGAACTGAGTATTTAAAACATTAGCCGTAGGAGCATCTAAAGGCACTGCATTTGTTGGTACCGTTGTAAAGAAAGGTAGCGATGTAACACTTGGCAAGTTTAATAATACACCTTTAGCTCCATTTGCTGTAAGTGCTGCCACTAGATTACTGTAAACTGATGCAAAAGTGTTACTATTTGTAATATCAGTACTTCCATAAGTTGAAGGATCGATATTACCTGTAATATTATGATCTTCACCAACTCCACCTGAAGTTGCATAACTAAGAATATCATTATTTCCTATCCACAAACTGAAGAACGTTGGGTTTTGAGCCACTGCATCTCCAATTACTGTTGCTTCAGCTGCAGAAGCAAATCTTGCAAAGTAAGGATTTGCTAAACCTGCTGCTACGCCAGCAACATTTCCATATCCAGGTGCTGCTAAATGATAACTTTTCGCTCCAGGAACTCCCATATTATTAAAAGAACCTCCTAGATTATTAGAAATCTCAGTCGTTGGCATAGCCCCAGTATAGGTAGCTGGTCCAGGATTACCATCAGCATCAACAGCCAAAACCAAACGATTACCTAAAATCTGCGTACCACCCAATAAAGCTCCACCAGCATTATCCGCCATAAGAGGTTGTGTAAAATCTCCACCTCCAGCTAATTCAAACTGTTGGGATAAAATATTAGGATAAGAATTTTCTTGTCCTGTAATATACAAGGCATTATCTGCAAAACCAGCTGTTAGAGAATTCCCTAAAGCAACATAGTTAGAAAAATCTGCCTCACCACTAGTATATACTCCTGCTTCATCAATTGGATTATCAAATTCTGGCTCACATGCCACTAAGCCTAATGCCAGAACTGCTAAATATTTTATATTGTTTTTCATCTTCAAATTATAATTTATAAGTTAAACCAAGTCCTGGCGCAAATGCGCTTGATTTATAAGTCCCTCCAAAAGAGGTAACAGCTCCTGTTGCTGGATCCACAGCAAAATCATAAGAAGCATCAACTTCTTCGAATCTTAGATAGAAGAAAGAAGCATCGATTGCCAATTTTGGAGTAATTGCAAAGCTTAAACCACCTGAAAATCCATGGGAATCATTACGTGGTGTCTCTGGTGCAAAAAATCCAGGTTGCACGGGAGATTCATCAAAATAATAACCAGCTCTAAGCGATATTTTAGAAGTAGCATCATATTGTAAACCAAAACGGTATACAGAAGAATTCTTATAATTTCGAGGATTGATAGAAGTAGTACCAYTTCCGAATTGAATATCTAGAGATTCATACACATCCCAGAATTGTCTGTTATAATCAAATGCAAACAACCACTTTTCATGAAATTGGTATGAAAGTCCTAGTGTTAACTCCGCTGGCAACGGTAATTCAGCATCAAAGGTAGTAGTTTGATTAGCCGGTGTTAAAGGAGAATTTGGGAAATTAGCAAAAGTCGCTTCTCCTCCTTCAGCTTCTAATATAATTTCGCTTCGGTAACTAAATCCTAGTCTAAAGTTTTCAGTAGGATTAAACATAGCACTAACACTCCATCCCCAATTAGTAACTCCAGAATCATCGACTGTAATATTTGAACGATTTCCATCAATATCAGTCAATGTTCTATTCAAGTTTCTATTAAAGTTAACAGAACCCGTTACAAAAATAGGTCCACCACCAATACTAAATTGGTCTGATAATTTGATGGAAACAACAGGCTGGATGTATATTGCTGCTAATTCTATATTATTTACTAAATGTGAACCAGCCCAATCTGTAGGCCAAGTCACTTCACTACCATAAGGAGTATATACTCCAAGACCAAGAGCTAACCAATCATTAACTTTATAAGAACCATACAAGTTAAGAGGAGTACCTACAGAACTATCGGTTTCAGAAGAAATTCCAAGGTCAGAATTTTGATAAATTACATCTGTAAAAATACCACTTGCTCCGGCACTTACATTCAATTTATTTTCCAGATATACCAGACCCGCTGGATTAAAGAATACTAGCTCTGCACTATTTACCACAGCCACACCCGTGTGCCCCATAGCCATTGCTCTCTGTCCTTGCACACTAACTCTATATCCACCGGCATAGGTGACAAAAGTCACTGTGGCGAATAGAACTAATAATAGTAGTTTTTTCATAATAAATTAAAATTGTTTTTGTTTTTATTAGAATTTTGTAAAAATCAAGCTTCAAATTTAGCAGAAAATACCAATTATCCAACTAAATCATTAAAATATTATGCATACATAACATTTTTTCTTCATTTTTTAAGAAATTCCAACAAAACTGAAAAAAACTCAGCTGGATTTTCTGCATGCAGCCAATGTCCAGAATTGGAAATTTCCCTAATTTCAGCATTTGGAAATTGCATCAAAATTGATTTCTCATCTTCTTCTAGAATATAATTTGATTTATCACCTTTCATGAAGAGTGTATTTCCTTCATACACAAAATCTTCAGGAAGCTCTACTCCTATTTCAGAAGAATTTGCTATCAAACTATCCAAGTTCATCCGTAAACCTAATTTTCCTTTTTCTTTCCAGAATAAGTTCTTCATCAAAAACATCCGGACTCCTGGATCTTTTACATAATCACTTAAAGATTGATCCACTTCTGATCTGCCTTTTAAAATCTCAAAATCCAAAGCACCTAGCCCATCCAAAATATCTTGATGGTGAAGAGGATAATATTTTGGCCCAATATCAACAATTATTAATTTATCTATCATTTCTGGATAGTTCATTGCAAAAAACATAGCTGTTTTACCACCCATTGAATGACCAAGTAGAATAATTTTTACAAGATTATTATCCTTACAATAATTGTATACATCTGAAGCTAATAGTCCATAATTGAAATCATCGCTATGTGGGCTTCTACCATGATTCCTTTGATCTACTAGATGCATTTGATATCCTTGCTCCGAAATCTTCTTAGCCAGCGTTTTCCAATTGTCCCCCATACCTAAGAAACCATGCAGAACAATAATAGGGGTTCCTTCTCCAAAAACATTTGCGTGTAATTTCATAATCAAAACTATTTAAGTCTGTGTAAATACATATTCACCACATTTTCCAAACCAAGATATATGGATTCACTAATAAGTGCATGTCCTATGGACACCTCTAGCAATCCCGGAATATTTTCCTTAAAAAACTGAATATTATCTAGCGAAAGATCATGACCTGCGTTTACTCCTATTCCTAGATCGATTGCAAGTTGTGCGCACTCGGCATAAGGTTTAATAGATGCTGTATTGCCTTTTACATATTCGGAAGCAAAAGTTTCTGTGTATAATTCAATGCGATCCGCTCCGGTATCTTTAGCACCCTCTATCATTTTTTCGATTGGATCCACAAAAATTGAAGTTCTAATGCCATTGCTTGCAAACTCCGAAATTACCTCTTTCAAAAAGCTTTTATGTGTTATCGTATCCCAACCCGCATCACTAGTAATAGCATCCACTGCATCTGGAACCAAAGTAACCTGCGTTGGTTTAACAGCTTGAACTAATTCTATAAAATTAGGTATTGGATTTCCTTCTATATTATATTCAGTGTGTACAATACTTTTTAAATCATATGCATCTTTATATTTAATATGTCTTTCATCAGGTCTTGGATGGATAGTAATCCCTTCTCCTCCAAATTTTTGAATATCTGAAGCTACTTTTAACAGATCAGGAGTATTTCCACCTCTCGAATTACGTAAAGTTGCAATTTTGTTGATATTTACACTTAACTTTGTCATAGTTTTTGATATAACTTTTAATAAATAACAAAAATACGAACTTGATAGAGCCTCGGTTACATATTTTTGATTAATTTGCATAAAAAGCCCCGGGAATTATGAAGACAAGCTTATACATTATAAACGAAATAGAGCCGCTTACCACCTCGGCAAAAGTTGGGGAGGCACAGCTTTTATTTAACGAACTTACGTATACACATTTTCCAGTTTTGAATGGCAAAACCTATATTGGGTGTATTGCCGAAGCCGATGTTAGATGCTTTGAAACTGAAAAAAACCTGGAATCTTATTTATATGCAATGGAAGGTTTTTTTGTGAGGGACGATGCCAATTGGTTAGATATATTAGAGTCTTTTGCACAAAATCATTCGAACATAATGCCTGTTTTAGATGATTCTAATAATTATCAAGGGTATTTTGAACTAAGAGATATCATGAATCTCTTCAATGAAACGCCTTTTCTTAGTGAGCCTGGTAATATTCTAATTGTAGAAAAAGGAGTCTTAGATTATTCTTTTAGTGAAGTCTCACAAATTGTAGAATCAAATAATGCTAAGTTACTTGGACTCTTTATATCGAATATGGAAAATGATGTAGCTCAAATTACTTTAAAAGTAAATGATAGCGACATCAACAATATCGTACAGACTTTTAGAAGATATAGTTATAATATTGTATCCAAACATCATGAAGATTCGTTTTTAAACAACTTAAAGGAAAGATCTCAGTATTTAGAAAAGTATCTAAATATCTAGCTTACCCTAATTTATAATTAATACAAAATAACCGAAGTCATAATGAAGATAGGTATTTACGGCCAGTTCTATCATGAAAATTCTGGAGTATATATTCAGCAGTTGTTAGAAGCACTGGACAAAAATAATATCGAAGTAGTTATAGAAAAGAACTTTCTTGAACTCATAGAACTTCATGAAGATATCGATAAGAGCTACTCTCATTTTAGCACTTTTGAAGAGCTAGATCACTCTTATGATCTCTTTTTTAGTATTGGAGGAGATGGAACAATCTTAAGAACCATTACTTATGTAAGAGACCTAGGGATTCCTATAGCTGGAATTAATACAGGTCGTTTAGGTTTTTTAGCAACCATTCAAAAAGAAGAAATCAAAGACACTATCGATCTTATTTTAGACAAAAAGTATTACATTTCTCCTAGAACAATTGTAACTATTGATACAGCACCACCTTCTAATGAATTTGGTGTTCTCAATTTTGCAATGAACGAAATTGCTGTAAGTCGAAGAAATTCCACATCGATGATCACTGTGCATACTAGTCTTAACGAAGAATTTCTCACTTCATACTGGGCAGATGGATTGATTGTATCTTCACCAACGGGTTCTACAGGTTATTCATTAAGTTGTGGAGGACCTGTTATGATGCCTGATGCGGAAAGTATGGTATTAACACCTATCGCTCCTCATAACCTGAATGCAAGACCACTAGTCATTCCGGATAGCAAGGAAATTAAGTTGCAAGTTTCCGGAAGAGAAGATTCATATTTAGTATCTCTAGATTCACGAGTACACACCTTACCCAATGAAACCACCGTGGTGATTAAAAAAGCTCCTTTTAAAATTAACATGGTAGTTTTGGAGGGAGATAGTTTCTTAAAAACCCTAAGAAAAAAGATGCTTTGGGGTGAAGATAAGCGTAATTAAACAATAAAAACTGCTAAAAAGTGTTTTTTAAACCATACTATTTTACTCAAATTCTTGTGTAGTAAAGTTAATTGTTATATTTGCAAACTTTTGAAAATCTATGAGATACTTAGCATCCTTTGTATTAATTTTGTTTTTTGGGCAATTTATGAACTCCCAAACCTATGAGGTTGGATTAATGGTTGGTGGCTCTAACTATATTGGAGATGTAGGATCTACCTACTATATATCGCCAAATGCTTTGGCAATTGGTGCCATTGGAAAGTGGAATAGAAGTAAGCGACATGCTTTTAGAGCTTCTTTTCTATACGCTAACCTTAAATCAAATGATTTAAATGGAGATGATAGAAGAGTTCAAAGAGGTTTTAGTTTTAACAACTCTGTAAAAGAATTATCTTTAGGATTAGAATATAATTTCTGGGAATGGTATTTGTATGATGGACAGCCACAATTTACCCCATACCTTTATACAGGTTTAACCGGTTTTAATTATAGTGCTAAAGCGGTAGATCCAAATAATGGTAATCAAATTAGCTCATATAGTGAAAAATGGAGTGTAGCCATACCAATGGTTGTTGGTATTAAAAAAACCATCGGAAGACATTGGGTTTTGGGTGCTGAAATTGGTGCAAGATATACATTCACTGATAATTTGGACGGAAGTGATCCAGACAGTGCATTTGGAACTGGATTTGGAAATTTAAACAATAATGACTGGTATGTATTTACTGGGATAACATTATCTTATACATGGGGTCGAATTCCATGTTATTGTGCATTTTAAAAAAATGATTAATAAAGAACAACTAAATTCTAACATTCCGGAACACCTTGCCATTATTATGGATGGCAACGGAAGGTGGGCAAAAAAGAAAGGATTCTTTAGAGCCGTTGGTCATGAAAATGGTACTAAAGCTGTTAGAGAAGCTGTAGAAGCATCAGCAGAAATTGGCATAAAATACCTTACGTTATATGCTTTTTCTACAGAAAACTGGAACAGACCTAAGTTAGAAGTTGAGACTTTAATGAGACTTTTAGTCAATTCTCTCAAAAAAGAAATTAAAACTCTTCAAAAAAATAATATTCGATTAAACGCTATCGGAAACCTTCAAGCACTACCAGAAAAAGCAAGAAAGGAATTGCTGGAAGTTATTGAAAAAACTAAGGATAACACGCATATGACCCTTTCATTAGCACTTAGTTATGGCAGTCGTGAGGAGCTTATAAAAACTATTCAAGAAATAAGTAATAAAGTTAAAAATAATGTACTTTCGCCACATCTTATAAATGAAGCAGTCATTAATGAGCATTTGTATACCAACAACCTGCCTGATGTAGACTTATTAATACGTACTAGTGGAGAACAACGTATTAGTAATTTTTTGTTATGGCAGATTGCGTATGCAGAATTATATTTTACTGAAATATTATGGCCTGATTTTAAAAAAGCAGATTTATTTGAGGCCATTTTAAATTATCAACAAAGAGAAAGAAGATTTGGAAAAACTAGTGAGCAGCTTAGTTAAAGAGATGACAAAAAAATTACCTATTACGTATTTTGCATTCCTTGCATTTTTATTAAATACAGTATTACTTTCGGCGCAAAATTTACCTGGCACTTCTGGAAAAGAATATATTATTGCGGATATCAAAGTAACTGGGATATCTACCTACAATGAAAATACAATTATAACTTTTACAGGGCTTAAAAACGGTCAACGTATTGCTTTGCCTGGGGATCGAATTAGCCAAATAATTAAGAAGCTATGGGATCTAGAATTATTTAGTGATATCAACTTTTATATCACTAAAGTGGAAGGAGACAAAGCATATCTTGAAATAAACATTCAAGAAGTTCCTGAGCTAAGTCAAGCAAGAATCGAAGGTGTAAGAAAACGGAAAGCCGAAGATTTAATAAAAGATAACAGTCTTAATCCCGGAACTAAAGTTACCGAAAACCTTATTACCACTACTCGAAATTTTATTACGAACAAGTATCGTAAAGATGGTTTTTTGAATACCAAAGTTATTATCAACACTACTCCCGTAAAAGATACAGTTCCTACAAATAAGGTCAATATGTTGGTGCGTATTGATAAAGGTGACCGTGTAAAAGTTGATAAAATCAGAATTAACGGGAATGAACAGTTTTCTGATGGTAAGGTAAGATCCGCCATGAAAAACACTAAACAGAAAAAATTCTGGAGATTCTGGAAACGTTCGAAGTATATCAAAAACGATTATCAAGAAGATAAAGAAAGTATCATTAGTAAATACAAAGAAAAAGGATATAGAGATGCAAGAATTACATCTGATTCCTTAATCGTTGAAGATGATAACAGTGTTTCTCTTAACCTTTCTATTGAAGAAGGAAACAAATATTATTTTGGAGATATTAACTTTTTAGGTAATAGCGTTTACTCTGACAACCAATTAGCACGACAATTGGTTATTAAAAAAGGTGATGTATACAACGGTGTTTTATTAGAAAAGCAAATTGCTGATAATACCAAGCCTGATGCGAATGACCTAACAAATCTATATCAAAATAACGGATATTTATTTTCTACAATAGATGCTGTAGAGACTGATGTAAAAAATGATACCATAGATTTTGAAATAAGAATTCGTGAAGGAAAGTTGGTACGATTTGATCACATTACTGTATCTGGAAATGATAAAACAAATGATCATGTGGTTTATAGAATTCTAAGAACCCAACCTGGTCAAATATATAGTAAAGATCTTGTAGTAAGAACAGTGAGAGAAATAGGTCAGTTAGGATTTTTCGATCCAGAACAATTAGAACCTCAATTCAAGAATGCTGATCCACAAGCAGGAACCATTGATATCAATTATCCAGTAGTAGAAAAAGGTGCAAGTCAGATAGAACTACAAGGAGGTTTTGGARGCGGTGGTTTCGTTGGAACGCTTGGTTTAGCTTTTAGTAACTTCTCCATTCGAAATATTTTCAAAAAAGAAGCTTACAGCCCACTTCCAATGGGAGATGGACAAACCTTAAGAATTCGTGCACAAGCAAGTCAATTCTTTCAAACCTATAGTCTTTCGTTTGTAGAACCTTGGTTGGGCGGAAAAAGACCGTTCCAGCTTTCTACATCATTCTCGCATACCATTCAATTTTTATTTAACAATAGAACACGTGACGTAGATAGAGACAGTAAGTTCTTAATTACTGGTGGTTCTATAGGAATTGCTAAAAGATTAAACTGGCCAGATAATTACTTCACATTATCTCAGGCAATAAGCATACAGCATTATAATCTTAAGAACTATAATACTCGATTATTTACCTTTGGTAATGGATCATCCAACAACCTTGCATATACCATTGGTATTAATAGAAATAATACTGCAGTAAATCCGATTTTCCCAACTTCTGGATCAGAATTCAACTTGGTTGCAAAGTTATCTTTACCATACTCGTTATGGGATGGTACAGACTATGGAGCTTTAGCTGATCAACGAGCAAACTTATTAGCAGAACAAGAGGACTTAGTAAACACGGATCCTACTAATGATAGAATTGGAGAAATAAGTACTGAAATAGGAGAAATAGACCAAGAACGTTTTGATTGGTTAGAATATTACAAACTTAAATTTGATGCTACTTGGTACACTACTCTTACGAAAATCGGTAAACAACCATTAGTTTTACGTACAAGAGGAGAATATGGTTTTCTAGGTGCCTATAATAACAATAGAGGAAATATTCCATTCGAAAGATTTTTTGTAGGAGGAGATGGATTAGGAGCCACTGCACTTGATGGAAGAGAAGTTGTAGCCCTTAGAGGATACCCAAATCAGTCAATAATTCCACTAAGTAGAGCAAATGATCCAGATTTTGTTGAAGATGGGGCAACAATTTATAATAAATATTCGTTAGAACTTCGTTATCCAATAACTCTAAAACCATCGGCATCTATATATATGCTAGCGTTTTTAGAAGGAGGAGCTTCTTATGATAGCTTTAGAGGATTCAATCCTTTTCAATTAAATCGTTCTGCTGGAGCAGGTTTACGTATCTTTATGCCAGCCTTTGGACTGCTGGGTATTGATTTTGGGTATGGTTTTGACCCAATTCCGGGTACGACAGGAAATAATGGATGGGAAACTCACTTTATCATTGGACAACAATTTTAATTTTGGCACGATTATTTCTATAAACAACACAGAATCATGAAAACAAGAGTTCTTTTAGTATTAGCAGCTATTCTTTGGGCATCTTTCTCCAATACAGCTGAAGCTCAAAAAGGTATTAGAATTGGTTACATTGATATGGATTATATCCTAGAAAATGTACCAGAATATAATGAGGCTTCCGCAGATTTAGAGAAAAAAGTTCAAAAATGGAAAGTAGAGATAGAGGCTGAATTAAAAGAGGTTGAACAAATGAGAAAAGATCTCAACAATGAACGTGTTTTGCTTACAAAAGAATTGATCGAAGAAAGAGAAGAAGACATTTTCTTTAAAGAAAAAGAGATTCTTGAATATCAGCAAAAAAGATTTGGACCTAATGGAGATTTGTTTATCCAAAAAAAGAGATTAGTTCAACCGGTACAAGATCAAGTTTTCGTTGCAGTACAGGAAGTAGCTAAAAATAAAAAATATGATTTCATCTTTGACAAGTCAGCAGATCTCGTGATGCTTTATTCAGCTGATAGACATGACATCAGTGATCAAATATTATTAAGGATCAATCGAGCTTCCAAAAGAAAACAAGTTAATAGCAGAAAAGAAAAGAAAGCGCTTGAAAGAGCTGAAAAAAGAAATGCTGAACAAGAAAAAGAAGTAACCGATAGAGAAAAGGCTAATGCAAAAAAACAATCGGAAAGAGATCGATTATTAGCCGAAAGAAAAGCAGCTAGAGATTCAATAAGAGCTGCTAAGAAAAAAGAATTTGAAGAAAGAAGAGCTAAATTATTAGCCGCTCAAAAGAGAAGAAAAGACTCTATAAAAGCATTAAAAGAACAATTGAAAAATGATACTCAGTCTAACGAAAATGAAAACAAAGACGGAGAGACTGAAGAAAACGGAAATAACTAGAGAAATTAATTTTTAAATTTATAACACACTTAATATTATTAAAATGAAAAAGTTTAGAACCCTATTAGTAGCTTGTGCATTAGTTTTAGGAGCATCAAGTTTCGTAAATGCGCAATCTAAAGTTGCTCATATCGCGTCTCAGGAGCTAGTAGAAGCAATGCCTGCTTTTAAAGCTGCCAAGAGCGAAATTGAGAAACTAAACAAGACATATGAAGCTGAAATCAGAAATATGGTATTAGAATTACAAAATACCATGAAAAAATACCAAGCAGAGGCACCTTCTAAAACTGAGGAAGAAAATGCAAAAAGAGCGCAAGAAGTTCAAGCTACTGAGAAAAGCATAGGTGATTATAGACAGAACGCTTTACAAGATCTTCAGAAAAAAGAAATTGAATTATTAAAGCCTATCTATGAAAGTGCTCGTGTATCTATCCAAAAAGTTGCAAGAGCGCAAGGTTTCCAATATGTATTAGATTCTACTACAGGTACAGGAGTAATTTTAGCAGATGGAAAAGATCTAATGGCAGATGTAAAAAAGGATTTAGGTATCTAAAAAATTACCTTTATATAATTTAAAAAAGCAATGAACTCTAATAAGTTTTCATTGCTTTTTTTATTTTTGATCACCGTATTTTCGTATTAATGAATAATCAAGCTATAGGTATTTTTGATTCTGGTATTGGAGGAACTTCAATTTGGAAAGAAATTGCCACTACCCTTCCAAATGAAGACACCATCTATTTAGCCGATAGTAAATATGCCCCTTACGGAAAACGAAGCAAGGAGGAAATTATAGCCCTAAGCATTAAGAACACAGAAAAACTATTAGAACTACAATGTAAAATAATTGTAGTCGCATGTAATACCGCTACTACTAATGCTGTAAAAGAGCTTAGAAAAAGATATAAGATTCCATTTATTGGTATTGAACCTGCTATAAAACCAGCTGCATTACAAACAAAAACTAAAAAGGTTGGTGTACTTGCAACTAAAGGAACATTAACCAGTGAGCTTTTTACAAAAACTTCAGATCTTTACGCTCAAAATATAGAGGTTATTGAAGTGATTGGTACGGGATTAGTAGAACTCATTGAAGAAGGAAAAATTTATACTCCTGAAATGACTACCTTACTTACCTCTTATATACAACCTATGCTCGAAAAAGATATTGATTATCTGGTTTTAGGTTGCACGCATTATCCTTACTTAGTACCTATTTTAAAACAAATACTCCCTAAGCATATTATAATTATAGATTCTGGTGAGGCTGTTGCTAGACAAACAAAAGTTATCCTAACAAAAAACAATCTACTTACAAAGAATATACAAACAGGAACTCACCATTTCTTCACCAATGGTAAACTATCTATCTTACAAGATATCCTTAAAGCTAGTAATATTCCTACTGTTTCAAAATTGCTAGACTTTTGATTTTGTAAGAATAAAGCTTCTAGTTTATTAAATTCTGTTAAAAAAAATACGTTTTGTAGTTTTTTTAACACCACTCAGCCATTTTGTAATAGTTTTTTGCCTTTATTTGATAACTATTTGATTACAAAACACTTAAAATCAAATAGTATTAATAATCCTAATTACCCCTAATATTGATAATTATGAAAAAAAGCTTTATTGCGCTTTTTGGATTGTTTTGTATAACCTTTTCTTCGGCTCAAAATGATGTTAAAATAGATGGTAGATTAAAACCTCATTTAGACAAGTTTTTTGAGTACTGTAAGCAATATGATATTGAGTATCACGACAAACTTTTTAAACTTAAAAATATAGACATCGTAGATACATTAACCATTTCTCAGAAAGGATCTACTTTGGGGATGCTTACAAGAGATAAAAACAATAAAGTAGAAAATATAGTAATTAATTGGATTGTATTATTGGATCAGGAAATACTCAAAGTAGTAGCATTTCATGAATTTGCTCATTATTTCTTAGAATACAAAAAACATATCTGCCATGATTGTGGTCAGATTATGGCAGTTGTAAATAGTAGTTATTTTGACATTATAAAAGATTGGGATCATCAAGTTAAAACTTTGTTTGTTGACTCTCCAGCATATAAAAAACAAAAAAACCTTTTCTTGCCATAATCACCAAAATTTAAGTACACTAATAGACTGATGTTTTATTATTTAAAATAATCTAATAAAGTTCCTTTTTTAGAGGAAGAAACCATAAGCTCCTTGCCAGAAGTCAATTGCACACTACCCCCTTTTCCCTTTTTATATCTAACGATCATATTCACATTTACTAAATAGCTTTTATGAATTCTAACAAAGCCTTGATCCTTTAATGAATCTTCAAAATACTTTAAAGTTTTACTAACTAATTTTTGACCTTGATTGAGAAAAATTTTCGTGTAATTATCATCCGCTTGACAATACAAAATTTCGGAAATTTTTAATACTTCAAAACCATCTTGTTGTGGTATTGTAATTTTACCATCTATTGTTGCCGAAATTTTTGGTGTAAGCACTTTATCTTGTAATTCTTTTTCCCGCTCCTTAATATGACTTACATGATCTACGGCTTTAATCAAATCATCTATAGCAATTGGTTTCAAAAGATAATAGGTCGCTTGTGCATTTAACGCATCTACAGCATAATGATCGTATGCAGTAACAAATACCGTTTCGAATGTTCTATCAGGTACCTGTTCCAACAAATCAAAAGCATTCCCGTAAGGCATTTCTACATCCAAAAATAWCATATCTGGATTTGTAGACTCCAAAATTTTCAGAGTTTCCTGAACGCTAGCAGCCTCTCCTAGTACTTCTACTGTTGGACAATATTTTTGTAAATAATTTTTTAGAATCGCTCGGCTATTCGCCTCGTCATCTACTACAATTGCAGTTAATTTCACAGTCTTGAATTAATTTAATTTATTAGTAAGTTTACTTTATCGTATAGCAATTACTATGTATCTTTTTTAAGTAATAACTTCACTTGAGTTCCAGTTGCCTCATCATCATTAGTAAGATCAGAAATAAAAACATCAACTTTATCTTTATACATTGTATTAAGTATCTGAATTCTTTTCTTAATATTACTCATCCCTTGAGACTTCTGCTTTTTCTGGTTTAATGTTTTTAAAGCCTTTGACTTTTCCCTTCCAATACCATTATCCGAGATAGCTATTTCAATGGTACCGTCGGTCGTTTTTAAAAATTTTATAGAAAGTAATCCTTTTTCAGATTTATAACGTAATCCATGCCAAACAGCATTTTCAACATATGGTTGCAATAACATTGGTGGAATCATATACTGTTTTACATCAATTTCAGGATCTACTTCTATCTTATATTCGAATTTATCCTGAAACCTAAAATGCTCTAATTGTACATATAGTTCTAAAAGCTCTATTTCTTTTTCTAAAGGGATAAAATCTTCTTCACTATTTTCTAAAACTGCTCTCATAAGCAATGAAAAATCTGTAAGATATCTATTGGCGGCTCTTTCATCACTAGTGGCAATAAAGGTATTTACCGAATTTAAAGCATTGAAAATAAAATGAGGATTCATCTGGGAACGCAATGATTTTAAGGCTAATAAATTATTAGCAAATCGTTGTTGCTTTATATTCCGAAACATCAAGTACGCAACCAGTAACAATAGGACAGACAACCCGATCAAAGAGTAAATAATAATTTTTTGCTGACCCGCAAGTTCTTGAGAAGCAAATGCTAATTTATACCTGCTTTCATTCAACTTTCTATCTTGTTCTAAAGAAGTAATACGGTTAGCTCTTAACGCAAGTTCTCTACTAAGTCTCTTTGCCTGAGAGATTTCCTGTTCTTTTTGAATATATAATTTGTCGATTATTACTTCGTACTCTTCGAAAGCTTCGGATGCCTTTTTTAATTCTCCTTTCTCTCGGTATACTTCTCCTAATTTCCGAGTAGCATCTTTTTGTACTACCAAGTCATTCTCTGAGGCTGCTTTTTTAATACTTTCTTCTAAATATGGTATTGCTGCATCATATTCTGATTGCGCTGCAAATGCATTCGCTATTTTATAGTTTTGTACCTGAGACGTTATTGCTCTATCTTCGATACTATTCAAAACTCCAACGCTATCCGATACTATGGGTCTAGGACTCATCGCTTCATTTTCTTCTATCTCCTGAATATCTTCCAACGCTTCTTTCCGCAATTGTATCTCCTTATCAAAACTATTATTCTTATTGTAAAAATCCGCTGCCTTAGCACGCTGTCGCGCCGATGACTTTTTGCTCCTTCTACTCGCTAGTTGTACTGAATTATCTAAGTATTGTTCGGCGTCATTAAGATTTCCTTGAATCTGGAATATCTCTGCTAATTTAGAGTTTAACTCTATAACGATATCCTCTGATTTGTTTTTTTGGGCAAATGATAATGCTATATTATAGTTCTTACTGGCATTCTCGAAATCATTTTGACCTTTATAACTATCTCCTAAACCTTCATAGACCTGTATCCGTTGAACAGCATTCAACTTTGATTTTTTAAGTTGATTGAATGTTAAAAATGAGGATTGATAATCTTTATTTTGTAATTGAGCATTTCCTAATTTAATTTTTACATCAGTGCTATATTTATTAATTATACTAGTTTTATAATTACTTTCTGCTAAATCAGGTTGATCGTGATATGCATAAATATCTCCTAAAGTTTCAAAAAGCTCGGCTTTTTTTTCATCTGCAAAAGTGTCATCCTCTTCGACAGTTTCTAAGGCCTTAGTAACATAATCAATACTTATAGCTGCATCCTTTTTCATTGTATTTCTGGCTGCTTTCAGATTTTCTCCATATGCCGCAGATAGTTTCTTTTGCTTCCTATCTTTTTTTGAAATAAATCCTTCTGTATCTTCTTGGACTTTTACATCAATCCGATCACTACCCGTAATTGTATGATAAATAGTATTAAAATCATCATGACTGATAATAATCTCATCACCGATTCTGGCTCTTATTCTGAAATCTCCTAAACGATCTGTTTTATAAGTCTGACCTCCAACAACACGGATTTCTACATTTCGTACTGGTTTAAGGGTATTATCTTCCTTTACAGTACCACGTATTTCAATAAGCTTACTACGCTTATCTGTCCTACCTTTTTCTAATTCTCTTGAATCTTGTTGCCCGAAAAACAAATTCGGCAAGAGCAACAATACCAATAGCAGACAATATTTATTCATTATATAATCCATAAGTCAAGGTAAACTTAATCCATTTATATGGGATAATAAAATTGGAATTTACTGGTAACCTCGATTTTAGAGGTTTTCTACTCCTCTAAATGCAACTTACCTAAATGAAAAGCCATTTTCACTCATTCATGAACGTTCATTCCTCATTTCAAGTTTTTACACAAAAAAGTTCATCATAGTTTTATGTAAAATTTAAAATTGTAATACTTATGAAAACAATATATGCATATATAATTATGGTCTGTTTTTTAATAGTTCCTCTTTCCTGTAAAGCGAAAAATGATAGAAATGGACAATTAGCTATTCAAACAGAGGAAACTTTGGAAATTTACACTTCTAGAACGGATCCTGACACCAAAAATATTCAGGTAGCATTATTATTAGACACTAGTAATAGTATGGATGGTCTTATTGATCAAGCAAAAGCGCAACTCTGGGAGATCGTTAATGAATTATCCTATGCAAAATGTGGTCATTATAGTATAAAGTTACAAATTGCATTGTATGAATATGGTAATGATCGTTTACCATCTCAAGAAGGGTATATCAGACAAGTTCTACCATTTTCAGATGACTTAGATGAAATATCAAAAGAACTATTTGCATTGACCACCAATGGAGGAAACGAATATTGTGGTAAGGTTATCAATACCTCTATCAATCAATTAGATTGGAAAAAAAATAATGAGCATCTAAAACTAATTTTCATAGCTGGTAATGAACCTTTCACTCAAGGTCCATTAGATTATAAAGATGCAGCCATCGATGCGAAAGAGAAAGACATCACGATTAACACAATATTTTGTGGCAATTATAAGCAAGGTATTTCTACAAAGTGGAAAGATGGTGCAGATTTAACAAATGGAGAATACAGTGCTATTGATCATAATAGGGAAACAATTCATATCGCTACACCTTATGACGACATCATTTTACAACTAAATAGAAAATTGAACAACACCTATATCTATTACGGAAACGAAGGTTCTAAAAAAATTAGTTTACAAGCAGAGCAAGATCGCAATGCAAGATCATACAGTGAAGCGAATGCCGTAAGCAGAGTAGTTAGCAAAAGTTCTGGTTTCTACAAAAACAAAAGCTGGGATCTTGTTGATGCCATAGAAGATAAAGACTTTGAATTAGAGGAAGTAGTAAAGGAAGAATTACCAATAGAATTAAAAGAAAAATCTAACACTGAATTAAAGCAATACATCACTGAGAAAAGTAATGAAAGAAAGAAGATTCAAAATGAAATTCAAGAGTTAAATAAAAAACGTCTGGCATATATTAAAAATAATAGCAAAAAAGATGACGCTAATCTAGAAGCAGCACTAATTAAAGCAATTAAGACTCAAGGACAGAAAAAATCTTTTAACTGGGAAAAATAATACTGAAATCCTTGATACATTATAAAACAATAAGAGAACCGATGAAAACATATTTAATTTTAATAATACTACCAATAACGATGTTTGCTCAACAACATAAAGAATTACCTAAATCAAAAGTAGATTATAATGCGTTTGCTGATATTACAGAAGAAGTCTTAGCATATCGACAACCAAGATTGATTTCTTTAGAGACCTTTTTAGAATTTGCTAAAGACTCTAATACGATATTATTAGACACAAGATCAAAATCAGCTTATGATAAAAAGCACTTAAAAGGCGCTACACATCTTAATTTTTCAGATTTTACTGAAAAGAAATTAGTCAAATTGATTCCTGATAAGAAAACCAGAATTCTTATTTATTGTAATAATAACATTGACGGAGATGCTTTAAACTTTCCAACAAAGAGTCTTCCGTTGGCTTTAAATATACCAACGTTTATAAACCTATATGGATATGGATATAAAAATGTATATGAGTTAGAATCTTTAGTTCCAGTAAAAGATAAACGTCTTCGATTTAAAGGAACTGCAGTGAAGTAATTAAAAAAATGGCAAGCTCAAAAGAGCTTGCCAATCGTTTATATTAAAAATTATAAAATTTCTTTAATTATTTACGGCAGGACAATGACAGTTCCAACGTTCTTTTCGTTTTCCAAAGTCATAACCTACTGTTAATTGATGAAAACCTCCATTACTTAATACTACCGAATTAGATTGATAGCTGTAAGTGTATCCTACCATCCATTTTTTGTAATTAATTCCTAAAAACGGAGTTATATACTGTAATTTTTGGCTTTCAATTTCTAAACCTGTTTGAGAAAATTCTGCACCATCAAAACTTCTTCTGTAGGATAGACCACCCCATAAAGTAACTCGCTCTCCAAAACGTCTATACACTTTTAGGTTTGCATCTACGGAACTTTCTTTAGTTTGATCTGTAGCTTGGTACAATATAGAAGGTTCAAGACTCCATGGCCCATTACCTAGCCCAAACACATACCCTGTTGAAAAAATGTATCTTCTTTGGTTATTAGAATCACGTATAGTTGCTCCAATATCCGTATTATCAAAAATGTCACGTGCAGTCGGCAAAACATTTTTAACAGTAAAATGAGCATACCAATCCAAATAGTTATAAGACATTCCAATATCTACGTTAAAATAAGCGTCCTTTTGTAAGTTACCTCTTAAAACCGGATCTGGATCTGCAGGATCATCCAATCCTCTTCCATCCACATTAGATTGTATAAATGCTCCACTCATACCAAATGACAACATATTAAGATCTGTTCGATCACGCGAAAACAATAAATGATATGCAAAGGTTAGAAAAGCTCCTGTTTGAGTAAAACGTCCATTCTCATCTCTATACACAATTGCTCCTAAACCTACCTTATCACCAGTTCTGAAATTTATATTAGCAGATTGCGTACTTGGTGCATTGTCCACATCAAACCATTGCTTTCTTGCCGTAAGCCTTATTTTATTAGCATTCGAAGCTCCTGCCATTGATGGATGCACCAAATATAGATTATCGGAAAGATAATCTGCAAAAACCGGAATTCCTTCCTGAGAAAAAATAAATTGTGAGGTCAGTATAGCAAGCAACAAATAATATTTCTTCAAATTCATTAGAGGCTTTATGTTAAAAAAAGGAAAAACTAGGTTACTTATTTCAATATAAACTCTTTAATTCAGCTTATATTGTGGGGCTTTCATATTTCTTTCCCAAACTAAAATATTACTTCGTGCCAGCTCCAAATATATAAATTTTTACAAAAACATACGTTTTATCCTACATATTAAAACAATCTTAATGTTAAAGGACAAGTATCAGTTGGATTTACTTTTTAGTAAATTTGCAAAAAATCTGATTATGGAAAAGAAATTTGAAATAAAAATAGAGCCCACTTCAAACCCTAGCATCATTAAATTTGAAGCTAACTTTTTTTTGACACAACATACAAGTTATGAATTTGAGAATATAGATCATGCTAAAAACTCACCATTAGCACAACAACTCTTTTATCTTCCTTTTGTAAAAAGAGTATTCATTGCCCAAAATTTTGTTGCCATAGATAAATTTGAAATTGTTGAATGGAGTGATGTTCAAGATGAAGTTGCTGAACAAATTAAGGAGTACCTTAATAGTGGCCAACCAGTAATTAACGAAACTGCCACTGTCAAAAAGACCGCAATAACTATTTATGCAGAAAGTACACCAAATCCTTCAGTACTTAAATTTGTTGCAAATAAAAAATTAGTAACTGCTGGTCATGAGTTTAAAACTATTGATGATACTAAAGAAGCACCTTTGGTTGAAAAACTATTTAATTTTCCGTTTGTAAAAGAAGTATATATAGACGAGAATTATATTTCCATTCACAAATATGATATAGCAGAATGGCAAGATATTACTTTGGAATTGAGAGAGTTTTTAAGGAATTACTTAGAAGAAGGGAAAGAAGTTTTATCTGCAAATGCAACAGTTTCAAAAAGTCAAGTTGAAAAACAAGCTGACGTTGATTTCGAAAAACTGGATGATACTTCAAAGGATATTGTAAATATTATTGAGGAATATATCAAACCCGCGGTGGCAAGTGATGGTGGAAATATCATGTTTGATTCGTATGATCCTGAAAGTAAAGGTGTAAAAGTTATTTTACAAGGAGCTTGTAGTGGTTGTCCTTCTTCTACATTTACACTTAAAAATGGCATTGAAAATATGCTAAAGGAAATGCTAAAAGATAAAGTAGCATTTGTGGAAGCTGTAAATGGGTAGTTTGTCGATTTTTTTTTGATCATATCGAAAACCCATTAAAATAGCATTGGTGAATATTAAAAACGACCTAAGTATCTCGTATCTTAGAGAATAAGATAAAATATTAACCAAAAAATTATTAAAATGGCAATCGTTAAAGTAATAGAAGTAATCGCAGCTTCAGAAAAAGGTTGGGAAGATGCAGCTAAAAATGGAGTGAAAGAAGCATCAAAAACCCTAAAGAACATTAAATCTGCTTGGATTTCAGATCAAAAGTTAATCATTGATGATGGCGAGATAAAAGAATACAGAGTGATTCTTAAGATATCTTTCGAAATAAGTTAAAACGCTTCTAACTTACATAAAGCAAAAACATCTCATAAAATTGAGATGTTTTTGCTTTATGTAAGTATTTTAAAAATTTTATTTATTTAGAATAAAAGGGTTCTTAACATCTGTTTTACAATAATATAGTTTTCAATTAGTTTGGTACTAAACCAAGGATATAACAAATAACAGGTGCCCCAAAATATTTGTTGATACAAAAAATGTTAGAAAAAAGAAAATCAGAGTTTTACAGTACTTTATGAAGTTTTTTCTTACAAATTATATCGTTTTCGATAATATATTTACGGTTTTACCATAAATATATTATGTCGATATATCAACAAAAAACATCATTTCTCATTAATACTTTGTAAAAAAGCCACAAGTTTTGAGGAATAAATAAAAATAATACATTAAAACATGATTTTTTGCATTTAAAACTGCATTTTATTAAATTTAATACACCTAAATCAACATGTCGTGAGAAAAATACTACAATTACTATTCTTATTATTTTCGCCCTTATTATTTGCACAACTTCCGCAATCTTTAATTCAACCTGCTGAAGAAACGCATATGTTCGATGAATATGATGGGTCCATCTATAAGAGTATACGATACAAAGATGCAAGTGTTATAGATGAAAAATCTGGAACCTTTGATGCTAAACTAAGATATAATGTATATTCAGACGCCTTAGAGTTTAAAAAAGGTGAAGATCTATTTATGCTTTCAAAAAATCCCACATCCCATGCTAGGATTGATGGAGATTATTTTTATTACTGTAATTTTAAAACGCAACGAGGTTTAAAAAGACATGGTTATTATGTGCTTGTTGAGTTACATGAGAAATATAGAATCTATAAGAAATATCATTTAAAGGTAAAAGAACCTAGTAAAACGGGAGCTGCAAATGGAAATAATACTGCGGGAAGAGTTCAGATTAAGACAAAATACTATCTAGAAGAGCGTGGTACTATCATGGAACTCCCAATGAACAAAAAAGAGCTTTTGGCTACGCTAAGTGACAAAGAAGAAGAATTAAAAAAATACATAAAAAAAGAACGTATTAAAGTTAAGAAAGAAGAAGACCTAATTCGCCTCGTATCTAGATATAATGCTTTGAAAAGTACGGATGGAAATAGATCTAGAAGCCTACTAACTAGAAGAAATTAATAGCACTGATTACTAATAGTATAATAAAAAAACATCTTAAGAAACGTTTCTTAAGATGTTTTTTTATTCCTGGTGAAGTTTTATATAATACATCTAAAAGTATTAAATAAAGCTTCTAAATCCGTTTATTTCAAACAAACATATGTATTTCATATATTGATGATGTTCTTCATTAAATTTCATAACACCAATAAAGAATATTCAGAATTTATAGAACATTCTAAACTCTTCAATCCATAATCTAAAAATTCCCCTAATTATAATGCATTAAGTTATTGAACTTCTTTATCGTAACAAAATCAGTTTACTAAGTAATAATTTGAAGTTATTTCCTACAAATTAAAACGTTTTCGAACCGTATTTTACTGTTTTACCACAAAAAAATGATGCTATATTTTCAGTGAAATATAATATTTGCCATTAATAAATTGACAATCATTACAATGTATTGACAAATCGATAAAAATATAGTATTAAAACCTAAATTTTTGTATTTAATCCTGTGTTTTATTAAATTTATTTCACCTAAATCAATATGCCGTGAGAAAATTATTACAATTATTATTTTTATTGATATCACCTCTTTTATTTGCACAACTTCCGCAATCTTTGCTGAAACCAACTAAAAGAATTACTAGTTTTGATGAATATGATGGATCTATTCATAAAAGCTTAAGATATAAGGACGCAAGTGTTATAGATGAAAAATCTGGGACATTTGACACCAAACTACGCTACAATGCTTATACAGATGCATTAGAATTCAAAAAAGGAAGTGATTTATTCGAACTTCGAAAGAGTCCTACAGCACATGCAAGAATAGATGGAGATTATTATTACTATTGTAATTTTAAGACACAACGTGGTTTAAAAAGACCTGGGTATTATGTACTGGTAGAGCTGAATGAAAAATATAGAATCTACAAAAAATACGCGGTGAAAATCACAAAACCTGATCCTAAAGGTTCGGTAAGTGGTACAGCTACACCTGGTAAAGTACAAATCAAAACAAAATACTTCCTTGAAGAGCGTGGTACGATCATGGAGCTTCCTATGAACAAAAAGGAAATTCTAGCAACTTTAAGCGATAAAGAGGATGAATTGAAAGCTTACATAAAAAAGGAGCGTATTAAGGTTAGAAAAGAAGAAGATTTAATTCGTTTAGTTTCTAGATATAATGCTTTAAAAAGCACTGATGGAAGTAGATCAAGAAGCTTATTAAGCACCAGAAGTAGAAGGGACTAAATTTTACAATACCTCAAGAAAAAATTTTCCACAAAACAAAAAAGTCATCTCCATTTAAAGATGACTTTTTTATGTTTTACTATAATTCTGATATTGATTTTGATTACGATAAAAACACTCTCACAAAAACAAATACTGTCGTATTAACCAGCAATAAAATCCTTTAAATAATAAGGCTCAAAATAACTTACATCCTCAAAATCACTGGTTATATATTTCTGATAGCTTAACATAGCCATTTCTTTCGATGATGGTAATTTTTCTAGGACGAATACCGCATTTTCATGTTCACAAATTTCCTTGAACTTATCTACTCCATTACCTATAAAATAAACTTTGTTATTCTTTAAATATGTATCATAAGATTCACTGGTCAAAATCTCTGCATCAATAGCTCTTTCTTGAATATAATCATTGGAAAAAATTGTTGAATACACTTCCATTCTTCTGGCATCTATCATAGGAACTATGTACCCTTTGTTGCATTCTAATTGTAATGCTAGTGCATGCAATGTACTTATAGAAATTAGTGGTATTCCTAGGCCATAGCAGAGTCCCTTTGCCGAAGAAACCCCAATTCTTAAACCGGTATATGAACCAGGACCTTTACTAACCGCAACAGCATCCAATTCTTCGAATGCTATTTTAGCATCTTCTAAAACCAATTTTATAAATTGATGTAGGCGCTCTGCATGGGAGTATTTGACATCATAGTCTTCTTTTAAACTAATTACTTCTCCACTTTTACATAACGCAACTGAACAGTTCGTTGTTGAAGTTTCCAAACAAAGAATATAGGCCATCCCTAAAAATTTATGCAAAGATACCCCTTAATATCTTATTCTTCGTCTGCTTTCTCTTTCTTTTTAGAAGTAACCCTATCTCCTGTTTTCAATGTTTTCGTAACGATGTTGTATGGCCCAGTAATTACATCCTCTCCTACTTCTAGTCCTTCTGTAATTTCGATATTACTATCATCTTGGATACCTGTTTTGATAACTCTTAATTTTGCTGACCCTCCATCGTTAATAAATACACATTCAAATTTTTCGTCAGATTCTTTTATTTTCTCCTTTGTATATGTTCTCTTAGCTTTACTAGAAGTATCACTTTTTATCACAATAGCGCTAATTGGCACTCCAATCACACTTTCTCTTTTATTAGTGATAACATCTACTGTTGCTGTCATTCCAGGTCTAAAAGGCGAATAACTTTCCGGTTTACCTTCCGTTAGATCTTTATAAGAATCTTCTAATATTCGTACTTTAACCTTGAAATTCGTTACCTGATCAGCACTTAAAGTACTTTCTGCAGAATTAGCAATCTCGGTAACTAATCCTTTAAATTCCTTTTTAAGATAAGCATCTACCTCAACCAGTGTAGAATCGCCTAAAGAAACCTTAACAATATCATTTTCATTGACATCTACCTCAACTTCCATATTACTTAAATTAGCAACTCTAACAATTTCAGTACCTGCCATTTGTTGAGTTCCAACAACTCGCTCACCTAATTCAACTGATAATTTAGAGATTGTACCGCTCATTGGTGCATAAATGGTTGTTCTGCTAAGATTATCTTTTGCCTCGTTTACCGTTGCCTGAGCACTTTTAACATTATAAAATGCTGATTGTTTTGCAGCTTCAGCAACTTCATATGCAGATACTGAGGTATCCCATTCTGCTTTAGAAATAACGCCTTTATCGAACAGCTCTTTGTTACGTTCATAGCTCAATTTAGCTTCTTTAAGACTTGCTTCTGCTTGTTGTAATCCCGCTCTAACATTTTGTAATGCCGCTTCGGATCTATTTAATCCAGATTGTATAATATCAGGGTTTATTCTAACTAGAAGATCTCCTTTTTTTACTTGTTGTCCTTCTTTTATTGGTAAGTCAATAATCTCTCCGGAAACTTCAGAAGAAAGTTTAACTTCAACTTCTGGCTGGATTTTTCCTGTAGCGGAAACAGTTTCTATAATATCAAGTTTTTCAATTTTTGATATCTCTACTTCCTTTAAATTAGCGTCTTTACCAAACCATCCCGCCTTTTTACCAAAGACTAGTCCGACAACTAAAATACCTACAAAGATTAAAATGATTAGTAAAGTTTTTCTACTCATGACTTACTTTAAAAATTAGTTCTATAAAATGAAATTACAATTTCACTGGCTTACAGTTCAATTAGAATGTAACTAAAATTATAATTTAATATCAGCTATTTTTATTCCAAAAAAAAGTTCTAACACTTTAATCTTGAAAATATAATCAAATTTTGCCTGCACCTCATTACTTTGTGCATTTTCTAGTCTAAATTTAGATTGACTAAAATCAAACGCATTTGTTCTTCCCACATCATATCTATCCTTAGCATATGCATAAGCTCTTTCTTGTGCTTTGACAGCCACTAATGAGGCTTCATATGCTTCGGCAGCTCCTTTAGCATCCACATATGCTTGATATACGTTACTATCCAAATCTAATTCTGCTTGCTCTAACTGAAACTGTGTTCTCTTGACATTAATTTTATTACGTTTCACATTATTTCTAGTAGCGAAACCATTAAAAATCGGTACTGAAAGAGATAAACCATAAGAAAGAGCATCATTGTTGTATAACTGTTCAATAAATGGTGTTGGCCCTGCTTCTTGTATCAAAAAGTTTGGCTGCGTTTGAAATACTTCTTCACCAGTAGTTCCTACAAAACCAATTGGCAAATCTACCGTTGGGTTATCTGGATCAAGTGTTCTATTGAATGTATTATTCCCAACTTCACTTGTATTATACCCAAAAGATCCACTTAGTGTAGGATAATAAGCTCCTTTAGCAATTTCCAAATCTTTCTCTGCGATTAACTTATTTTGTTCTGCGATTTGAACTTCATATCTAGCTTGCCTTGCACTTGCTCTAATCTCATCTACTGATTTATTTAATATGGAAGATGAAGGCACTAAATAATCTTGTTCAGCAATGTCAAAATTTTCATAATCCTTGATTAGTAATGTTTGTGCCAATCCTACGCGAGCAATTAAAACTGCATTTTCTGCTTGCACAATTCTGGTTAGTTCATCTGCCGATGTCGCTTCGATTTCCAAAAGATCTCCTTGAGGCAAAACTCCTGCATCCACTAAATCTTTTGTTCTTTTTAATTGTTCAAGCGTAATTTCATGTTGCTTTTCTATTACTTTTAAAGACTCCTTATTCAGTAAAACCTGTAAATAACTATTTGCTATGAATAATGCAATATCATCTTTTGATTTTCCTAGATTGTATTGACTTAATAACTTATTTAGTTTTGCTCTTTGAAACTGTTTTACATTTCTTAAACCATCAAATAAAGTAATCCCAACGTTGATACCATATGAGGAACTTCTAAAAGTCGCTGTACTGTTGGTATTTGTAATTGGATCTGTTGCCAGACCTGATCTCCAGAAATTCGAAGCTTGTGCATTTAAGGAAGGTAAAAAGTTACCCAAAGCATCTTTTTTATCTATTGCTGCATTTTCTACGTTAAGAGCTGACTGCTTTATAGTTATATTATTTTCTAAAGCATATTCCACGCACTCTCTTAATGTCCATTTTTTTTCCTGCGCTTGCATGGATAGCATCCCAAAAAGGATACAACAAATAATTGAAATTTTAACTTTCATCCGTTTTTCATTATTTAAGAGGTCAGTTGGAAACTTACTAAACACCTTCATTATTTTATAAAAATGTTATTTGATTTGTTTCACAATACCTATTTGTATACTATTGATTATTGTTGTTACACTTTTTTTGAAAAAAAATTAATTACTGAACTCTGATTTCTTAATTTGATTCCAAACTTTTATTTTATCTTCTTTTGTAATTCCACTTTTTATTTCAACATTGATCCCATCACTAACACCCAATTCTACATCTCTATTTTCGAACTGCTGATCTCCTATAGCAACCTCTACAAAAGGTTTTTGTGTTTTTGAATCGTATTGAATAAGTGATTCTTTTAAAGCCATTACATTATCTACTTTTGCTAAAATAATCGATGCATTAGCACTAAGACCAGCTCTAATGAAAGTGGTGTCTTTTTTATTTAATGTTCCTTTAATTTCAAATTGGATGGCACCATTTTCTTCTTTTCCTTTTGGAGCAATATAGTCTAAAACAGCATCAAATTTCTTGTTTTCGATAGCTCCAACCGTAATTTCCAATGGAAGATTTTCTTTAATCTTTCCCACTTCACTTTCATCTACATTCCCTTCAAAAATCATTTGTCCCACGTCTGCTACTGCAGCAATCGTAGTTCCATCATTAAAATTATTAGATTCGATTACCTGATTTCCCTCTTTTACCGGAACTTCTAATACCATTCCGGAAACTGTAGAACGAATCAATGTATTTGCTGCACTCCCCAATCCTCTAGTAGTTCCTGTTTTCACAATCTGATAATTTTGTTGTGCAGCTTCGTAGTTTTGTTTTGATTGTTTGTAAGTCACATCAGAACCGTCAAACTCATTTGCAGATATTACTCCTTTATCAAACAATTCTTTTTGTCTTCTAAAGACTTTTTCCTGATTATCCAAATCAATTTTAGCCGTTTGAACTGCATTTTTAGCACTCTGCAATGAAGATACATTTGGTATTACCCTAATTTTAGCAATTAAATCTCCGGACTTGATCTGATCTCCTGCTTCAATGTAAATTTCTTCTATAATTCCGGAAATATTTGGTTTGATTAAGACCTCTTCTTTAGGCACAATGCTTCCTGTGGCAACCGTCTTTTTAATAATTGTTTCTACCGTACTTTGTTCAGTCTTATAAGTAACTGGATCTTCTTGATTTTTTTGATACAAATAATACAATGCTCCTCCAAATATCATTACTATTAGAAGTAGGATAATAACTGTGATTGTTTTTTTCATTTTCCGTATTTATTGATTTTTTACTATTAAAAACAGTAAGTTTTGATTGATTTTATGTTATTCTGCTCGCAAAGCATCTATAGGTTTGGTTTTTATTGCAACTTGTGCGGGTATTAAACCAGCTAAAAGCCCACTGGTAATTAAAATAAATAAAGCTACAAAAACCACGGTAAGATCCACACTTGGATTCGCAAACATGGTTTCATTATCAGCTGGAATACCATCCAAAATTTTATTTACTAATAATATAACTCCCGTAGATACCGCTATACCTGTCATACCTGAAATTATGGTAAGAAAAATAGATTCTAATAGAATCTGACCTCTTATGGACCATGGTGAAGCTCCAAGTGCCCTTCTAATTCCGATTTCTTTGGTTCTTTCTTTCACCACTATAAGCATGATATTACTAATTCCGATAATACCAGATAGTAATACCAAAACTCCTACAAAATATGCAACACCTCTCAATGCTATAAAAAGTCCATTGATTTTGCTAAACTCTTGATATAAATCGAAATTTCCTATTGCTCTATTATCTTCTGGATGTATCGTGTGATTAGTTTTCATCACATCTATGATATTCTTCTTTAACTTGGTAATAGATTGATCATCTTGGGCTGTTATAGCCATCCAACCTACATTATCTGCCTGATTAAAAGCTTGAGAAAAAGAAGTAAAAGGAACAAAAATTTCATTCTGACCTTGCTCTCGATCTCCATTATTAGATTTTTTCATGTAAGTACCTATTACCATAAAATTTACCCCTTTAATTTTTATGTATTCTCCAATAGGTTCTTCTCCAATCTTGAATAATTCTTTTTTAACGCCTTCTCCAATTACAGCAACTTTTCGACTATTATCAATATCCCCATAATTAATAAATCTACCGGAAGTAATTGTAATAGGATCCTGATTAATAATCTCGGGATAGTCTCCATAGACATTGAAAGCTCCTGTATTTAATCCTCTTACTACATTATCCGTTCCTCCAAAACCTCCAAGCTGATTTCTAGGTGATATATATAATAATCCAGGAACCTTTTCTCTTATAGAAGTTACATCATCAATTTTAAAGTTAAATCTTCTTCCTTTAGGTAATCCTTTATATGGTTTTGAAGCCACTTGCGTCCACATGAACATGGTATTTGTTGCAATATCTCCAAAACCCTGTTTAACGCCATTTTCCAAACCTTTTCCAGCGGCTAATAATATTACTAAAATAAAAATCCCCCAACATACTCCAAAAGCAGTTAGTAATGTTCTAAACCAATTGGCAGTAAGTGCCTCTATTATTTCGTTCCATCGATCTCTACTAAACATACTATTCGTCTCTAAGTGCTACAATAGGTTTAATTTTTGCAGCTCTCCAGGCAGGAAAGAAACCTGCAAGTGCTCCTGCAATAATCAAAATAAATACAGTGGTAATCGCTATATTAAAATTCACTGAAGGATTTGATATAAAATCTGTTTTAACCATTGGACCTACGATTTCCAATAAAACCAATCCAAAAATCAATCCTGTAAACCCAGCTATTGCAGTTACAAATATAGCTTCATGTAATATCATTCCAATAATAGAAGATGGTAATGCGCCAATGGCTTTTCGAATACCAATTTCTTTCGTTCGCTCTTTAACAATGATGAGCATAATATTACTTACTCCAACAACTCCTGCAATAATTGTACACACTCCAACCCACCAGAAAAAGGCCTTGATCATAAAGATTAGGTTATAAAATCTTTTTGCCTGCTCCAGAGAATTTCCAATTCCTATAGCCCTTTCATCTGTTGGAGCGATTACATGCTTATTTTTTAAATATCTTGTTATAGATGCTACAAACTCTTCAGATTTCGCAACTGCCGTTTCAAAGTCTTTTTCTGGCTTTAGCGTATAAGATAGATTATTAATATTTTGCCCTCTATTAAACACCTGTTGAGCTGTAGTAGCGGGAACAGATACTTGCTCTTCTTCTCGATCCCCTCCTTTATCCTTATAAACACCTACTACCTTAAAAGGAATACCTCTAAGTTTAATATACTTCCCTATCGGGTCTTCATCATTTTTAAATAAAGCTTCTTTTACTTTATTACCAATAGCTACAATTTTCCCTTTTTCATTAATATCCTGTTGATTAATAAACCTCCCTGATACCATTGACTGATTTTCAATAAACTGAAATCCTGGAAAAACACCTTCTATCCTATAATTACCTGACTCTTTTTTATAGGTAATGACTGCGCCCCATATTCTTACTCTAGAAGACTCGTACTCAATTGCATCTTCATTAGTTTTATGAATGAAGTCAAAATCTTCATTCGTCATGCTAAAAAATCTACCTGGATTTAACCCTTTATACTCTACAGAAGTTGGTCTGGTCCAAACCCATATGCTATTGGATGCATCGCCTTCAAACTCTTGGGATATTCCATTTTGCATTCCCTGCCCTACTCCAAGAAGTATTACAAGTATAAATATCCCAGAAGCAACAGATAATCCTGTTAGAAACGTTCGTAATTTATTTTTACGAATCGTTTCAAATATTTCTTGCCATCTCTCAATATTAAACATACGATTTCGCTCTAACTTGTTCTACAATGCCATCATCTATAATAAGACCATCTTTAAGATTTACAATTCGTTTGGTCATATGTGCAATATCTTCTTCATGAGTAACAATAAGTATCGTTTTACCTTCGTCATTAATCCCTTGAATTAATTCCATTACTTCATAAGAAGTTTTAGTATCCAGCGCTCCTGTGGGTTCATCTGCCAATAACACTTTCGGTTCTGAAGCCAAAGCTCTGGCAATAGCTACACGTTGTTTTTGTCCTCCAGACAATTCATTTGGTAAGTGAGTAGCCCAATCTGCCAATCCAACTTTTTCAAGATAATGTAACGCTTTATCGGTTCTTTCTTTTCTTTTAATACCTTGATAATACAACGGCATGGCTACATTATCTAAAGCGTTCTTATAATTGATAAGATTAAAAGATTGAAATATAAATCCGAGAAACTTATTCCTATATCTGGCTGCAATTTTTTCATTAAGGTTTTTAATCGGAATATTATCTAGAAAATAACTTCCTGAATCGGCCTCATCTAACATTCCAAGAATATTAAGCAATGTAGATTTTCCAGAACCAGAAGATCCCATGATAGCTACCAATTCACCTTCATTAACATTAAAATTTATTCCTTTTAAAACATGTAGGGAGTTACTCCCCATCTGGTAAGATTTATGCAAGTCTTTGATTTCAATCATACTACTTAGATTAAGATGATGAGACACGATATAATGTCTACATTACTAAAACTAAGACTTACACTCTAATACAATAATTCTATAAGTTGTTTTCTAGTTTCCCCTCTAGAAATAAATTCGATCGGTTAGTGTAGTCTTATTACATAAGACTTATCCTACAGCAGTTTCGTTACACTTCAATGTGTTATGAAAATGTTAAACCTTAAATTATTAAGACAAAGGTGTTTAATGGCTTTTGGAGGCTTTCTTCTTATTGCGGTAAATAAAATACCCTACAGTTCCTATGAGAATATATGGAATGATCATTAAATATACGATACCATTATTAATTCCTTTAGCGGTTTGTTGCCCTTCTTCGCTCTCAAGAACAGCTCTACACATTGCACATTGCGCTTCAATTGGAAGCGTAAAGAGCAACATTAAAACTAAAATCCATACATATCTTAATTTCATAAACAAGCTATTAATGTTTGTAACTACTAAAACTAATAATAAGGAGAAATCATCAAATAAACGACAACACCAGTTACTGCCACATAAAGCCAGATAGGAAAGGTAACTCTTGCGATTTTACGATGTCTATCAAAACTTTTTGATAATGCTCTAACATAGGTAATTAAAACAAAAGGAATAACAACAATAGACAACACAATATGTGTGATTAAAATAAAATAATACACATAACGTATCATTCCTTCTCCTCCAAATTTAGTAGAATCACTGGTCATATGATAAGCTACGTACATCACCAAAAATAAAACTGAACAAGCAATAGCAGTTTTCATGAGGTTTTCATGTAATTTCACTTTTTTATTTTTTATCGCCCAAAATGCTACGATAAGAATTGCGGCTGTTATCCCATTTATGGTTGCATAAATCGGAGGTAAAAAAGTTAATGGCTCTACATCAAAACCCAACTTTCGAAGATTTACTCCAAACAGTGCTGCAACAGCTAATGGAATAGCTATAGACAATATAACGATCCATTTATTATATTTACTTTCGGTCTCTGTAATAGTCTTATTCATCCTCTTCTAATAATTTCTTGATATCTTTTAATAAGATCGTAATCTGTTCTTTCTCTCCATTTTCATCTTCCTTTTCTTCTACACCGATAGTTCCTCTATAATATATAATTGGATTTCCTGAAGCATCATATCGCGACCGAACATATCCTTCCTGATCTATCAGCGCGAAATAACCATTATGCTCAAATCCACCAGGAACATCTGGATTCTCTGCTGCATATATATTAAATCCTTCATTTGCTAAATCATACAAATCTTCACGCTCTCCGGTTAGTAAATGCCAATCAGGATTTGTTATTCCATAGTTTTCTGCATATTTCTTAAGCATACTTGGTGTATCACGTCTTGGATTAATGGTAAAAGATGCAACACCAAAATTTTCATAATCCTTCAACTTATTTTGTAAATACACCAAATTCTTGGTCATCTTTGGGCAAATGGTTGGACAACTTGTAAAGAAAAAATCCACAACATACACCTTGCCTTTAAAATCATGATTTGTTATCAATAAACTATCTTGATTTAAGAAGGCAAAATCTGGAACTTTCTTAGGCTTTCCATCAATTTTCATATAAGAAAGCTTTTGATTTACTACAGGGTTACTAGCGCTCATTCTATCATTCTCGACTATAGAAGCATTTTTTATTCTATTAACTATTCTTGGAATAAAAATTATTCCAAAAATCAGAATAACAAACGATATACCTACATATGAATATTTCTTCATCTCTTATTTTTCTTTTCGGTCTGCTTTATATTTTTTCAACGCCAAACGATATTCCGCAAGAATGACTTTTACATCATCCACCATCACATTATTCAGATCAGCCACAGAACTCGTATCATACCCATACACTTTAATTTCGTTTTTCTCTCTATTCTCTTCCCTTCCTCTTAGATTAACCTGCTTATCGATTATAAATACAAAATCAGTAGCGTTCTTTTCATCTAAATTATATGGTGTTTTAAGATCATTAAAAAAGCTTTTAATGCTTTCTGGAGTACCAAAAACAAAATTCCATCCAGATACATCTGTTAACTTACTAAGCTCTTGCAAAAGCTTTTTAGCTTCGTTTTCACTTCCATAAGGGCAAACTATTACAAACTGGAAATCTCGAAACTCATGGTTCTTTTTATAGATCTTTTGATTGAGATTAAATGCATTACCTCTCTTACTAAGAATGTCTTCTCCAAAAAAGCCTAAGATGGTAATCTTATCTTGCAACTTTATCCCTTTTTTAGAAAGACTTTCGAACTTATTAAGACTGCCCACCGATTCTACTAAGACAGGAAGTTTGGAAAAATTATCGACTGCAGAAGCGAAGAAAAGATATGCTACTATCGGCAGAATAAATAGTATTCCTAGAACTAAAAACTTTTTCATTAAATTGACAACTTAACTTATTTGCAAAAATAAAAAAGACGGTTGAAAACAACCGCCTTTTACTATATTTTATTACGCTTTTAACGTGGGCATAAGCTTATTAAAAGTCCCAGCTTTTGTGACCTGCTTTAAACACTTCATAAATATAGTCTCCTTCGGTTAGCAAAATAAAAATTAAATAACTAATAAGGAAAACTGCTGTCCAAACAACCGCTCTTCGAAGACCTTTGGTCTCTCCTTCCATATGCATAAACGCCCAAGTGATATAATATGCTTTGTATATCGTTAAAATAATAAAGATCCAGTTTAGTAATTTCATACTAATTACTGTGGTCTCCATTAAAAATGCAGGTTTTATAATACCTAGAATCACTTCTACTATCGTAACAACTGATAATAAAACAAATACATACCATATTCTTTTGGTATTTGATTCGTGATGTGCTGTATCGTGTCCCATATCTATTCTAAATTCTTTTTAATAATTAAACTAGGTAGAAGAATGTAAATACAAATACCCAAACTAAATCTACAAAGTGCCAGTAAAGACCAACTTTTTCCACCATCTCGTAATTCTTTCTTCTTTCATAAGTTCCTAATATCACATTAAAAAATATGATGATATTAATTACTACACCAGATAATACGTGAAATCCGTGAAATCCAGTAATGAAGAAAAAGAAATTAGCAAATAATGGTGTTCCATATTCGTTATGGATCAAGTTTGCTCCTTCTACAATACCTATAGCATCTGTATTTAATCTCTTTAAAGACTCTTCTCTAGACAAAATAGTTTTCTCTCCTTTTTCTGTAAGTATCTGAGTTCTTATTAAGAGATTACCTTTTTTAGCAAAACCTTCTCTTATTTCTTCGATAGTATATGTAGGCAAAGCTTTTTCTGACTCATACCAAACTCCATTTTTACTTTGGTGTTGTGCTCTATCTTTATGCGTATTGACTATAGCTATATCATGTAATGCAACTCTATGACCTTCTTGGTCTACAAATTGTAATATCTGACCACCTTTAGTTTCTACCGCCCCATATTCTCCTTTTATAAAGTTTTTCCATTCCCAAGCTTGAGAACCAACGAATATTGCTCCTCCAATAATCGTAAGAAACATGTAAAGGATAACTTTCTTCTGCTTCATTTGATGTCCTGCATCTACCGCAAGCACCATAGTTACTGAAGAAAATATTAATATAAATGTCATCAATGCCACATAGTACATTGGTGCATCTACACCATGAAGAAACGGAAAGTGATTAAACACTTCATCCGCGATTGGCCATGAATCTATAAATTTAAATCTTGAAAAACCGTAAGCAGCAAGAAAACCAGAGAATGTAAGTGCATCAGATAGGATAAAAAACCACATCATCATCTTACCATAACTCACTTTCAGTGGTTTGTTACCTCCACCCCAAGTTTTACCTTCTGTACCTGTATTAGCAACAGTTGTTTCCATATAAAGAATTTGGTATTGTTAAATTTTCCACAAAAGTAATCAATTTTATTATCTAACGAAATATAAAAATAAAAAGAGATAAACCCACAAAACATCTACAAAATGCCAATACATAGCACCGAGTTCTAAACCAAGGGTTTGCCCTCTTTTATACTTTTGTTTAAAATGATTATAAATTACGACTAAAAGTACGATCAGCCCAACAATTACGTGGACTATATGTAATACTACTATGATATATAAAAATGTAGGAACAATATTTGCAGACGGTCCTGTAAAATTATACCCTTGATCCATGATATCCGCAAACCCTTGAAATTGCATAAAAACAAAAAGACCTCCTAATGCCAATGTTGTCAACAATAACAAAGTAGCCAAGCTTCTATTCTCGTTTTCGATCGCTCTTTTAACCAAATAAAAAGAAGCACTACTAGCAATTATAATAAACAAACTAATTAAAAATGCATTTGGAAACACTAGGTCTGTTAACCAATCTTCTCTAGTTTTACTTACTACGTAAGCACTAGTTAAACCAGCAAAAGTCATGGTCATACTTACCATAGCAAACCACATCATGGTTTTTTTTGCTCTTCTTTGTTTTTCAATTGTTGTTCCTTGTGTTAAATCCATGCACGAATAAATTTATCTGCCACATAAATGATTTGCAATAAAGTAATATAAGAAACACTTGCCAGCATTAATTGCTTTGCTGTTTTAGCATCTTTGATCTTATATAAACGAATTGCATATCTAAGTAAAAACACACCTAGCACAAGAATAAGAATTCCTGAAACAGGTGTAATATATAATTGCCCAGTAACTCCAAAAACTGGTATTAGTGATGTAACTACTGTCCATACGGTATAAATCACTACTTGAGTTGCTGTACTTTTATCTCTTTTTCCTGTAGGTAGCATAAAAAAACCACCTTTCTTATAATCATCAAACAAGAACCATCCAATTGCCCAGAAGTGAGGAAATTGCCAAAAAAACTGAATCATGAATAATGTTCCAGGTTCAATACCAAAGTCATTTGTTGCTGCTACCCAACCTAACATAAACGGAATAGCACCAGGAATAGCACCAACAAAAACCGCTAAAGGTGTTTTTGTTTTTAATGGGGTATACAAACTCACATAAATAAAAATGGAAATTGCACCAAACATAGCAGTTTGCGGATTGATCACATACAATACTGCAATACCTAATATTGTAAATAGAGTAGCAATAATGAATGCTGTACTCACCGACATTCTTCCAGAAGGTATAGGTCTATTCTTCGTACGATCCATTAGTACATCCAGATCTCTTTCTATTATCTGATTAAAGGCATTCGATGCTCCAACCATAAAATACCCTCCAATAGAGAGAAGAAACAAGGTAGTCCAAGAAATCGTTTCGACTCCCAGCAAATAACCTGCTACTGAAGAAAATACTACGCTTAATGCTAAACGCATTTTAGTAATTTCTTTAAAATCCTGAATAACAGAAGTTTTGACAGTATCTACTTGGGTTAAACTCAAATTTTGCACGTTTACTAAATTGCTTTTTAAAAAAGTTGTGCAAAGATATGCCTTAAAAGCATTATAGGCAACTTATAACTATTTATAATTCACCTTTTAACAACTGTTCTACAAATTAAGCGTCATTTAGCTGAACTAAAAGCATGTCTTAACACTTACGAATCATTCCAAAAAATATTAAAAAAGTCTATCCACTTATGAGGATAGACTTTTATCACTATTCTTAGCTATTATTCTTGTATTTTAAATTTAATTGGTAAGAAATATTTCACATTTACAGCGTCCTTACCAATCTTTCCTGGTGTCATCCTTGAAAATTTTCTTACGACTCGTCTGGTTTCTTTTTCCAAAGCCGGATGTGGCGCTCTTACTTTAACATCATTTATTGACCCATCTTTACTTACCTGAAACTGAACATGAATTCTTTGTATTCCTTTAAGACCATACTCAGCACCTAAATCAGTATTGAATTTATAAGAAACTATTTTCTTAATCTTACTGGATAAACAAGCAATTCTTTCATCATTACTGGATAATCCTTCACATCCTGGATAAATTGGAGCCACTGTAACTTTGCTAATATCATAAGTAATATTTTCAGTTTCAACAATGTCTAAAATTGAATCCACAGGAACAGATTTAGCTTTCCCTTTTTTGCTTATTGCACCAAGTTCTTTTGTCAGCTTATCAACAACCGACTTTTCTTCAACTTTTTTTAGCTCCACCAACACCTGTTTCTTTACTTTTCTAACCTCAACTAACTGCTTTTCAATTTTTGGTTTCTCTACTCTAAAAACATCCATTGTAAAGCTAACATCCTCTATATTATCAACCTCTTCATCYGGTGGTGCGATTACCGAAATAGAAGTATAGGTTTCAAACATCACAAAAGTGAATAATAGGCTTGCTATTAGCCCAATCTGAAAGTTTACCAATGTACTTTTTCGTACATTAGCATCGTGCTTGTTACTCATATTATTTAGTTTTAACGTTACAATTAAAATTTAAATCAACAAGCATACCAAAAAGGAATCCCGTTTACGATCATCGTAACGGGATTCTTATATTTAAACAAACGATTATTTTCTAATCCTGAACTTTATACACTATAGGAAGTTGATACTTTACTGTTACAGGTGTTTTACGTTGTTTTCCAGGTGTCATGGTTGGAAATAAACCAATTACTCTTTCCGCTTCTTTTTTAAGTTTTGGATGTGGTGCTCGGACTTGCACATTCTGAATGGTTCCATCTGAACTAACATCAAATATTGTATAGATTCGTTGAATACCACTTAGACCATAATCACTTCCGATACTTGTATCAAACTTTCTGGAAATAATCTTACCAATCTTTTCAGAAAAGCAAGCCGCTCTTTCTTTATTAGTTTTCAACTTTTCACAACCTGGAAAAATAGGAACATCTTCTACCAATGTAAAAGGAACATTTTCTGGTATCTCCTCTTCTTCATCATCTGCTATAGCATCTGGATTGAATGGAGCAGTTTCAATAACAGGTTCTTTACTCTCATACTCTTCCTTCATATCATCCAGAACAGCATCATCTTCCACTACTTCAAAATCTGTAGGATCCGGAATTGGCGCTGGTTGTTTTTGTGCTACCACTTTTTGTTCTGGTTCCTGATACACTTCAAAGGTTCCATCCCAAACCAAGGGTTCATCGTCAATGACCACAGGTTTATCTGCGATCTTTTTAATCGGTTCTGAAGTATACACTTCGAACATTGCATAGGTAAATAAAAGACTTGCAATAAGCCCAATCTGAAAGTTTACTAATGTTCCTTTTCGAACATTAGCATCATGCTTGTTACTCATATTACTTAGTTTAAACGTTACAAATAACTAAGCACAACAAGCATACCAAAAAAAATCCCGTTACATTGTTGTAACGGGATTTTATATAAAATAATATTATTTTGTTCTAGTCCTGAACCTGGAATACAATTGGTAAAGAATATAATACACCTACTGCCTTACCTCTTTGTTTACCTGGAGTCATTTTAGGTAACATTTTCACTACTCTCTGTGCTTCTTTTTCTAATCTTGGGTGTGGCCCTCTTGCTTGCACACCTACAATATTTCCGTTTCTATCAATTTTAAAACGAACATAGATTCTATTTACACCAGAAAGACCAAGCTCACTACCTAATTCAGTATTAAATTTACGGTTCACAAATTTCTTAACCTTATCACTCATACACTTCTTTTTTGCAGCATTACCAGCTTCTTTTTCACAACCTGGAAAAACAGGCACGTTTTCAATTACTGCAAACGGTACATCGGCGATCTCTTCCTCTTCTTCAACATCTTCTACTTCTTCAACCTCAACGATCTCTTCTTCCTGATTTGTTTCAGTAGATTCAATTATTGTTTCCTCAACTTCTTCTTCATCCTCAACAACATCGATAATTTCCGGAGCTGGTGGTGGAGGTGGTGGAGGTGGTGGAGTATTTAAGTTCTGTGTAATTGGAACTTCTTCTTCTTCCAATTCATCAAGATTTACCTGACCTATATCAATATTACTACGATCATAGGTTTTATACTCGATTGCTTGCCATGTTACAAAAAGCACTAATATTAACCCAAGTTGTAAAAACAACGCACTTTTTTTGGTTAAATCTGCTTTTGGATTTTTCTTTGGTTCCATACTACAATGTTATTATATGATTGCTAAAATAGCTAATTTCTTTTGTAATTTCCAACTAAACCATAAAATGTGAAACAAAAAACACCATTTTTAACTTTTGTAATCATACCTAAGTGGTGCTATTAGAAAAAAAAAAGCTACTTTGTTTTACTTTAATTTATAGTTTAACTTTATATCTAACTAACTTGTTTTTAAGTATTATCAGCAAAAATACCGCCAAAATGATTCCACTTGTATTCGCTAAAGCATCTTGCCAATCAGGACTCCTATAGCTAGTCAAGATTGCTTGTAAAAATTCCATCAAATTCCCAAACAAAAATCCAAAAGTAGCTGCCCAAGTCCAACTTGTAATAAACTTCCTAGATTGTTTTTTGGAATAAAAGAAAAATGCGAACCATACAATCGTAAAAACAAAATAAGCCAGAAGATGCCCTATTTTATCGCTTCCTTCAACCTTTACATTTATCGGAATAAAAACTTTTGCCAGCGAAAGCCAAGTAATAATACTTGTATACAAAACTGCAAAAGCCAATAGGGTTTTATGCCCCAATAAGCTCTTTATAATCATCTGCAGATAAAAGTCCTTCTACTTGAGAAGCATCAGCTATTTTTATTTTTACCATCCATCCTTCTCCATAAGGATCATTATTCACTAACTCTGGATCACCTTCCAAAGTCTCATTAAATTCAGTAATTTCTCCTGTTAAAGGCAAAAATAAATCCGAAACCGTTTTTACAGCTTCTACTGTACCAAAAACTTCTTCTTGCTCTAATTCTTCTCCAACGGTTTCAACCTCTACATAAACGATATCACCTAATTCACTTTGAGCAAAATCAGTAATTCCCACCGTTGCTACGTCACCATCTATTTTAATCCACTCGTGATCCTTTGTATATTTTAATTCTGAAGGAATATTCATTCGAAATAGTATTTATGAGTTCTTATTAATTTAGAAGACGAAAATAAATTTATTTTATCAAATTTTAGAAAAACAACCATAAAATTTATCAAAAATTAATTCTAACTCAAACTAATTAAAAAACGTTAATACCTATACGATTACTTACTAGTTCCCAAAATTATAACGAAGGGTAAATCCTCCTCGTATCGTTGTTTGCGGAAAGGCTGTAGAAATTGAGTACTGCGAGAACGTATGATCATAAAACAATAACGCAGTCAAGTTTTTACTTAAGGCATAATCTGTAGTAAATTTAATACCATAAATATCTTGCCCAGCAGTTACCTGTGTATTATCGATATCAAGGTATCTAATGATTGTTTCATTTTGACGTAATGATAAATCTGCTCTAAAATTCAGATCACTCTTAAGCGTTGTTTTCTTACCTGCAATTCGGGTAACAAATGTTAAGTCCTGGATTCTATACCCTAATCCGATAATATATTCATTTCCTTGAATTTCTGTAAGAAGGTTGTTATCAAAACTCAACGATAAAGCTCGGTCTTTTTTCCATTCTGCTAAAATCTTAATAGAGTTTTTCATTTCCATATCCAATCTTATCAAAGGACTAAACTGTTCCGTAAGATTAACGTTTGCATATAGCTCTGGATTTTTGAAATTATCTCCTTGATCTAATTCATCAGGGTTATTAGGATTAAACTCCAGATTCGTTTGGAATTGATTTATCGTATAGTTTGCACGATACCCATGTGCCATCGAGAATCTTTTAAAACGCTTCTTAAACCATTTCAGATTCATTAAACCGGTATATTTGATATCCCAATTTGGTAAAGGAACATCTCTAAAAGCACCTTTTTGTACACTTTGCGGATCCGCCCCAGTATATGCTGCAAGAAATGCTGGTAAAAGTACGGCTTGATTTGTAGGACCTAAACCAACTGGAAATTCATCTCCAGTACCAGGATCTATTCCACGCTCTAGAGCAAGACGCCTTGCAATAATCAGTCTGTTTTCTCTAAATTTATCGAAGGTTTCTGACGTAAACTCATCACTTTTCTTAAAAGCTGTCTTAATTAATAATGTAGAAATTGTATAATTACCAAAAGTATTTGGTGATAATGAAAAATACGGCTGATCAATATTTATTCCTAAATCGTTAAGATCTCCTGGATCTCCATCTGTATTTACTCTAAAATTCTCGTTATACGTTTCAGAATAGTTTCGATTAGCACTGATATCTATTTTTAAATCTTTCAGTAAATCTACAGAAGCCTGAACATTCAACTGTCTACCTTCTACCTCTCTATATTGTTGATTGAAATCATCATATAATGTCAACCAACCGTTTCTAGCAGCCAAATCTCTTATTTCGGACTGACTTCCGAAGGTAAAACCAACGGYTGGTTTTAATGTTCCTACGAATCCAGGCTCACGCACATAACCTGGTAAGAAAATACCATTATCCTGCTGATAATTAATATTCACCTTTTTTACAGCCGTCACCAGACCTATCGCAGTATTCAAGATTTTATCTCCAACTGTAAGCTTACTAGATCTCTTTTTTGTTTTCTTTTTAGCATCTGCTACGGCAGTCTTGTCTCCTCCTTTTTCATCTCCTTCTTTTGCTCTTTTCTTTTTAGCTACTTTTCTTCTACCTGGTTTTTTCTTTGTTAATCCTATATATTTATATAGCGTTCCCATATCCAAAGAACCATTTACGGTATGGACATTTGCATTCTGCACTGTATTTCCTAAATCCGGAATACCTTCTAAGTTCTTTAAAGCCTCACTTCCTTTTGTCCACTGAAAGTCCGCAGAATACGAATACGTGGCTCTCATAAATTTAAACAAAGGAACCTTATTAAATGGAATTTCATAGTTTACTTGTAATTGTTGACTATGAAAGTTAGGATCACCCACATCAAAGATACCACTCCACACACCAATTGACTCATCAACAACTCCTTGATTATCGATAAAATTCTTTACAATTCTATTATTAGCTGTATTGAAACTAAAATTAAGTGACTTTGTTAAATTGTAAYTGATACCAAACTGCCAATCGAATAAGAAATTACGTTGGGTAAGTGCTGGCAGAATACTTCCTGATTCTAACGTAATATCCCTGAATATTTGTTCACTGAACTGCCTATTGATATTTGAATTAACCGAAATACTTGTTGGTAATAGATTAAAATTAAAATCTTTTACTAAGTCGAAGTATTTACTTCTTCCTAAGAACTTAATCTTTTTAAAAGGTTCTATTTCTTTAGGCTGGAAACTAAAATCATAAGTACCTCCTAAACGCACTGTTTGTTCTAAAGATTTTTCTATTTCAAAATCACGATGATCCGTTTGATTATAAGTTCCAGAAAATGCAAAATTCTCCACATCATAAGGCATAGGTTTTGAATCACCAGTTCTATCTTTTCTTAGCCCAATTACATTAAAGCTTTGTCTTTTAGTATAATCTGTAGATTGTTTTAATATCCTATCTTTTTCATCTGAATCTGTTTCTCGATCTAATCGATCCTGAAGTTCCAAATCCAAAAATTCCGGATCATATTGAGGAGTAATTAACTCTTCTCCTCTACTATAGTTAAACGGCACCTGAATACCCCATTTTTTAGGCAATAATTGCCCTAAATTCACATTGGTGGTTAAATCATATTGTTTAACATCTTCAATACTTCTTTCATTTGGACCTTGTTCGATTCCTCCAAAACCAATAGTACTTATTCTACCTGAAGCACTGAATGTTGCAAAGTCGGCAATATTAGCATCCATACTACCTACTGCTGCCCAACCACCTTGGTTTTTAAGATCACTTAATCGCATTTCATTGAACCAAACGGTACCTGATTCATTAGAACCGCTAGCATTCTTGATTCCTACCATCATAATCTGCACATCTCCAAAGTTTGGATTTCCTTTAATACCCACTCGTAGATTATTAGGTCCATCGAAGAAATTAAGATCTGTGCTGTTCAAAGCGTTATTACCAATAACCGATGCTTTTATTTCTTGTAAAAAACTTAATGGTAAATTCAATCTATTTGCAACTGGCCAAACCACTTCAGGATCTATGCTATTATTTGGAGAAACAACAAGCGGTAATTCGATTTGATAGAAATTATTGGTAAAGTCATTCCCCATTCGAATAAAAGCAACTAACTCATCATCTGTTAAACTTGTTTGTTGTGGAAGATTTTCTGCATGCAAGAACATCTCTAGATTCTCGTATTGACGCATATCCACGTTAAAATTCTTATACACACCACGGCCATCACCAGGTTGTAACTGATTAACTGTTAACGCTAATGATCTTTCATCTTCTCTTATGGTAGTATTATTGTTGATTAACTCTTCCCTTCTAACTCCTGGAGGTGTTACATAAAATGGAGTCTCTTCTTCACTAACTGAAGTAACTATTACTTCATTTCCATTAAGGTTTAACCCACTTGTAGGGTCATTTGTAGCATTACCTTCTTGTATATATCTTCTATAATCTCCTCTTACCAAATCTAATGTAGCAAACCTTAAAACTACTGGTTGATCAAAATCCGTAACAATCATTCTCATAAAACGAATGGATCTAAAATCATTTTCACCAATATTCTGTCTTCCTGTTGGTTCATAAATAGGAACTTTAAATCGAAGCCAACGTGTTCTTCTAGTTACTCCATTTAAAATAGTAGATTCTGTTACTGGCGGTGCATCTGACACATACCCAGTACCCCCATCATTTCCTACATCCATACCAGGAAAAATAGGTATTTCATACTCGTAATAACTATCTATAGTATTCATCGTATTATCACGATTCACATCTTCCGCAGTTGGAAAAGTTGTATTCCCTCTATCCTCATTAGAAACGCTTGTTGGAGAATTTCCTTGAGTACCATTATAATCTCGATAGCGTTCTACAATATTACCTTCGCCTTGTAAAAAGTAGCGATAATTATCATTTGCCGGATCTTCAGTACCAAAATCAGCTGAAAAAGCCGCTACTTCCTGTTCATCATTTAGACCATCATATCCAGCATCTTGATTAACTCTTGCCTGACCTTCTGAATCAAATGCATATATTAAAGATTGATTTACAGGGACTCTTGCATCACCATAACCTGTAGTAATGGTACCATCAACGGAACCATCTGCTGGAAGACCATTCTCATATTGCTTTCTTCCATCTTTTAGGACATCTTCACTTATATTTCCTAAATTAAAAATAATCGTTCCACTTGTTGCATTTGTCAATGGCTCTTGTCCGTCTCCTGGGTCAAAAAATGGATCCATTAGCCAAAACTCTATAAACTCAACATTAGACTGTTCAAAATTAGTAGATGTTAATTGCCTGGTAATTCCTGCGAAATTATCTTCTGCCTGTGGTGGGGTTCCACCTGTTGCATATCCAGGATTAAAATTATAAGGCCCACGTTCATTAGGTCTATAATGAAGATCTAACGGAAACAATGACAAGGTTTGTCCAGGAGGTCTATCCGTTACCGGGAATATTTCATCAAGAAAAACTCTCCTCGCTGCGTTAAAATTGATATCCTCATCAGATACACCACTTGGCCTACCATTTGTATAAAATATCGGATCTACTGTGTACCAAGATAAATCTGCTCTTCTATATCCAGATTCTATTCCCGATTGAACAGAGCTTTCATTATCATTATTTGATCCAAAACCTATAGGCACACTTGACAACTCCCAAGACAAAGGAGAGCTTACATCAATTTGGGTTTGTGCTCCTTCAAAATCATCAATATAAGTAGTTACTTCTCCTCCAAAATCAGCACCTCTAGGAGCTCCAGCAATTAAATATGCTCCTTCTGCTCTTACTGAAACATTAGACGGTACATCTGTGTCAATATTAGGCAATTTATTCACCATTCTTGTAAGAAACGGCACCTCAGTAGAGTAATTCAGATTAAATCCTAAAAGCGTATTATTTATTGGTTCAAAATCATAACTGGATTTCTGAGTTATAGGTCTTTCATTCAAGTTTAAATATGTTCCACCAATAATGAAATCATCACTAAATTTATGTTCAACATTTAATCCACTAAATCGCTTGGTTTGCTGTCCAAATACTGCATTATTTTCTGTAGATACCTGGATTGGTGTATTGGACGCTAATAATGATTCATCCAAAATATTTACTCTACCTAATTGATAATTTACAGTATAATCAACACCTTCTTGTAAGGTTCGTCCACCTGCAGTAACAGTTACAGATCCTTGTGGAACATTGAACGCTCCCAGAGGAATCCCATCCTGTCCTGAAGACTTATACCGACCTCGAAGTTGAAAAAACTGGTTTTCTGCTGCTTGCTGACCCGCAATTACTTTCGTTTGCGTATAGAGTTCTCTAAATACATAACGACTTTGGTTACCATTATAGGCTGCTGGGTTTAAATAATCGTTTGGATTAGGTGCTCCATCGTTATCCAGTTTATTAAATAAATGTTGCCCAAAAGGCTCTACGGTAGTGAAAATAATTCTTCCATTCTCCGGATCGATAGTCAAACCAGGAACATAATCAAAAAAACCATCTCCTGCTCCATCTGCTCCTTGTACCGGATCATTATTTGGATTTAATCGATCCATATTAAATACAGTAAGCAGTCTTGTTTGCTCTACATCACCTGGTAATGGTGTTGCACTTCCTTCCGCCTGTGTAATATAATTTACTGGTGAGGGATTTGCGTATACAATATTTAATCTAAAATCTTCTGAATTTAATCGAAAAGCACCTGTATTATAGATATTTTTCATCATCAAATCCCATATAGGAAGCTCTACATTAATAATAGGGCTTTTCAACATTTTCACTACCAAACTATTACTAGAACCGGCATCAACACCAGTTCCCGTTGTATCACCACCAACAGTAGCGTTTACACCATCGTTGGCAAATTCACCCACCTGAAACACTTCTCCTCCAACAGTATATTGGAATGCAACGGCCAGAACTTCATCATTATTTAATTTCTGATTTAAAGAGATATACCCCAGCTGTGTATTTAACGTATATTCATTTTGATTTAATTGTCTTGCATTTTCAAGAATCGCATAGTCAAAACCTTCATTAAAATTTGAAATTGCTCCTGTAAATCCTTGTTGCACGGTAGCTATTTGCCTTACTGCATCTGTAATTGGACCAGCAGGACCAATTGCACCAGGATCTAGATCATTATTACCATTATCAGGAAAAGAACCTGCAGGTTGATTAAATAATGATGCTGGGATTGTAACATTCCCAGCAACTGGTGATTCTCCAAGATCCTGTAAGGCTACAATATTTCTCGCATCTGTTAAGGTTTGTGCACTTGTAGCTCTATTTGTTAACCAAACTTCTATTCTAGTTATTTGGATATTATTATTGATAAAAGGATAGTTCGTTAAAGCCTCATCATATGTATCTCTAAAGTAATGTGATAAGAAATAGTGTCTATTATCATCGTAATCAACTGCTTTAATCTCAAAATTTTCAACGGTTCCTCCTCCTTGTACATTTACAGATCTGGTTTCTGATCTTTGTTCTGAATATACGGCGGTTACCGTTGTACGTCCAAATTGAAGGCCAAGTTTAGCTCCAAATAAACTTTGTGATCCTTGAATTAAAGAATTATTAATTGGCATCGTTACATTACCAATTTCTATACTTCGTATAATATCATCCTCTGTTGGGGTATATTCTAATTTGATTTGATTCTGAAAATCAAAGGTAGATTCTGTATCATAGTTGGCTGTGATTTGCAACCTTTTTCCAACTTTACCTAATAAACTTAAACTAATTCTCTGATCAAAATCAAAGGTAAAATTACTTCTATTTCTAGGAGAGAATGCAGGATTATCTTGTTTGGTATACAAAATTCCTAAATCCATTTCTACAGACCCTTGAGGAATTATTTCAATTTCGTTTCCTCCAAAAATGGTTTCAAAGAAATTAGAGTTCACATAAAATATAGGAAGCAGGTTTTTACGTTTTTCTTCACTACCATCAGTTTTCCCACTAAAAGCACTAATTTTTTCTTTAAAATAATCTCTTCTTTGTTCTTCTTCGACTAAAGCTTCAAACTCTTCTGGAGTTAGAAATAAAGGATATCTAACATTAAAAGACCCTAGCATTTCTCGATAGATATATCGATTTGTTACTGGATCATATTCATATTTTGTAACAATACTATTCGGATCTGGTAAAGAAATTTCACCTAATGAAAACGTAGTACTTGTAGAATCTCGTACGGTTTCATTCTCCTGACCATGTAGCACACCACTACAAAGTACAATTAAACAAACTAGTCTTTTTAAAAATTTAAAATATAAGGAATGTAATGAACTCAATGTTTTTATAAATTTTTTAGTGCTTGTTTGATAATATTTTCTACAGTTTCTGTCGGACTCGTTTTTAGAATTCTATCTACAACTTTTTCCGCCTGCTTTCTATTAAATCCAAGGGTTTCTAAAGCAGATAACGCTTCATCCTTATTAGTATTGTTTTGGGATACAGAAAGTTCATCAATATTATAAACTTTAAGAATTTTATCTTTTAATTCAATGATCACACGTTGTGCTGTTTTGGCACCAATTCCTTTAATAGATTGTATTGTCGCCACGTCATTTGAAGCGATTGCTTCTTTAATTTGATCAGGATGTAATGAGGAAAGCATTGTTCTAGCAGTACTTGCCCCAATTCCGGAAACAGAAATTAAAAGTCTGAAGATCTCCCGTTCTGATTTTTCAGCAAAACCAAATAACGTATGTGAATCTTCTTTTACTTGAAGATGTGTATATAATTGTAAAAATTCTTGATCCGGTATTAATGAAAATGTATGCAATGAAACATGTAATTGATATCCCACACCATTACAATCTATTACTACATCCGTCGGATTTTTTTCTACAAGGCGCCCTTTGATTTGTGTAATCATTCTTTAGATGAGTGTTAAGCACCCAAAAGTAAGAAAATTATCCTACAAAACCGGTTAAAAAAATAAGCTTCAAAAAGTTATGATTTTGAAGCTTATTATACTTGTAAATTTTATTTAAAAAACGAGTTACGCTTCACTTGAAACTAAAGAAAACATTTCTTTTTCTCTCTTTTCCTTTTCTTGCGCATCAATTACAGCTACAGCAGCCACATTGATTATTTCTTCTACACTTGCTCCTAATTGCAAAATATGAACTGGTTTTCTCATTCCCATCATAATTGGACCTATAGATTCAAAGTTATTTAATTCCTTAAGCATTTTATAAGTACTGTTTGCAGAATCTAAACTTGGAAAAACTAAGGTATTCACCTTACGCCCATTAAGTTTTGAAAAGGGGAATTTATCTTTCCGCATATCTCTATTTAAAGCAAAATCCATCTGTAATTCTCCATCAACAACTAGGTTTGGATAATATCTATGTAAATAAGAAACAGCATCTTTTACTTTTGATGCATTTGGATGTTTTGAAGACCCAAAATTAGCGTACGATATCATTGCAATTACAGGATCAACACCAAACATCTCTACGGTTCTAGCTGTCATCTGAGCGATTTTTGCTAATTCTTTTGAAGTAGGATCGATATTAATAGAAGTATCACTAATAAATAAAGGTCCTTTATTAGTCATCATTACATTCATCGTAGCTACTCGTGTGGCTCCTTTTGCTAAACCAATAAGTTCTAGCATCGGTTTTAATACGGTAGGATAACTTCTAGAATACCCAGATAATAGCGCATCTGCATCGCCTTCATTTACCATCATTGCGGCAAAATAGTTTCGCTCTCGCATTAGGCGTTGTGCACCATATAGTGTAATTCCTTTTCTACTATTTTCTTGCCAATATTTTTCTGCATATCTATTCTTTCGATCAATTTCTTCATCCGCTTTAGGATCAATAATAGTTACGCCTGAAGGATCAAAATCGATTTCTTTCATCAACTCGATAATGATATCCTTTCTACCGAGTAATATTGGGAAAGCAATTCCCTCTTCTTTTACAGTTTGCGCAGCTTTTAAAACATCTAAATGATCGCCTTCAGCAAAAACCACTCTTTTAGGACTTAACTTAGCTCGATCCATTAGCAATCTTACCAGCTTATTATCATTACCCATTCGCTCTAATAGTTCGCTCTCATACTTATCCCAATCTTCTATTGGAGCTGTTGCAATACCACTTTCTATAGCTGCCTTTGCGACTGCTGGTGGTACTTTAGCAATTAAGCGAGGATCAAACGGCTTTGGAATAATATAATCTCTTCCAAAATTAAGTCTTGTTTCGCCATAAGCAATATTAACTTGCTCAGGAACTGGCTCTTTTGCTAATTCTGCAAGTGCTTTTACCGCTGCCATTTTCATTTCTTCATTAATCCCTGTAGCTCTTACATCTAATGCTCCTCTGAATATAAATGGAAATCCAAGAACGTTATTCACTTGATTAGGATGATCACTACGACCTGTGGCCATGATAATATCTTTACGAGTTTCTACAGCTAGGTCATATCGTATTTCAGGATCTGGGTTCGCCATCGCAAAGACAATAGGAGTATCTGCCATAGACAATAACATTTCTGGATCTACCAAATTAGCCATTGATAACCCAATAAAAACATCTGCATCTTTCATAGCATCTGCTAATGTATYTAAATCTCGACTAGTTGCAAATTCCGCTTTTTCTTTAGTAAGATTATCTCGATCGCTTCTAATGACACCTTTACTATCGGTCATTACAATATTTTCTGCTTTGGCGCCAAAAGCTTTATAAAGTCGAGTACACGAAACTGCAGCAGCTCCAGCTCCACTTACTACTATTTTAACTTTATCAATATCTTTTTCTGCAATTTCCAGAGCATTTAACAATGCAGCGGCAGAGATAATAGCGGTTCCATGCTGATCATCATGCATGACCGGTATATTCAATTCTTCTTTAAGGCGTCTTTCAATTTCAAATGCTTCTGGAGCCTTGATATCTTCCAAATTAATACCTCCAAAAGTAGGCGCGATATTTTTTACTGTTTCAATAAATGCGTCTACATCTTTCGTGTCCACTTCAATATCAAACACATCAATATCTGCAAAAATTTTGAACAACAGTCCTTTTCCCTCCATTACAGGTTTTGACGCTTCAGGTCCAATATCTCCTAACCCTAAAACTGCGGTACCATTGGAAATAACAGCTACCAAATTTCCTTTGGCTGTGTACTTATACACATTTGCCGTATTTTTTTCGATTTCTAAACAAGGTTCTGCTACTCCTGGAGAATATGCTAACGATAAATCTCGTTGCGTTGCATATTTTTTCGTAGGTACAACTTTGATTTTACCCGGAGAAGGTTTCGCGTGATATACTAATGCTTCTCTTCGTTTACTTTCGATACTCATACTAAATCCATAAAAATTGTGTGCTATACAAAGGTACAAGTCTGGACGAGATGCAAAAGGTAAAACCAAGTTATCTTTGAAAAAATCAACACTTCAGAAAACTTGATATTTTTTTATGAAATTAATTACGAATTAATCAATTATAAGTTGCTTTTTTTGAATATTTCATCAGGATCTACCAACTGATCTAATTGTGATTTTAGTTTTTCATTTAATATACTCAATCCTAGTTGATACGAAGCATTCATCCATCCAAAACCGCTAGGAGTTATATAGTCAAATTCAGTACCCACATTACCATACTCTGCATATACTTTATGCGTACAATTGATCACATCATATTTTTCTGGAATAGTTCCATTATAATTTACCGCATTTTTAGTAATCATCCATAACCATCGATAAACCAATTGCTGTGCTTCTTCCTGATAACCATAATTTATCAATCCTCTCCATATCATCATTTGATGAGGCGCCCAACCATTTGGATAATCCCACTGACGTTGTGGGGCATTCGGATCTTCTTTATTTGCTATATCTGTAGTGGCAGCTACTCCTCCTTTTTGAACCAAATTATCAAACAAATTTTTCACTAATGAATCAGCTTGTTCTTTAGAACATAATCCTGCCCAAAGTGGATAATAATTTGTAGCTGATTCAATTTTTTGTTTGGTTTTGGCAACAAAATTATAATCATAATAGGCTTGTTTTTCTTTATCCCATAACAAATCATTTATCAACTTCTTTCTTTCTTCAGCTTTAGCAAACCAATCAGTAGATGTATATTCTTTATCATTTATGGTAAACTTATCTGCAAATACTTCTTTGATTAAATATGCAATGTCTTTCTCATACTTATATAACAGGCTATTGATACCTACAGTATTTAAATGAACACAAACATCATCTAATCGATTTGAGGTATCATGCCCACTTTCACGCATAGAACGGTCATGTGTAAAATACAAATCGAGCTCTTGATCTTTGATTTCTCCAGAATCATACTTCTCAGTAAAATCCTTTAGGGAGAGTTTATATTTTTTGGCAAACTTGTTTAATATAAAATCAAAATGACCTTCTTCAGTTTCTGGAGGAATTCCAATACCTTCTCCATAAAAACGACTTAAACCAGTTTCGGTTAACCGAATTCCTTTTTCCATCCAAATAGTTTCATACTCTTTGATAACCATCTTTAGATTATCTGACAACCAATCTCTGGACACCTTAGGATCTTGTTGGTATATTTCTCTTACCAAAGAACTAAAAAAAGGCGGTTGTGTTCTAGTAAGGTAATAACTTCTATTAGCATTAAGAATTTTTCCATAATGTTCTATTTGATATCCAAAGTTATCTGCCATTGACATGGCCAAATCCGGACGACCGTCTATCAAAAGACCTATGGATTCAAAATAACTATCCCAACCATACATCTCATTAAACCTTCCTCCAGGAACTACAAATGGCTTTGCTATATAATTCCCTTTCTCATCTATAGTATGATCTAGATTAAGAATCCCTGGAACGTTATTTAGAGTTTTTACATATGCTGGTGTTATTTCTTCTGGCAATGTGATCACCTTTAACTTAGGTATTTCTGACTTTATAGTCTCAAAATATGCAATTGCTTCTTTGTCATTAAATGGCACATACAATCTAAAAGTATCGGTTTCTGATTTTGTATCTTCTAGTACAATTGCTAATCCTTTTTTATCTACTGATCTTGTAAGATTGTCCCAATAACGAGTTTTGATCAATCTTGAAATTCGGTTACTAGGCGACTCCGTGATTCGTTCTAAAGATATCGTATCATTCTTATCAGCGATCGCCAATTCTTGAAGCAAATTAGACAAATGATAAGTACCTTCGATCAAGGTGGTTTCTCCATTAGCATTTATAAACTCAAACTTTTTAGCCCCTTTATCGTCTACAGTGATTTTTTTATCTCCATCCGTATCTTCCTGTGAAATAAGTTGATTCAATAGTACTTCATGACCTAAATACTCTTTCTTTTGTTCATTCTTACAGTTTACTAAAATCACTGAAACCAAAAGAAAGACACAATATTTTATTCCAAACTTTGACATAATTACTTTTTGTTTACATTACCAGAAAAAACCAACTACAATAATCGTTACTACTAAAAGAATTACAGATAATATTCTATAATTTTTATACCATGGCAATCCAACAAGTTCTTTAGACTCTTGACTAAACATTTCCTTCTTATATGTATATTCTTCAATTTGTTCAGCGGATTGTGGCTTTGTAATCAAACTTACTATAATGTGTACAATTAAACTAATTACAAAAAGTGTATTTGCTTTTGCTAAAAAATGTAACTCATTAAGCTCAGGAACAATCTCATATTTCATTGATAAAATCATAAACAATGCAAAAGCACCACCAACCAATAAACTAACAAAAGCACCGTTACCATTTGCTCTTTTCCAAAACATTCCTAATAAAAACGCAGCAACCACAGGTGGGCAAGTAAACGCGATTACTAATTGTAGATATCCCCAAAGAGAATCACTTACTCTCTCTATAACTGGTACCCATAGTGAGGCCAAAACCACTAAAATCAACGTAGCAACCTGTCCTGCTCTTACTAGTTGTTTACTTGTCATATTTGGTTTTAATTGCTTCACAAAATCCATTGTTATTAATGTCGATGCTGAATTAAATGTTGCTGAAACCGATGACATCATTGCAGCCATTAATCCCGCTACAACTAATCCCAAAACCCCTACTGGTAGTAACTGAAATAATAAAACTGGATAGGTTAAATTAGGACAATCAGAAAGGTTCTTACACATACTGCCATCTGCTAGAGGATAATTCAGACCAGAGATATCCAATGTACTAAATAGCAACAACGCCAGGACTCCTGGAACAATCATAATAAAGATCACAGGTAATTTTAGTAGTCCTGCAAATAAAGCTCCCCAGCGTCCGTGATTAAGATCCTTAGCACCAAGCACCCGTTGCACCATAAATTGATTATTTGCCCAAAAATAGAAACCAAGTAGTGGCACACCTGTGAGTAATCCCCACCAAGGCATAAACTCATCGTTATCTGGTCGAACTAAACTAAAAACTTCATCAGCATTGGAGGGAATATATTTTCCTTCTTCCAATCGATTTCCAAAATTCACTTCTCCAGCGGATAACATCGTATCTAATTTTGCCATCATTCCAGACCAACCGCCTCCTAATTGATCAAAAGCAAAATAGGTAAGCAAACAAGACCCTATAATTAGTAAAATTGCTTGTATTACCTCTGTTTGTATTACAGAATTCAATCCTCCAGGAATTGTATAGGCTGCTGCTGCAATTGCCAATCCGATAATTATGATGGTAGAAGAAGTGTCTGGGAATAATAGTTTGAGAACAATACTACCAACATATAAACCCGCAGCAGTATCCACCATAACATTACCAACTACAGTTATTAAGGAAAAATAATATCTTGATCTTTTATCATAACGCCGTTCTAAAAATTCGGGCATGGTATACACTCCGGATCTTAGGTAAAATGGTAAAAAGAATATCGCAAAAAAGATCAGCACTACTACTGCATACCATTCATAGTTATATACATTAATATTCGTTTGATATGCATCTGATGCTAGCCCTACTAGGGTAGAACTGGAAATATTTGCAGAAAACAAAGCGATTCCCACTATTGGCCAAGTCATCGTTCTACCTCCTAAAAAATAGTCTTCAGAGCTTCCTCGTTTTGATTTTGAAATCCCATAAATAATAATTCCAATGAGATATACTACGATTACCGTAATATCGATATAAGATAATTCATTCATGTGTGAAATGTTTAATGCCTTTTATTACTTCTAGTCTATTAGATATCTATTCTTAATGACTTAGAATGCTAAAATCTTATTATTTTTAGATAAACCCTGATGAAGATACAAGTTTCTTATAAAATTATTAGGTTTTTAGCACCAAAAACAGTTAAAACGATATATACAACCGTTTGTATTATGAATTTTTCATGAAAAAAATCCTTTCAATATTATAATCCCTTACTTCCGTTATCCGTAAATAAAAAACAAAAAACCAGGATTGCTCCTGGTTTATATCTAATAAAGTGGATTTTTATCAATCACAAGTATTAGCAATAGGACAAGGTGTATGAATACTATCCACCCAACCATTACATGTACCATCTCTACACCATTCACAACAAAACATTCCAGAAGCAAACACTCCTCCTTTAATGGATTGTTGCTCTACTTTGTTTAATCTTTTGGCGCCTTTTAAAATAAGTAATTTTTTCATGTTGTTATATTTTTATTCGTTATTCCGAAAAATTGATTTTATCTTTTGATTACCTACAATTTGACAAGTCATCCTCTGCTAATACGCAATTAAATGGATCTGACCCACAACAGTATCCAGTAGGACAACAATGGTTTTGACAACGTTTTGGCTTATAAAGGCAAATCTTTCTTGCACCCCCGTTAATAGACAATTGTTCTTTTTTACTAAGTTGTTGAGCACCTTCTGCTCTTAAAATGTTATTTAACATGTTATAATTTTTAAATAATTAATTAAAAAAATGTAATTGAATTGTTGAGGAATAAATTATTCTACCCGTCAATAACAAAACAGTTTGTTCCTAGTGGTCCGTTTGGATCTACGCAACGAAATATTCCATTGCCCACATTACAGCATTGGAGGTCACCTCTACAAAGCGCTCCGTTAATACAACTTTTAAGTTGCTGGACACCTTGCCCTTTAATGGATTGCAGTTCTTTTTTGCTCACCTGTATAGCACCTTCTAGCTTTAATAAATTTTTCATCGTTTAAAAATTTTATATTCTGATTTTGTTAAATCATTGATATTAAAACCTATGCTGCAGAACAATTTCCATTTGGACAACAAATAGTTCCTGTTGGACATTCATGATTACTCACACAAACTGCTATCTGAGGTACTGAATTACCACAACGTCTATGACTACCTCTTCCTCCACTGATAGACACTTGTTCTTGTTTACTTAATTTTTCTGATCCTTTTAGACTTAATAAATTGTTCATGTTTAAAATTTTATATTAGTATTATAATTATGAATTACTTTATGTTGTTTAAATAGCGATACAAACCCCTGCTTTTCCAAATCCAAAATATCCGGTATCACATGTATAATTACAACCAGGGATATTGTTATTACAATCAAATGTTGTTAAACATCTAGCGAAGAAATTACAACTGAATTTTGATTGACCCCCGTTAATAAATCGTTGCTCTTGTTTAAGTAAAACATTTCCGAGCTTTTTTAATTTTTCCATATTTAATGTATTTAAAATTTAAGTTATAGTGAGTTTTAGAGACGTTCACTTTTATGTCTTATATGGCATAGAAATGTTATCATTAGGATACTAAGGCAACACTTTGAACCTGCATTGATGCTATAAAATCATCAATGAAGTAGATAAGATCTGTTCGATCATATTCTTGAGGAAACAGCATGTTATTTTGGTATAAAGCTGGTGTAAAGTTAATGGCATTGATTTGGCACCATTGATGCTGATTTGACAACAACCTATCAAAGGATCTAATATTCTCAGTATTCTGATTATCCAACCATTTTTGTAGATTGATATCTTCTTGATACACTTCGTGCAATGCCTTGAGCGCATTATGTTCTCCCTCAATGTTATAGATTGTATGTAATCTCGTAGCTAATCGATATAGTAGCGCATCTTTATTCGTTATATCCACATTAAAGCGTATAATAACTTTGATCTTATTTTTTAATTTATCCAGCAAATACTCGATATCACTATGTGCTTTTTTACAAAAAAAGCATAATGGGCTTGTGACTAAGACCAATTCTACTGTTGCATTTTTATTACCAAACACTAATTCTTCCGAAAAGTGATTGCTTTCTAGCAAGGTATCACTCTCTTCATAGAGTGATTTAAATATGGAAAACTTACGTTTAAAGGTATAATGATCAACCGTTGTTTTTTGAAAAGATTCTTTCTTCTTTATTAATGATTTTAGAACGTTCCAAATACTTATTGTCGTTACTATACTCAAAATAAAAAGTAGGATTCCTTTATTACTAAAAGCTGAAATTAATGTGAAAAAATCATTTACTATTAAGGTTCCAAACTGAAACATTAAAACCGCTACTATACCCAGACATAAAGGACACCACTTTTTAATAACACTATATTGATAGTATAGTGAATACAAGGAAAAGGGAATGGCTAATACAGTAAACATTGATATGATTGCCGAACCGTTGGCTTCGCCTATAAAAAATAGTATCCAGGACAAACAATAGATAGCAAAAACTGTCAAGCTAATATCACTTAGTTTAAAAATCTTAAAAATAGTTGATCCTTTAGAACGCAAAACCGCATCACAACTGGTTTTTTCTGTGAGGTTACAAAACTGATTTGTAGCACTAGATTGTAATCCTAACTCATGTTTAACAACAAATACACTTATAATTAAACCAACACAACTAAGTATAAAGTGAACTTGGGCAAAAAAATCAGCTTGTACAACCAAAAAATAAGTAATACACAATCCTACTATTACCGAAGAAATCCAATTAAATATAGCGTTATCATACCAACTCTTTTCAACCTCTTTTATATGGTGAGATTTTTCTATAGCGAGTATAATTCCATTCCAACGAGATAAGAATTCTTCTTCTTTAACCAATTCAGTATGATTAGCGGTAGTGGTTATTTTAATTTTTCCTTTTTTCTTTTCAACCAACACCAAATCCTCAACAGTATCCACCACCAGATTTGCGATAAAATAAGGTGGTAATTTTTTTAACATCTCTGAGTTTACTGATACCCGTAATGCCAGATTTGGGATATTAAAATGATCTAATACACCTGTCAATGCGTGTAAACTGGGATACGATGGGTGACTAGATAACTGAAGTTGTAACTCTTCTTTATTAACACGAATATTATTCTTTACGATTAACTTTTTGAGAATGGTATGCAATTGTTCTTTCATGACTACTAACCTTTAGTTTAAGACTACAACAGCCTTATTACTTGGTTAAATTTGGGAGTAATCAAAAAAGTTCGCAATAGCTATTTCATAAGTGCTATGAACTATTTCAAATTTGTAATCATTCTCTCCTATGTATTTACAAAAGCATAAAGCCTTAAGAGTGTTTCTTAAGGCTTTATAATAATAATGATTTTTAATCCTAGTACTTCAAAATAATAAGGTTTCCTCTATGGGTAGGAGTTACATTAACACTATGTGCATCACAGCGATCTATATGGATATATCCCTGTGCATCTTCTACTGATATCCCCAAGGAATATGCTGATGAGGTGATTTGATTACCAGTAGTACTTCTAGTATATCCATTAGGTAGATATAACTCAAATTCGAATTCTTCAGGATCATTTAGAAGCGACCACACGTATACATCTTCTATTTCCATCATAGTATGAGGAGGTGGTTTATTAGAATTTGTTGGTACACCATCTGGATCATCATCATTAAGCCTACATATATTACTATAGTAATACAAAAACTCTGATTTAAACGCGTCTACAAAAGCAGTATTATTAATAAAATTTCCTCCCAACAAATCACTTAAAGCAATAACGTTAGTCTTTGAACTATTAGTTAACGTATTTATAAAAATTTCTTCTGCCTCAGGGTGTCTCAATAACGTTTGTGCAATTAAAAAAGAAGCCCATTGCATTCTTGTTTCCCGTCGATATTCTATTTCATTGAAGGTTCCTTGTTGTTGAAAACTTTTATTGTTCTCAAAAATACCATCGTCAGATACAGCTTCTTTATCACAAGAATAAAAACCAAGAAACAGGAATATTAAAAAAAATCTCATTAATAATTTCATAATATTTAGTGTTTTCCAATTTTTTAAATTTAGTAAATTATTTGTGTCTAAAATTGCTATTTCATATTCGAATCCACCTAATTCATATTAGTAAAGAATGATTTCAAATTTGTTACTTAAAAAATTTTTCCAATAACATACTCTTTACGTCTGCTCGATACAGGAACTTTTATATTCGGTTCTATAATCAGTACTCCCTGCTTATTGTAACGGGAAACATAATTTTTATTGACAATATACGATTGATGACACCTGATAAAAATATCTTCTGATAATAAATCAATCACTTTTTTGATAGGTTTTGAAACCACTATATTATTTGTTTTTTTTGTATAAAATGTAGTATAATTGCCTTCTGACTTACAATACAAAACATCATCTTCGTATACCACATACACATTATCCAAGGTTTTTAAAATAATACGCTTCTTTTTAACTCCTTGAAAATATTCTTTAGATATCTCAACTAATTTTTCTATATCGTTTTCTTTGTTCGAATTTCCTATAGCTTTTAACACAGCTTCTTTAAATTCAATACTATCTATTGGTTTTAAAACATAATCCAATGCGCCCACTTTAATCGCTTTTATGGCATGTTCATCAAAACCTGTTACAAATATGATGTCAAAATTTTTATTTTTTATTTGTTCTAGCAGGTCAAAACTTGTCCCATCGGTGAGTTGAATATCCAAAAAAAGCAAGTCTGGTTTTTTTTCCTTTATTTTTTTGATTGCACTAGCTACACTTTCAGCCTCATCAACAATCTTTATATCATCACTAAAATATTGTTCAACATTAGCTTTTATCTTATTTCTAATATAAGCTTCGTCATCTACTACTATTGCTTTAATCATCTTCAGAAAATTTATACGGGATTAAAAACTCCACTAATACCCCTGATTTATTAGCTTCTTTATTATTTTTATCCACAATTCGAATCCTTTGTTTTGTAGCTTTTATTACAAATTTTGAAATCAACCTCATAGACACAGAGTTTTTATACTCTTTATTAGATACATCAAGACCTATTCCATTATCTTCAATAATGCAATGAAGATATTTATTCTGAAGTCGCAAAGTAATATTTATCTGTCCCTTATATTGCAATCCTAAAAATCCGTGCTCAATACTATTTTCTACAAAAGGTTGAATTAACATAGGTGGAATAAACAACAGATCGTCTTCTTCAAAACTTTCTAAACAGATATTGTAATCAAACTTATCTGGAAAGCGCAATAACTGTAGATCCATATACTTGCGTAACAACTCTAATTCATTTTCTACTTGAACATAATTATGCAAAGAGTTTTCCAAAATCAAACGTAACAATCTAGAAAAGCGAAGTAAATAATCTGTAGCTCCTTCTTTATTATTTTCTATTTGGTTTTGAATAACTGATAAGGTATTGAATGTAAAATGAGGGTTCATCTGTGCGCGCAACAAACGCTGTTGCATCTGGATTTCTTGTTTTTGGAACCTGTAGCGTCTTTGTCTATAATATAAATACCCAATCAACAACAATAGACCAGAAAAAATTAACAACCCAAGGAGCTTAACATTTTTAAGTTCAGAGTCATTTTTGGCTTTTATAGCTATTTTTTCCTTTTCATTAGCAGATTGTAATGCAAATAGCTCTTCATCAATCTTTTTTTGATGTTCTCTATTATTTTCTTCTATTAAATTATTATACTCATCTATTAGTTCATCCTCATTCTGCTTTGTTCTATAATTATGCCTAAAACGATACTTACGATAACTAGCAATATGGCGCGCCTCCGAAATAGAAGTTATCATTGCTTTGGTAGAATCCAGATATTTTCCTGCAATATCGTATTCTTCAATTGACAAGTATATGTTGGTGATGTTATTATATGATTCTAGTATATTATTGTTTTGACGCTTTTTAATTTCTTTAGCAAGCTCGAGTACCATTTTATAATATTTTAGTGCCTCCGTATAATTTTGTTCATAAAATTGTAAGCGACCATATGTTCTATACAATTGTCTTCTGGCATCCTTACCACATTTTATCGCACCTAGACTATCCAACAAAGAGAATGCTTGCTTTTTTTTGTTCGCATTACGATATAGTTTAGTTGCCTTTGAACTGCCTGTAATCACATACATATCAACATTTGAAGATTGTTTTGCTGCTTCTAATGTTTTTGAATTATAAAACAATGATTTTTCAATATCTCCCAATTTTAGGTTAGCTCTTTCCAAAAAATTGTATGCATTGACTAAATCCGATATATATTCTTTATTATTGGAAATCTCAATAAATTTTTGCGCTACACTAATACCATTAGCTAAGTTATTGTTTTGTTCATCGGTTTCCCACGCATTCCAGAAATAGGCAAGGTTTCTTTTTCTGGTATTTGGACCGTTCACCAAATCAATAGTTTTATGAAAATAAAACATCGCAGAGTCAAACTGCTCGACTTTTTTATAATAATACCCTTTTCTAAACAGATTTTCTATAAGAAGGGTGTCCGGTAAACTTTTATCATTATCAATAAGATATCTAGCAGCTGCAATATACACCAACGTAGAGTCGTTTACTGTGCTCTTTGCCAAACTATGTAAATTATCAATATCTGCAATCTTACTCAAAATATCCCGCTCTGAACTTGTCCTATTACAGGCATAGTATAGAAAGGCTAAGGCTATTAAAAATATCGAATGAGGTTTTCGCATATTTTTTTTATGGTAAAAAAATGATTTTAAATGTACTAAAATATGGTATTTTGGTGGAAACGATGTTTTTACTTCTTCAAAAACCGAATATTCCTTTTGAGACCAGAAAATTTAGTCCTCTTTACTGCAGATTTTTGAAACACTTTTGAAAACACCTCTTGTGTTATTTCTTCCCAGTCTTTTTTAGTCATATCCAGTAATTCTGGTTTGGGGTTAAAAAGAGGTTCACTGTGCGATTTAGAAAAACGATTCCAAGGACATACATCCTGACATACATCGCAACCAAACATCCAATCATCAAACTTGCCTTTAAAATCAGATGGAATTTCTTCTTTTAATTCAATTGTAAAATATGAGATACATTTACTCCCATCGACTACATAAGGATCTACAATTGCCTGTGTAGGGCAAGCATCTATACAAGCTGTACAAGTTCCGCAATGGTCTGTTACTGGTGTATCATACTCTAATTCTAAGTCTATAATCAGTTCTGCAATAAAATAGAAAGAGCCTACCTTTTGAGTAAGCAGATTACTATTCTTACCAATCCATCCTAAACCACTTTTTGCAGCCCAAGCTTTATCTAATACAGGTGCGGAATCTACAAAAGCTCTTCCATGAACTTCTCCTATATGTTCGGAAATAAATCCTTGAAGTTCTTTTAACTTCTTTTTAATTACATGATGATAATCCTGACCATATGCATACTTAGAAATCTTAGGAGCTTCAGGATCTTTTTGTATTTCTGAAGGAAAATAATTCAATAATAATGATATCACACTCTTAGAGTCCGGAACTAATATTGTTGGATCAAGTCGTTTATCGAAATGATTTTCCATATACGACATCTTACCATGCATATTTTGATTTAACCATTTCTCCAATCTAGGAGCTTCCTGTTCCAAAAACTCAGCTTTACTTATACCACAAGATAAAAACCCTAGACGTTTAGCCTCTTCTTTAATCAATCGAGTATATTCAGCTTTATTATTCAAGAAAACTTACCTTTCTTCAAATTTTATAATGGCATTTACTGGTTTAAGTGTAATGAGTGGTTTTATTTCTATTTCAGAGATAGAAGTAGTTATTTTATACTTCTTTACCAATTCACTTACCGTATATATCATTTCATACATTGCAAAATTACTTCCAACACACATTCTAGGTCCTGCTCCAAAAGGGAAGTACCAATCAGAATACTGTTTTTTATTATCAGAATGAAACCTATCCGGATCAAAAGCTAGAGGATCCTCCCAAAAATCTTTATGTCTATGTATTTCAAAAAATGAAATTAACACCGTAGTACCTTTGGGGAGATGTATATTTTGATATTGATCATCTTCTATATTTACACGATCTGAAAAGTATGCAGGAGGATATAATCGCATAGATTCTTCGATACACTGAGCGGTATATTTACTTTTCTCAAACTGTTCCATTAAAGACAACTCTTCAGCATCTGAAGCAATAATTTCACTATATACTTTGTCTTGAATATTTGGATGCAAAGCCAACAAACTCAAACAAAATGAAAGTGCATTTGAGGTAGTTTCATGACCTGCAACAAACAATATCAATATTTCATCAATCAACCTTTCGTTATCCATATAACTACCATCTTCATATGTCGAGTTTAACAACATATCCAACAGGTCATCAAAGTTCTTTTCAGATTTACGTCTATCTTCGATAATAGTATTAAGAATATCTCGAGCTTCTTGAGTTAAGGTAAGAGTGCTTTTAATTTGTCCGCTCAAATGAAACCACCATCGCTTATAAGGTTGTCTTATTTCCCGTATCAAGGATTGCTGAGCCGCTTCGGTTATATGTTGCAGTCTAGCCATTGTGTTTCCCGTATCGGTATAACTAAATAGTGATTTTGCAACTACCCTAAAGGCCAAATCATTCATTAAAGGATATATATCCATCATTTGATTTGGTTCAATTCTCGTAAGCTCTTCATTAATGGTATGCCTTATTGTTTTGGCTATAATATCAATCTTCTTTTTATAAAAAGCCGGCTGTATTAATCTGCGCTGTTTTAACCAATGCTCTCCATTAGATGTCAACAGACCATTTCCTATATATTTACCTAAATCTTTCGTTTGAAGAGGCGATTTATAATATTTACGATGTTGATTCTGCAACATGTGTTTTGCAAAACCGGCGTCTCTTGTAAATATAACCGAGTTTCCAAATCCCAAACTAACTTGAAAAATATTTCCAAATTTTTTAAAATTTCTTCTATGAAAGGGTAATGGATTACTTAGAATCTGTTTTGCATTTTTAAGTACTTTAAAAAAAGATACTTTTGGAATTGAAGTACTTTCCATCATCTTATCATATGATTAAAACAAACCACCTTGAATACCTCCTTTTATACGTCCTAAGTGTTTATAAGCTGCTTCTGTAACCTCTCTTCCTCTAGGAGTTCTCATAATAAAACCTTGCTGAATCAAAAAAGGCTCATAAACTTCCTCAATAGTCTCGGCACTTTCACTAACTGCAGTTGCTAAGGTAGTAATACCCACCGGACCACCTTTAAATTTATCAATTAGGGTAGTAAGAATCTTATTATCCATTTCATCTAAACCATGAGCATCTACATTAAGTGCTTTTAATGCAAATTTCGAGATTTCTATATCTATCTTTCCGTTTCCTTTTATTTGAGCAAAATCTCGTACTCTTCTAAGCAATGCATTCGCAATTCTTGGCGTTCCTCTACTTCGACCAGCTATTTCTATGGCAGCTTCCATTGAAATAGGGACATTGAGAATATGTGCGCTTCTTTCTACTATCGTTGCCAACAATTCAGTAGTATAATATTGCAATCTAGATTGAATCCCAAAACGTGCACGCATTGGAGCTGTTAAAAGACCTGATCTTGTGGTGGCACCAACTAAAGTAAATGGATTTAAATTAATTTGCACTGTACGCGCATTAGGACCACTTTCAATCATAATGTCAATCTTATAATCCTCCATAGCAGAATACAAATATTCTTCTACAATTGGACTCAAGCGATGAATTTCATCTATAAACAAAACATCCCTATCATCCAAATTGGTAAGTAAACCTGCTAAATCACCAGGCTTATCTAACACAGGACCTGAAGTAACTTTAATACCGACATTAAGTTCATTAGCAAGAATATGAGCTAAGGTTGTTTTTCCTAAACCTGGAGGGCCATGAAATAAGGTATGATCCAGCGCTTCATTTCTAAGATTGGCAGCTTTTACAAAAATCTCAAGGTTTTCTAGTACCTGATCCTGTCCTGAAAAATCCTCAAAAGCTAACGGTCGTAATGCTCTTTCTATATCTAGATCTTCGTTGGAATAATTTTCGTTTGATGGATTTAGGTTTTCATTCATTCTTACAATACATTTTAACCTCATTTAGAAATCGTAGCTTGATTCCTAAACAGCTGTAACAAATATACTAGAAAAAAAAAGCCTTCTCGTAAAACAAGAAGGCTTTATATTATATTTTAAAAACACTTTTAGTGATGTAATTCTTCTTCTCCATCCTGTAAAGGAGTGATTTGAGATACCCAATCTTGACCTGGTATGACATACTCTCCATCTTCTCTAGTCTTACTATAATCATAAGGCCATCTATAAACATGAGGAATTGCTCCTGGCCAGTTACCATGCATATGTTCTACTGGAGTAGTCCATTCCATAGTATTTGAATTCCAAGGATTCTGTGTTGCTTTCTTTCCGTAGAAAATTGAATGTATAAAGTTATACAAGAATACTAACTGAGCTGCTGCTGTAATTAAAGCAAATACAGTTATTAAAACATTCGTATCAGCTAAGTCATCAAAGTATGGAAAATAACTGTTCGTATAATAACGACGAGGTAAACCTGCCATACCAATAAAATGCATAGGGAAGAATACTCCATAAGCACCTACCGCAGTAACCCAGAAATGTACATATCCTAAATTCTTATTCATCATTTTACCATACATCTTAGGGAACCAATGATATACTCCAGCAAATAAACCGTATAATGCAGAGATACCCATTACAAGGTGGAAATGTGCTACCACAAAATACGTATCATGCACATTAATATCTAATGTACTATCTCCTAAAATGATTCCTGTAAGACCTCCAGTGATAAACGTAGATACCAATCCTATAGAAAATAACATTGCAGGATTCAATTGCAGATTACCTTTCCATAAGGTAGTTATATAATTAAATGCTTTTACTGCCGAAGGGATTGCAATTAATAATGTTGTAAATGTAAATACAGATCCTAAGAATGGGTTCATTCCTGAAATAAACATGTGATGACCCCAAACAATAGTAGATAGGAAAGCAATTGCCAATATAGAAGCAACCATCGCCCTATATCCAAATATAGGTTTACGTGCATTTGTTGCAATAATTTCGGAAGTAATTCCCAATGCAGGTAATAATACAATATATACTTCTGGATGTCCTAAGAACCAAAATAAATGTTCAAACAAAACAGGAGATCCTCCTTGGTTATGTAATACTTCACCAGCAATGTAAATATCACTTAAGTAGAAAGAAGTTCCAAAACCTCTATCCATTATTAGTAATAATGCAGCAGATAATAATACTGGGAATGATACAATACCAATTATAGCTGTTACAAAGAATGCCCAAATAGTTAAAGGCATACGAGTCATTGACATTCCTTTAGTACGAAGGTTGATAACAGTTACTACATAATTCAAAGATCCTAATAATGAAGAAGCAATGAATATTGCCATTGAAACTAACCATAATGTCATACCTGTAGCGGAACCACCGATTGCTTGTGGCAATGCACTTAATGGTGGATAAATTGTCCAACCAGCAGATGCAGGACCAGCCTCAGCAAACAATGACAATACCATTATGACACTACTTAAGAAAAACAACCAGTAGGAAACCATATTAAGAAATCCTGAGGCCATATCTCTTGCTCCAATTTGTAGTGGAATTAAAAGGTTACTAAATGTACCACTTAAACCAGCGGTTAGTACAAAGAAAACCATTATCGTACCATGGATCGTTACCAATGCCAAATACATACTTGGATCCATTACACCATCCTCACCAAATTTACCTAACAATACTTCGAAAACAGTAAACTTGTGATCAGGCCAAGCCAATTGCATTCTAAACAATAGGGACATTGCTATACCAATAATACCCATAATCAAACCAGTAATCAAATACTGTTTTGAGATCATCTTATGATCTTGACTAAAAATATATTTAGTAATAAAGGTTTCTTTATGGTGATGTCCGTGATCGTGATCTTCTGCGTGATCATCTACGTGTGCTATTGCTGACATACGCTTATTATTTTAAAATATATTAATTTTTCTTTTTCTCTTTCTTAATTACTAGCTTGAGCTGATATTTCTTCCTTGAAAGTCTTTTGAGTCTTTAACCACTCGTTATAATCTTCCTCAGATTCTACAACTATTTTCATTTGCATGTTGTAATGAGAAGCTCCACAAATTTTATTACATAATAAATAGTAATCAAATTCATAATTTTCTAAAGCTTCTTCACCAGCAGCAACTAGCTTTTTACTTTTCTCTCTTCTGATCTTGTTAATGGTAGCAACTTTTTCTACCATAAACTCACTATTACGCATTTCTTCAGAAGTTAATATTGGAGTATAAGAGAACTCTGTAATCATACCTGGAACAACATTCATTTGTGCTCTAAAAAATGGCATATATGCTGAATGAAGTACGTCTTGAGAACGCATTTTGAATATTATCTTTCTATTCACAGGAAGATGTAATTCATTAACTATCTTATCATCCATCCCGTATGAATCGGAAACATCTAGTCCAAGAGTATTTACACCTTCTATAAAACGAACATTAGCTTTACCAAGCACATTATCTTCTCCTGAATATCTTGCTCTCCAATCAAACTGATATGCATAAAGCTCAATTATTAAAGGATCTCCTTCTTCCTCATCGATATTCATAATATCGGTCCAAGTAAATAATCCATAAATAATCAATCCTGCTAATACGATAACCGGTATGATCGTCCAAATGAATTCCAACTTATCATTATCTGCAAAAAACAATGCTTTGTTGTTCTTATTACCTCTATACTTATATGAAAAGAAATGCAATAATCCCTGAGTGATGATCTGTACAAACATAATCAACACCATGGAAATTAACATTAATCTATCATATTCAATTCCATGCTCTGAAGCTGATTCAGGAAGGAAAAAACTATTATATTTTACGAAACAAAAGATTGTTAAGATATATATAAACACCACAAATGCAAGCATTAACTTACCTTGAAGGTTATTATCCTTATCATTCGCTACTTGAGAATTATCAGCACCTTTAACTTGTGATAACTTTAATATTTTTGACATCTGCCATAAGGAGATTCCAATAAGTGCTATAATTACTATGGTTAAGAATACAGTCATTTTTATCTATCTTCTTTTTTACAATCTAATTTTTAATAATGAAAGTGTTTACTTTCTTCAATATAAGGGTTACCCTTTGCTAATAACGGTGCTTTGGTTAGTGCTTTAAATACTATGAACAAGAATAATCCTAAAAACAATAGTACTGCACTTATTTCTGATATACCAATAAACCAAGATGCTCCAACCGATGCCGGCATTACCATATTAAATACGTCAATATAGTGTCCACAAAGTATAATAATACCTGCCATCACTACAAACCAATTAATACGTTTGTAATCACTATTCATTAACACCAATAACGGGAATATAAAGTTCATTGCTAACATGCCAAAGAATGGTAATTTATAATCTTCTATACGTGTAATGAAATAAGTCACCTCTTCTGGAATGTTAGAATACCAGATTAACATAAACTGAGAGAACCATAAATATGTCCAAAATATACTAACTCCGAACATGAATTTTGCTAAATCATGTATATGACTATTATTTACAAACTCTAAATATCCTTTTGATTTAAGATAAATCGTAATTAATGCTATTGTTGTAATTCCAGAAACAAATAATCCAGCAAATACATACCATCCAAATAGGGTACTAAACCAGTGTGGATCAAAACTCATTATCCAATCCCAAGAAGCCATTGACTCTGTGTAAATAAAGAACACAAGAAAACCTGCCGAGATTTTAAAACTTTTCTTATACCATTTATTACCTGTAGCATCTTCGTCTTGCTTTCTAGAATACTTCACTGCAAAATGACGATATAAAAACCATCCACCTAAGAAAAATGCAGCTCTAATTAAGAAAAATGGCACATTCAACCAACCTTTTTTACCTGCAATTAAAGCATCATAATGCTCATTAGCCGGATCTACCAAATCAGTATCCATCCAATGGAAAATATGATTCATATGGAATCCTGATAAAGCCAGAATAACGAAAAGAATAATTCCACCTGGTACAAGATAAGCCGTAATAGCTTCCATCACTCTAAATAACACTGGAGACCAACCTGCTTGTGCAGCAAACTGAATAGCATAAAATGCCAATACTCCCAATGCAATCATAAAGAAGAAAAACGCCGCAACATATAATGCTGCCCAAGGCTTATTTTGTAATTGATGTAATACATGCTCATAATGAGAATCACCTCCATGTGCATCTTCTTTTCCATGCCCATCAGATGAATGTGCATCAGCTTTTGCGTGCGTATCACCATGACCACCTCCATGAGCATCGTGTGCTGCCATCATTTCTTTAACGTCTTCGACGGTGTTTGGAGTACTTAAAAAACCTGTTGTTAATCCTACTAATCCAACAACCATCAAAATGATAGAAAATAATCTTAATTTACTTGATAGCGTATACATATTTATATAATATCGTTATTCTTAACTTTTAAAAATGCACTAGTGTGCGTTGTCATTCTGTTTTTCTGATTCTTCAGCAATATCCTGAACCTTTGTAGCGACTACATCCGTATCTATACGAACTGGCTTTCCTTCCAAATCTGCCTTCAGTTTTTGTACATACTGTACAATTTGCCAACGCTCATGCTCACTAGTCTGAGATGCATATGATCCCATTGAATTAATACCATAATACATTACATGGTAAATACTTCCTTCAGTAATAGCTCTACCGGCGTCGTCATAACTAGGAACCCCTAAAATCTTCTCTCTTTTCACCAAAGTTCCTTTTCCATCACCTTTAGCTCCATGACATATTGCACAATAAATATCATACAAAGCCTTTCCAGCTTCTTCATTTTCTTTAGTATAACGTATTGGATTTTTCAAAGAATCCTTTGCCATTTGATAACCTTCTGGAGCATTCTTAAAATCATACGGCATCCAACCTCTAGGAATAGATCCTTCTACTGGTAACATTGCCTCTTGACCTCCTGGAAAAACTTCATATTGACCATAAGTTTCATAACCTACAGGTTCATACATATTAGGCATATACTGATAATTCGGTCTTGAATCTTTTTTACAAGAAACAATACTAATCATCATTATCGCGACTACTATTATATTTAAACTATTCTTCATTATAACTAATGGTTATCTTCTTGCTTATCTATTACTTTAATTTCTACAGCACCTGTACTACTTAAGAAACTAGTCATCTTATCTACATCTTGATGACTTGCGTCTACTTCCATCAAAAAGTGATCGTCTGTCGTTCTTACATCAGGATTTTCAGCTTCTTTAAATGGCCAAAGTTTACTTCTCATATAAAACGTAATAACCATCAAATGCGCAGCAAAGAATACCGTAAGCTCGAACATGATTGGAACGAAAGCTGGCATGTTTTCTAAGTAACTAAAACTTGGTTTACCTCCAATATTTTGTGGCCAATCTTCAATCATGATATAATTCATCATTGTAATTGCAACCGTAAGACCAACACATCCGTACATAAAAGATGTAATCGCTAATCTTGTTGGAGCCAATCCCATTGCTTTATCTAGACCGTGTACAGGAAAAGGAGTATATACCTCTTCAATATGATAATGCTCAGAACGAACCTGCTTTACTGCGTCCATTAGGACATCATCATCTGTATATAATGCATGTATAACTTTAGATGCCATACTTCTAATTGTTTTTTAATTTTTCAGCTTGTCCAGCCCAATCATCACGTTGCGCTCTTCCTGGGAAAGAACCTGTAATACTATCTAATAAATTGTATTCTGTTTCTGTCATCTTACTTACTTGATCAAAAGTAAATATTCCGATTTCGTTCAACTTCTTCTCCATTACTGGACCGATACCATTTACTTTCTTAAGATCATCTGCAGTTTGAGTACTCGCATCAAAAGTTCCTAAGTTTCCTAAAAGGTTATCAATATCTTCTTGACTAGCTTCTTTTACTTCCTCAACCTTTTCTTCCACTTTTTCAGCAGTAATTTTGGCCTCCACTTTAGGAAGTTCATCTCTATGATCGATACCAGCCTCTCTTAACTTCTTATATTTTTCACCAGAAGATTTCAATATTGTTTTCACCTCTGCCTGCGCTATAACAGGGAAAGTACGAGCATACAATAAGAACAACACGAAAAAGAATCCTATCGTACCTATAAATATTCCTATATCTACAAATGTAGGAGAGAACATTGTCCAAGAAGATGGTAAATAATCTCTATGAAGTGAAGTAACAATAATTACAAAACGTTCGAACCACATTCCTATGTTTACAACAATAGAAATGATAAAAGAGAACATAATACTTCTTCTAAGCTTAGGGAACCACATAAACTGAGGTGAGAATACGTTACAAGTCATCATCGCCCAATATGCCCACCAGTATGGTCCTGTTGCTCTATTTAAGAAAGCGTACTGCTCATATTCTACTCCAGAGTACCATGCTACAAAAAGCTCGGTTATATATGCAACACCAACTATAGAACCTGTAATCATAATTACAATATTCATTAATTCTATGTGCTGAATTGTAATGTAATTCTCTAGATTAGACACTTTTCTCATGATGATCAAAAGTGTATTTACCATTGCAAATCCTGAGAAAATCGCTCCTGCAACGAAGTAAGGAGGGAAAATCGTGGTGTGCCATCCAGGAATTACGGATGTAGCAAAGTCAAAGGATACAATAGTATGTACGGAAAGTACTAATGGCGTCGCTAAACCTGCAAGTACTAATGAAACTTCTTCAAAACGTTGCCAGTCTTTTGCTCTACCACTCCATCCGAAGGATAGTATTCCATATATCTTTTTATTAAAAGGTGTAATAGCTCTATCACGAATCATTGCAAAATCTGGTAATAAACCTGTCCACCAGAATACTAATGATACTGAAAGATATGTAGAGATCGCAAATACATCCCAAAGAAGTGGCGAGTTAAAGTTCACCCATAAAGAACCAAACTGATTAGGAATTGGCAGTACCCAATACGCTAGCCAAGGACGTCCCATGTGAATAATTGGGAATAAACCTGCCTGAATAACCGAGAATATGGTCATTGCTTCCGCAGATCTGTTAATCGCCATTCTCCATTTCTGACGGAATAATAATAGTACAGCGGAAATAAGTGTTCCTGCATGACCGATACCTACCCACCATACGAAATTGGTGATATCCCAGGCCCATCCAACTGTTTTATTTAGTCCCCAGGTTCCTATACCTGTGGAAATTGTATAAATTATACAACCTATTCCCCAAAGGAAAGCAACAAGGGCAATTGAAAACACAATCCACCAAGATTTGTTTGCTTTTCCTTCAACTGGTGCTGCCACATCCACAGTTACATCGTGGTACGTTTTATCGCCAGTTACTAAAGGTTTTCTTATAGGTGCTTCGTAATGAGACATAATCCTTTATAATTGAATTGATTCTTTATTTAGTTAATTAGGCTTCTGTAGTATTTCTTACTTTCGTTTGATACATAACATTTGGTTTTGTACCTACATGCTCAAGTAAATGATACATTCTATTATCCTCTTTTAATTTAGCTACTTTACTATCCTTGTCATTTATATCACCAAATGTCATAGCTCCAGAAGAACAAGCAGCTGAACAAGCTGTTTGGAATTCTCCATCTTTAATAGCTCTACCATCTCTCTTAGCATCAAGAATAGTCTTCTGAGTCATTTGGATACACATAGAACATTTCTCCATAACTCCTCTTGATCTAACCGTAACATCAGGATTCAACACCATACGTCCTAGATCGTTGTTCATATGATAATCGAACTCATCGTTTTCGTTATATAAGAACCAGTTAAACCTTCTCACTTTGTAAGGACAGTTATTTGCACAGTATCTAGTACCTACACAACGGTTATATGCCATATGGTTCTGACCTTGTCTACCATGAGATGTTGCTGCAACTGGACAAACAGTTTCACAAGGAGCATGATTACAATGTTGACACATTACCGGTTGGAATGCTACTTCTGGATTATCAGAARGCACTTCCATCTCACCAAACTCAGATAGTGAACTACCTAATCCTGAAATTGCATTCTTTTTAGCGTTATCACCTTCAAAACTTTCTTCTGAAGAATAATATCTATCAATACGCAACCAATGCATATCACGTGATCTACGCATCTCTGATTTACCTACAACTGGAACGTTATTCTCTGCATGACAAGCAATCACACAAGCTCCACATCCAGTACACGCATTTAAATCAATGGATAAATTAAAATGATGCCCAACAGAGCGATCAAACTCATCCCAAAGGTCTACTTCAGGTGAAGTAACTTCATATTCGATATGATTTTTACTAACTTCAGGAACTGCATTCCATACATGCTTATCCTTTGTATTAAAAATCTCTAAAGTAGTTTCTTTTATAATATCGCCTCGTCCCATTAGTGTGTTGTGCAACTGTACACAAGCAAACTCATGAGTACCTTCAGCTTTTGCCAAAGTTACGGACTGTACTGCGTTCTGATTTTGATATAATGCAAAAGCATTTACACCAACCTGCATTTCTTCTTTAAGCCCAGCTTTTTTACCATATCCTAGTGCTAACCCTACAGAACCTTTTGCCTGACCAGGCTGAATAATCACTGGAGCAGTAACTTCAGTACCATTCACAGTAACCTTTGCATAGCTACCATTTAAAGCACCATTCGCTACATTCTCGTTCATAAGTCCTAAAGACTCTGCATCTGCTCTTGATACTGTTAAATAGTTATCCCATGAAGCTCTAGTTATTGGATCCGGCATTTCTTGCAACCAAGGATTATTTGCTTGCTGACCGTCACCTAATGCTGTTTTTGTATATAAAGTAAGCTCTAAACCGTTAGATTTTGCAGTTGCTAATCTTCTAGCTGCAGCTCCTACATTAGGTCCTGCTGGAGTTTCTTCTTCTACAACTTCTCCTTCTGGAGTATTTATAGCTTCTTCTAAAGATTCCTTTGCCAATACTGGTTTTACCAACACTCCATCATGTAATGCTTGACTCCAAGAAGTTCCTCCAAGAACGCCTGTCCAAGCATCTTTTATATAATCATTGTATGAAGCTGAGTTTCCAGTCCACTTTAATAAGGTTTCCTGAAATTGTCTTGTATCAAATAAAGGACGAATTGTAGGTTGTGTTAAGCTATAGTTTCCTTTCTTCAACTCTACATCTCCCCATGACTCTAGGTAATGTGGTGTCGTAGCAACATAAGTACATTGCGAAGCAGTTTTATCATTATGCATACCAAAAGCAACTGAAAGATCTACTTTCTTAAGACCCTCTTCAAATTCACTTGCATTCGGTAATGAATATGCTGGATTTACACCAGCAATCAACAATGCTCCAACGCGACCTGCGTTCATATCTTTCACCAATTGTGCTACCGCCTTAGCATTACCTTGACGTATCTTACGAGGTGTATTTTCATTAAAAGCTTTACTACTGATGTGCTTATTAATTGCTAGAACCAATAGTTGAGCATCCACATCCTGAATACCCGAAACAACTACTGCATTACTACCAGCTTTCTGAATTTGCTTAGCAGCTTTTACTACTTCAGCATCCAATTCTGCATCTAAAGCTCCTTTAGCACCAGCACCTGTTACATATTTGTATAAGGCAGCCAACACCTGCTTTTGCTGTGTTGGAGTTGCTTTTACTCTTTTATCTGCATTTGCACCAGAAAGAGACATATTTGCCTCGAACTGAATATGCTTAGACATTTTTCCATTCTTTGGTATACGACCTTGTGCATAACCACTATCATAACCGCCACCTTGCCAATCTCCAAGGAAATCCGCAGCAACACTAACAACAGTATTTACTTTTGAAAAATCGTAATCCGCTAAAGCTCTTTCACCATACATCATTTCATAAGCATCTAAAGCTTCACTATAAGAAACCGAATCATAAACTACTTGTGAAACGTTAGAATATTTTGCTTTGAACTCGGAAATTAATTTTGAAGTAGATGGGCTTGCAAAAGTCTGTGTTAGCAACACAATTTTCTTACCTCCAAGGCTATTTAATTTAGCTCCAACTTCTTTATCAAGTTGCTCCCAACTAATATCTTCAGCACCTTTCTTAGGTCCTTGTAAACGAGAACTATCATATAAAGACAATACAGAAGCATGCACTCTTGCATTTGCTTCTCCATTTGAAGTCGCTAGATTATTATTTTCTACTTTAATTGGACGACCTTCTCTTGTTTTAATTAAAACACTTGCAAAATCAAAACCATCCGCAATTGTTGTTGCATAGTAGTTAGCTACTCCAGGCACTATTCTGTCTGGCTGAACTACATACGGTATTGATTTAATCACTGGGCCTTCACAAGCTGCTAAAGAGGCAGCTGCTGTACTAAAACCTACATATTTAAGAAAATCACGACGTGATGTCGAAGAATTTTCCAGAGATGATTTATCTCCTAAAAACTCATCCGTTGGAATTTCCTGAACGAATTCATTTTGTTGTAGCGTCTCAACAATAGAGCTATTTTCATTTAGCTCTTCAACACTTTTCCAGTATTTCTTGTTTGATGACATATAATTGATATTAGCTTCTTACTTATTTTTTCGTTTTAACGAATAAATCATTAATTAGTAGTGGCACTTACCACATTCCAGCCCACCCATCTGAGCAGCTGTCAATTTATCCACTCCATACTTCTTAGACAACTCCTTGTGTATCTTATCATAATATTCATTCCCTTCCATCTTCACATTCGTTTCTCTATGACAATTAATACACCATCCCATTGTTAGTGGAGCGTGTTGATACATAATCTCCATCTCTTCTACAGGCCCATGACATTTCTGACATTCAATACCTGCCACGCTTACGTGTTGTGAGTGATTGAAATATGCAAAATCAGGAAGATTATGAATTCGAACCCATTTTACTGGTTCTGTTTTACCTGTATATTCTTGAGCAGCTTCATCCCAACCAACAGCTTTGTATAGTTTTTTGATCTCTCCATCATAAAACTCTTTAGAATACTCCGCTGTCGCAGTAGTTTCTGCAACCTCACTAATTGATTTGTGACAGTTCATACAAACATTCAATGAAGGAATTCCAGAGTGTTTCGAAACTCTTGCTGATGAGTGACAGTATTTACACTCTATTTTATTATCTCCTGCATGAATCTTATGTGAATAATGAATTGGTTGGATTGGCATATACCCCTGATCAACACCTACCTGCATAAAGTATCCATACACAAAATACCCACTTGCTAGCAATACAAATATTGCAGATACAAGCACTAAGAATTGATTCTGTACAAAAGCCTTCCATATTGGAGTTCTAGCTTCTTCTTCAGCAAATTCAACACCATTTGCTTCTGCAAAACTTCTCAACGTTTTGTTCACTAAAAATAGCACAACAACTAACATCAAGAACACCAACACTAGTGCTCCAAGAATCAATTCTGTAGAAACACCTGAACCACCTGTTTGACCCTCTGGCTCTAAACCTGGAGGAGGTGTAGGCTTTACATAAGGCACAGAAACATATGCCAAGATATTATCAATATCCGTATTCGTTAATTGCGGAAATGCATTCATTGGAGTTCTCTTGTACTCTTCAAACAAAGCAACCGCATCTGCATCACCAGAAGCGATCATCGCAGCACTATTTTTGATCCAAGAATACAACCACTCTTTGTCTCGTCTTTCAGTAACTCCAAAAAGCGCAGGACCTGTCATTTTTTTGTATCGTTTATGACAAGCAGCACAAAGCGACTTAAACAAAGCTTCTCCTTTCGCTACATCTCCACCAGCGGCAGATTCAACAGCAGCAGCTTCAGTAGTTGTTGCTTCTCCCTGAGCAAAAACTGGATTCATTAAAGAGAATAAAAAAACAGTTCCTAGGAATAGGAGTTTTGAGGCTGAATTTCGGTATTTCACCTGTTTCATATTATTAAGTAGAATTATCGTCTTAATTTTGGTATGGTTTTTTCATTATTCTTAAAAAAAATGATGGAAAAACCACATCCGTTTAATTCGACAGCAAAAGTACTACAATAAGTCCATTTTCGAAATGTTAGCGAACTGTTAAGTGCTAATTTATAATAATTCTAAATAATATTTTTAAAGGAATTTGAGTTATTAAACTTTACCTTTGTATCAAATCTATTTGTAATGAGAATTTTAAACAAAAAAAGCAGCTTTTTAGCATTAGGTTTTTGTTTTACAGGAATCACAATTTTAAGTGCTCAGGATACAATAAATTCTGACAATCCAAGTGTTTTTACAACCGTAGAAATTGCTCCACCTGCAGAACCAACGATCACAATCAATCAAGATCCTAGAATAAATCAACTCCTAAGCATTAAAACAAAAATGGATAAAGAAGGTGTTTTGAGTGAAAATTATCGAGTACAATTATTCACTGGTGATCTTAAAGAGGCGAATGAGGTTCAAAAGAAAGCAGAAACCGCTTTTCCACAATGGAGTTCAGAAATAGTTTACGAAACTCCTAACCACAAGGTATGGATAGGTAACTACAGAAGTAAATTAGAAATGGATAGAGCACTAAAAGAAATTAAAAAAGAATTCCCAACAGCTTTCCCTTTTAAATTAGGAAGAGATTAATCACAATAACGATCTAACAAACAAAAAGCCCGATCAAAATGATCAGGCTTTTTACTTATATAATTATTAAATTCTATAACTTTTTCTTCACTGCAACTTCTTGGAATGATTCGATAATATCGCCAATCTTTATATCATTATAATTTTTGATTTGCAATCCACAATCATACCCTTTAGAAACTTCTTTCACATCATCCTTAAATCGTTTCAACGATGCTAATTCTCCTGTGTACACAACCACACCTTCTCTAATAAGTCTGATTCCAGCATTTCGGATAATTTTTCCAGTTTGCACCATACAACCTGCAATAGTACCAACCTTAGATATCTTAAAGGTCTCTCTAATCTCTGCAGTACCTGTAATTTCTTCTTTCATTACTGGAGACAACATTCCTTCCATTGCATCTTTAAGATCATTGATAGCATCATAAATAATCGAATATGTTCTGATATCAATTTCTTCTTTATCTGCAACCTGACGAGCATTACCTGCAGGTCTTACATTAAATCCAATAATAATTGCATCAGAAGCAGATGCTAACAATACATCACTTTCTGTAATCGCACCAACTGCTTTATGTATAATATTTACATGGATCTCTTCGGTAGACAATTTCTGGAAAGAATCCGTTAATGCTTCAACTGAACCATCCACATCACCCTTAAGGATAATATTTAATTCTTTAAAGTCTCCAAGAGCAATACGACGTCCAATTTCATCTAAAGTAATATGTCGTTGTGTACGTACAGATTGTTCTCTATGCAATTGTGCTCTTTTCGCAGCAATATCTTTCGCTTCTCTTTCATCTTCAAGAACACTAAACTTATCTCCAGCCTGAGGAGCTCCATCAAGCCCTAGTATAGATACTGGTGTAGAAGGACCCGCTTCTTTTACGTTCTTACCACGTTCATCCTGCATTGCTTTCACCTTACCACTATTCTTACCAGCTAATACATAGTCACCTACTCGAAGTGTACCTGTCTGCACAAGAATAGTAGAAACATACCCTCTACCTTTATCTAAAAATGCCTCAACAACAGTTCCTGAAGCCAATCTATCTGGATTAGCCTTAAGCTCTAAAATCTCTGCTTCTAAAAGAACTTTTTCTAAAAGCTCTTTAACTCCTTGACCTGTTTTAGCAGAAATATCATGCGATTGGATTTTTCCACCCCAATCTTCTACTAAAAGATTCATTGAAGCCAGTCTTTCTTTAATTTTATCAGGATTAGCCTCTGGTCTATCAACCTTATTGATAGCAAATACTATTGGCACACCAGCAGCTTGCGCATGACTGATCGCCTCCTTAGTTTGTGGCATCACATCATCATCTGCAGCAATAACTATAATTGCCAAATCTGTAACCTGAGCACCACGAGCACGCATCGCAGTAAATGCTTCGTGACCTGGAGTATCTAAAAATGCAATCTTCTGACCATTTTCTAACTGAACTCCATAAGCACCAATATGCTGTGTAATCCCTCCACTTTCGCCAGCGATTACATTTTCTTCACGGATATAATCTAACAAAGAAGTTTTACCATGGTCAACATGTCCCATTACAGTGACGATAGGCGCTCTTAACACTAGATCTTCTGGTGCATCTACAATTTCTTCAATAGCATCTTCAACATCAGAAGTCACAAAATCAACCTCATATCCAAATTCATCCGCTACTATAGACAATGTTTCTGCATCTAAACGCTGATTCATAGTCACCATAATTCCTAAAGACATACAAGCAGAAATCACTTGAGTCGTAGGCACATCCATCATTGTAGCAACTTCGGATACTGTAACAAATTCAGTAACCTTAAGAACCTTACTTTCTTGTTCTTGTTGTGCCACATCATCCTCCACTTTCTGACGGTGCTGATCACGCTTATCTCTACGGTATTTTGCCGCTTTAGACTTTTTAGACTTCCCTTGAAGTTTTTCAAGAGTTTCTCTTACCTGCTTTTGTACTTCTTCTTCACTTGGCTCCTCTTTTACTATAGCAGGACGTTTCCCTTTATGATTTCTATTTCCAGGTCCACGATTACCTCCTTGCCTGTTTCCAGGTCCACGATTACCTCCTTGTCTATTTCCAGGTCCACCAGATTTAGCACCACCGTCTTTACTAATTCTTCTACGACGCTTTTTAGCATCTCCATCTGAAGACTTATCTGACTTATCCTCTTTTTTCTTTGGTGGTTTTTGAAACTTAGTTAAGTCAATTTTTTGTCCAGTAAAATTCGGACCATCTAATTTTTTATATTGCGTTTCAACCTTAACCGGTTCTGCTGGAGTTTCAGGCTCCTGAGACACCGGAGTTTCCTTCTTAGGAGTTTGCTGTTTTACTGGTTTTGAAGCTTTTCTTTGCTCTAAATCTATAGAAGCTACTTTAGCAATCTTTATACCTTTCTTCTCTGGTCTATTAGAAACAACTTCTGGTTGTTTTGGTTTCTCCTCCACAACCTTTTCTTCTTTTGGCGGCTCAGTTACTGTTTTTTCTTCGGGCTTTTCAACAGCTTTTTCTTTTTTATCCAATTCAATCTTTCCTACTTGTTTCGGACCGCTTAATTGGGCTTTAGCTTTTACAACTTCACGAGCTTCAGCACGCTTGCGCTTTTCTTCCTGCTCCGTTTCAATCTGTACTCGAAGCGCTTCTTTCTCTTTTCTTTTTTCCTCACCAACCTCTTTTGAAGCCACCTTTTTACTTTTATCTGTTTGGAATTCATCAAACAAAAGCTGATAGATCTCTGAAGAAATCTTAGTGGTAGGACGCGAGTCTATCTCGTGACCTTTTGAACTCAAAAAGTCAACAGCCCGATCTAGCGAGATATTGAATTCGCGTAATACCTTATTTAATCTCATTGTTTTTGCTTCAGCCATAAATGCCTTTTATTTTATGCTCAAATATAAATTAATTGAAGTTATTAATCTTCAAATTCTGATTTTAATATTCTAATAACTTCACCAACAGTCTCTTCTTCGAGATCTGTTCGTTTTACTAAATCCTTAATGTCTTGTTCCAAAATACTCTTGGCAGTATCCAATCCTATTTTTGCAAACTCTTCAATAATCCAAGAATCGATTTCATCAGAAAACTCTGATAACTCCACATCTTCTTCCACACCTTCTCTAAACACATCGATCTCAAAACCAGTCAATTGACCTGCTAATCTAATATTATGCCCACCACGTCCAATGGCCTTTGAAACCTCTTCTGGCTTCAACATTACCTCAGCTCTTGAACCTTCTTCATCTAACTTGATAGAAGTTACTCTTGCTGGACTTAAAGCTCTTGTTATGAACAGCTGTAAATTATTAGTGTAATTAATTACATCAATATTTTCATTCCCCAATTCTCTAACAATTCCATGTATCCTAGATCCTTTCATACCCACACAAGCTCCAACAGGATCAATTCTATCATCATAAGAATCTACAGCTACTTTTGCCTTTTCTCCAGGAATCCTTACTACTTTCTTAACAGTTATTAAACCATCAAACACTTCTGGTATTTCAGATTCGAACAATTTCTCTAGGAATAGCGGAGATGTTCTTGACATAATAATAGCTGGCTTATTACCTTTTAGCTCTACGGATTCTATTACTCCTCTTACATTTTCTCCTTTTCTAAAGAAATCAGAAGGTATTTGTCTATCTTTAGGTAGGATAATCTCATTCCCTTCGTCATCCAACAAAATAATCGCTCTATGACGAATATGATGGACTTCTGCCGTATAAATCTCTCCTTCTAACTCTTTAAATTGTTTATAGATATTAGTATTATCATGTTCATGAATTTTAGAAATCAGATTCTGACGTAATGCCAAAATTGATCTTCTTCCTAAATCTATTAATTTCACTTCTTGAGAAACATCTTCTCCGATTTCAAAATCAGGTTCAATTTTTTGCGCTTCAGAAAGCGATATTTCCTGATTACCATCTTCTACCTCTCCATCTGCAACTACAACTCGATTTCGCCAAATCTCTAAATCACCCTTATCAGGATTTATAATGATATCGAAATTATCATCACTACCAAATTTCTTTTTTAATGCATTTCTAAACACATCTTCTAAGATCGCCATTAGTGTAACACGATCGATTAATTTGTCATCTTTAAATTCTGAAAATGATTCGATTAATGCGATATTTTCCATATCAATATTGTAATTAAAATGTTATCATAACTTTTGCTTCCTTTATTTCATTATATAAAAAAGAAGCTTCTTTTGTTACCGTTATTTTTCCTTTACCCACTGGTTTTGATTCTCTAGCCTTCCATTTCAGTGTTATACTATCATCTGTTACAGAAATTAGCTCTCCTTCTACAGTGTTCTCTTCTGTTTTTACTTTAAGTTTTCTACCAATATTCTTTTTATACTGGCGTTGATTTATCAAACCTTCAGAAACACCAGCAGACATCACTTGCAAAGAAAAGTCTTCCTCTTCTCGGTCTAAATTGTGTTCTATAGCCCTACTTATTGCGATACAATCTTCCACCTTAACACCCTCATCTCCATCAATAATAATTTCGATACTATTATCTGGATGTATTTTCTGCTCTATTAAAAAAAGAGAAGGTCTTTCTTCTAAAGCTTCTTCTAATAAATTTTGAACTTTATCTTTTAATGACATAAGTAGATAAAAAGAGGGGACTTTTCGTCCCCTCATCCTGGTTTTTTAATTTCAACGGTGCAAAGATAATAATAATATCTTAGATTCAAAATCCATCCAACAATGAATTTATTCGTAAATTTAATTGAGTGTTAAGCTTTTACCAAAATAGCCATCTCTATACCTTAAATTCTAGTACAAAATCAACAATTGATTGTTTTCCTTTGGTAAAAACCTAACCAGCAATACATTCAATTTTTCGATTCACATAAAACACACGCTTCATCATGGTTAAAAAAATCCTTGTACCGACCGATTTTTCGTCTCAAGCAGAAAGCGCACTAAAAGTAGCCGCACAATTAGCGAAAAAAAACAATTCCGAAATTTATCTATTACATATTCTAGAAATGCCGGTTCATCTAACCGATTTAATGTCCTCAGGAGCATCTGCGCCAGCACCTGAAGCAGTTTTTTTCATGAAACAAACTCACAAAAAATTTGAAGAAGTCTTAGAAAATAGTTACTTGGATGGAATTGAAGTAATAGAGACTGTAAGTTTTGAAGATGTTTTGAATGGAATCATAGACGCTACCAAGAAAAATGATATTGATATTATCGTTATGGGATCTCATGGTTCCTCTGGCTTTGAAGAATTATTTATTGGCTCTAATGCAGAAAAAGTAGTTAGAACATCTGAAAAACCAGTACTTGTTATCAAAGAAGATTGCAATATCTTTGAAGTACAAGATTTTGTATATGCTACTAATTTTGACGATGAAGACAAACCTTCTCTAGTAGCTGCACACCAATTCGCTAAACAATTACAAGCCAAACTACATTTAGTTTGGATCAATACCGCCAATAGTTTTAAAACGACTAGTGAAACAGAAGAGAAGATGAATCTTATGATTTCTGATTTGCCAATTGACAATTACACTTTGAATATTTACAATGATATTAACGTAGAAAAAGGTATATTAAATTTTGCAAAATCGGTGAATGCAGGACTCATTGGAATTAGCACACATGGACGAAAAGGATTGTCTCACTTTATCAATGGAAGTCTAGGTGAAGACGTTGTAAATCACGCAAAAAGACCCGTACTAACTTTTAAGATTTAAAAGTTAAACTTAAAGAAACACAGCATAAACAATTAACATAAAACACAACCGTAATTGAGTTAAAACATCACCCAATTACGGTTGATAATTTACATACTGCGGATCAATTCAGCTTAGCATGGCTGAAAGCCATACTGCTGATCCGGAGCAATTAATTGCCAATATACCGTATCACCATCGTTAAGATAATAATCCGCAAAACTCATCCCCTCTTTCCCATTAGTACCTCCATAATTTGGTGTTCCATTAATTGAGTAAAACCAAAAAACAAAATCTGCATTAGGATTAGACTTAAGATCGTAACACGAATTACTCAAGTCTGCCTCAATAGCATTGCTGTCAATTGTCATTTCAGATACATAAGGTCTTTGATTTTCTCCTAAAACAGTTTCATAACTTATATTATTTGGAAAAGCTTGAGATGCTCCTAATAACAATCTTTGTACAGTAGTATAACCGGATCCAAACACGATCTGAAAATAACGATAATTCGCATAAGGACCTCCATTAGCATTCACATCACTATTTTGCTTACAGGTATATTCACCAGAACCGCCACTAGGGTAATACACATACATATGAAACACACCTCCATTTGAACTAACTCCTGTTTTTGCCTGACTTGATTCAACATCAGAGTCTGCGCGTAATACATTTGTATGTGTTTTGGATATTGCATTATGCAATACATTTTGTAACAATCTTAAAGAACGCCGGTAAGAGATTTGTGTCCTTGCTCCAAATCCACTCTTCGAAGTAGCTGGCATATGTTGCACAACTCTACGAAGTACCGCTCGTTCAGCTTTCGTAAGACCATAATTTGATTCAGAAGCGATCGGGTTTTTAATAAATTGCTCTAGAGCTTGATTATCGGACATTAAATGTTGGATGTAATGATCTAGATTTGATTTAGATTTCTCCATTTGTATTAAATTGATTTTAATAGGTATAATTACTCCTACTCTTTTTAAAGGCTTTTCAGATTCCGCCTTGTAATCAAAAAAAAACAAATGGCAGCTACCAGATTAAATGATTTATGAGGATTACTACACGAATATAGCATAGCACTTAACTTATCACACAAAGTATAAATACTTATTATTATGGGGAAAAATCCCTATTTTTATCTTTTATACTGATCATTTTAGATATTGGTAATAGATAGATTTATTTTTAAAAACTAAAACTTATTAAATGCTATTTAGTACAACTATTGTTATCTTAGAACTTATTGCTTCGATTGCAGGAACTATTTATATAGTAAAATGTTCTACAAACAAATCTATTCGACTTCTTACATATTTTTTATGGTTTACATTTTTTATGGAGAGCACAATAGGACATTTACCTTATTACATAGATCAATTTGATTTCCTAGAAAACCTAAAAAAATACGCACTATTCGATAATAGTATTTGGGTATATAATATTTATGGTATTATAAGTGGTTTGTTCTATTTATATTTTTTTGAGCAACAAATTCGTCTTCCATGGTTTAAGAAGATCCTTCGCGTATTTATATTTTTCCATCTAAGTTTTTATTGCTTTTCTCTAATTTCGAATGGAACGTTTTTAGAAAAATTAGAAATCCCTCCAATTTTATTAGATTTTTTCTTTATAACAACAGCTATTTTCTTGTATTTTCTCGACCAAATTTATGATGACTCCATAACATTAACTATTAAATTACCAGCTTTCATTGGTATTGGAATGTTATTATTCAATGTCTTAGATCTACCAATATTACTACTTCAAGAAAACATAAACTCCCAAAATACTATAGTACTATTACGCTGTTTCCTATTAATTGGCTGTTTATTTTTATACATATCCATTACTATAGGATTCCTGCTACATCTTAAAAACCAATCAAAAAAGATGAAGAAAAAAGGGTATTCTTTCTGGAAACAAAAGCAGAAATTTCTAAGAGAAAAAACTGCCGTGACATTAAAAAATAAATTAAAACATAAAATAAACACCTATGCTTCCTTTATAAATCAGTCAATCATCTTGACCAAACAAAACGGATAAATTTTAAATCATTTTTCTTCATCAAAGCATTTAAAATTTCACTGTTCACATAAAATTAACACCCAATCCCTGAAAACAGTGTATTAAAACAATTGGGGAAATAATAGTTTTGAGCATAACCAAAAACAATATGTATTATGCAAAATTCAATTTTATCGATCGAAGGTGTTCGTGTCCTTTCTAAAGAAGGACAAAAAGCAATTAAAGGAGCAGCTTCGGAAGACCCATCACTTTGTGGATGTTCTTGCAGTGGAGCCGTTACAGGCCCCTTATACTGTAGAAAGTATGTTTATTGTCCACAGATATACACTTGTGAAGAAACTTTTTAAAGCTCACACATCTGTATTCCAAATCTAACAAAATCCGAATTCTGAAGAGATAATCTTTAGGATTCGGATTTTATTTTTTCAGATAACTCTACCTTATCTCACTAAAGCATGCCGCAAAATAAAAGTGTATATAATTGAAAATACCAATAACCAAGAAAGTGATTTAAAATAAAAAAGGAACTGAAAATTTCAGTTCCTTTTTATGTTGGTCTACTAGGGCTCGAACCTAGACTCTTCTGGACCAAAACCAGACGTGTTGCCAGTTACACCATAGACCAATGCGTCATTGCGGGTGCAAATTTAAAACATTCTTTTGGCTCTGCAAACATTTTTTTAAAAAAAATACGATTATCCACACATTTAATAAAAAATAAGTTCAATTTACGTGTACTATCATCAAAATATAAACTTCTGTTAAGCGTTTGCTAAAAAAACTAATAGAGAAGTATTTTTATTACTAAATTCGCCACACGTTATATAACAGCAATCTTATGAGTACATTCAACTTTAAAAAGTGGAATAAAATATTAGGATGGGTAGTTTTCACCATTGCCCTTCTTGTTTATTATCTAACTGTAGAGCCGACAGCCAGTTTTTGGGATGCCGGTGAATACATTGCAACTTCTTCTAAATTACAAGTTGGACATCCACCAGGAGCACCTTTATTTCAGATGATTGGAGCTTTTGCCTCTATTTTTGCATCCGACCCTACTCAGATTGCATTTGTAGTAAACATGACTTCTGCATTTGCTAGTGCTTTTGCTATTCTATTTATGTTTTGGTCGATAACCATATTGGTACAAAAGTTAATAATTAAGGATGAAAAATTCACTGATGGAAAAGCATTCGCTACACTTGGAAGTGGTTTAGTTGGATCCTTAGCATTTGCATTTACAGATAGTTTTTGGTTTAATGCGGTAGAAGCAGAAGTATATGCTATGGCAACTTGTATTCTATCTGTTATGTTCTATCTAGGATTATTATGGGAACGAGATATGCACCAACCTCGTGGAAATCGCTGGTTGATTTTAATAGCATTTATTACTGGGTTATCCTTTGGAGTTCACTTCATGGGATTGCTTTCTATACCTGCAATTGGATTACTCTATTATTTTAAAAACTACAAGGTAACTGTAAAAAACTTTATTATAGCTAACATCTTTGTTGTTGCCATATTATTATTTATTTTCAAACTCCTTTTACCATCAACATTGAAATTATTCGGTTGGTTTGAGGTAACATTTGTGAATAGTTTCGGAATGCCATTCAATTCAGGGACAGTGTTCTTAGGCTTGATAATTGGAGCTGCATTTTACTTTATTCTAAAGTATACCAAAACAAAAAAATTCCCTCTGATTAATTCTGCTGTCTTATGCGTGCTATTCATTTTTATTGGTTTTTCTTGCTGGATCATGTTACCAATTAGAGCAAACGCAGGAACCGTAATTAATGAAAACAACCCAAATAATGCTCGTGAATTATTAGCTTATTACAATCTCGAACAATATCCTGAGACTCATTTATTCTATGGACCTCAATTTACTGAAATCTATGCCGGATTGGATGAAGACAATCCCTATGAAGATGACAAACCTAAATATGAAAAAAATCTAAAAACGGGCAAATATGATATCGTAAATGATTGGAAAAATGCCAGACAGAACATTGATGATGATCACAAAGCATTTTTACCAAGAATGTGGAGTACAGAGCATATAGGCAATTACATGGATTTTACAGGTCCTATTAGCTTTACCATAAAACCTGAATATCAGGACGAATCAGAATTGCTAGAGGCTGTTACACAATTTAGAAGAGAATATGCAGTTGGAAAACTGGACAATGATGACTACAATAAATTTTTACGTTCTTTTGGCGATTACTTGAATGTAGAAAAACCTTCTTTTGCTTCTAATGTATTTTATATGTTGGAATATCAAGTTGGATATATGTATTGGAGATATTTCATGTGGAATTTTGTTGGAAGACAAGATGATAATCAAGGGAAATATGGTAATTTAGAAGGTAATTGGCTTAGTGGAATTAATTTTATCGACGAATGGCATTTAGGATCTCAAGATAATTTACCTACAGACACTCTTAAAAACAAAGCCAGAAACACCTATTATTTCCTACCGATGATTTTGGGTCTTTTAGGCTTCTTTTTTCAAGCACAGAAAGACAAGAAAAATTTCTGGATTTTACTAATTTTCTTCCTATTTACAGGTTTAGCGCTGAAGGTATATCTTAATGAAAGACCTTTTGAACCTCGAGAACGTGATTATGCTCTAGTAGGATCTTTTTATGTTTTTGCCATATGGATTGGTTTTGGTGTATATGCTTTATTTGATATTTTAAAAAATACTTTGAAACCAAAATTGCTTGCACCTATTGTAACGGCAGTCTGTCTACTTGCCGCACCTATTTTGCTTGCTGCACAGAACTGGGATGATCATGATCGATCAAATAGATATACTGCTCAAGCCATGGCTAAAATGTATCTACAATCTTGTCAGAAAGATGCTATTTTATTTACTATTGGAGACAATGATACTTTTGCACTATGGTATGCTCAAGATATTGAAGAATACAGGACAGATGTTAGAACTGTAAACACAAGTCTATTTGCTACAGATTGGTATATAGATCAAATGAAAAAAGCAGCCTATGATGGCAAGCCTATTCCTTCGCAGTTAACACACGATTTTTATCGTTTCGGTAATAATGATGCTATTTATTACAAACCAGTTACCAATGACACTATGCTTATTAAAAACTGGATGCGATGGATAGAAACTGACGATCCAAGGACGAAAGGAGATTTACAAAATGGAAAACAAGTAAATACGTTCCCGACAAAGCATATACGAATTCCGGTAAACAAAGAAGCCGTTCTTAAAAATGGAATCGTATCACAAAAAGATGCTGATTTAATTGTACCCTATATTGATATCCACTTAAAAGGAGATCTATTATTCAAAAATCGTCTATTGATGTTAGACATTATTGCAAATAATAACTGGGAAAGACCTATCTACTTTACTGGCGGAAGTTTTGGAGATGATGACTATTTATGGATGAAAGACTACTTGCAGTTAGATGGTGTAACCTATAAACTAGTACCTATTAGAACACCAGTTGATAAACGTAATCCTTATGACTTAGGTCGTATCGACACCGATGTAATGTACAATAATGTAACTAGCTGGGATTGGGGTAACAGTGAAGATCCGAATATATATCACGATCCAGAAACCAGAAAAAATGCAATTACCTATAGAAGTAATTTAGCACGTCTGGTAGAAGCTTTAATCAATGAAGACAAAAAAGATAAGGCGAAAGAAATTTTGGATCTAGGTATGGAAAAAATGCCAATTGAATTCTATGAGTATTACACCTTATTAGAACCATATGTAAGCGGTTATTATGAGGTAGGAGAAAAAGAAAAAGCACGTGAGTTATGGAATAAAATCGCTAAAAAGTATCAAGAACAACTCACTTATTTTGGTAGCCTAACTTTAGAAAACCAATACCAATATGCCAGCGAAATCGTAAGTAATGTAGAACGATATCGTAGTGTAGTTGATTTATTACTCATTAATCAAGACCGTGAAATGATTGAAGAAAAAGCAGAAGAATTCAATCGATATTTACGATTATTTACAAAACTTTATTCTGAAGACGAAGAATACGACAATCAAGATGTTTTAGAAAATGAGGAAAGAGAATTACAGAAAGAGCTTCAGGATAGTCAAAAAGTAATAGACACTCTAGAAGATTTATCAAATTCATAATATTAATGGAGCCTTTTTTTAAAGGCTCTTTTTTTTTTAGCCTATTTTGAATATCATACCCAGTAAAACACCAAACAATATTAAGTTATTGTTTCCCAATTATATTTGGGATTTTTACAATCGAAAGGAAAAAAAAATATATTTGACTTTTGATGATGGGCCTATTCCGGAAATAACAGAATTTGTATTAGAACAATTACAACTATATAATGCTAAAGCCACCTTTTTCTGCATTGGTGACAACATTCGAAAACATCCAGATGTATTTAAAAAAATTATTCATAATGGCCATGGTATAGGAAATCATACAATGCATCATGTAAAGGCAAGAAAAACAAGCTTTTCGGATTACATTGAGGATGTATTGCTTTGTGAAGACGAGATTTCCAAACATTTTCCCTTTGAAAACAAACTTTTCAGACCCCCATATGGACAACTTAGTAAATCGAAATTAACTGAATTAAAAAGATTAGGATATCAGATTATTTTATGGGATATTTTAGCTAAAGACTGGATGAAAAGTATGACTCCCGAAGAATGTTTTAAAATAGTGACTAAGAATTCTAAAGAAGGAAGTATTATCATTTTTCATGACAGCATTAAAGCCTCAAAAAATCTTATAGAAACATTACCCAGGGTATTGGCACATTTTATAGAAAAAGGATTTATTCTGGATAAGATATAGTAATAATTTAAGCCTTTTAACTAAGCTTTAAACATATTCCTTTATTAATCCAATAAGCGTATTGGCATCTTGTTCACCGCTTTGTCTCCAAACCATCTCACCACCTTTGTAAATCATTAATGTAGGAAGACCTTTTATCCTCAAAGCAGTAGCAAGTTCTTCATTTTTATCTACATCTATTTTAATCACTTTAGCTTTGTCCCCAAGAGCAGCAGCAACATCTTTTAAAACCGGATGCATGGAAACCGATGGCTCATTCCATTCTGTATAAAAATCCAATAAAACTGGAACTTCAATACCTATTAAATCTCCAAACTTTGACATGTTTTATAAATTTTATTATCCAACTCTTCAATACTAACGCACAAAGCAGATATCTAATTGTAAATATAACACTTTCTACGAATTAAGCTGGTTTCGTTCCTTTTCTCAATTCAATTACAGTTATTTCTGGCCAAATACCAACTCTACCGGGAAATGCATGAAAACCAAATCCTCTATTCACATTAAGATAACGCCCCATTTCGTTATACATACCAGCCCATTGTTTATAAACATATTGAACCGGACTCCATCTTAAAAATCCTGGGACTTCAATCCCAAATTGAAATCCATGAGTATGCCCACTAAGCGTAAGATGATAATGATGTTCATGCTTTTTTACTTCATACTCCCAATGAGAAGGATCATGGCTTAATAAAATCTTGAAATCTTCTTTGGCAACTCCATTGGATGCTTTCGTTAAATCCCCTGCCTTTTTAAAATTATGCCCCCAATTCTCAACACCTACTATAGCCATACGCTCTCCATCTTTTTCTATAAAAGCATTATCATTCAGCAATAGATTAAAATTAATTTTAGAATGTATTCCTTTTATAGCTTCAAAATTTGCTTCTTTAGCCGCTTCTGTTTCCCAAGTAACATACTCTCCATAATCATGATTTCCTAAAATCGAATATTTACCATAACTAGGCGTTTTTATTTTTTTAAAAATATCAATCCAATCATCCATTTCACTAGCCATTGTATTGACGATATCACCAGTAAAAACTAATAAATCCGTTTGCTGCTCATTAATCAAATCTACAGCATATTCAATTTTTTCTACCTCATCAAAACTTCCGGAGTGTATGTCCGAAATTTGAGTTAAACGAAATCCATCAAAAGCTTTTGGTAAATCATCATAATACAACACATGACTGATTACTTTAAAATTATACTTCCCTCTAAAGATTCCGTGCACCAAGCCCACAAAAGGAATCGCTGCAACACCCAACGCCAATTGGCTGATAAATTTTCTTCGATCTGGTAAATATTGTGTCGCTTTACCTTCAAAAAACGTGTTTGTAAGATATGTATAACCAGCAACACACAATCTAATAATATCTTCACCGAACATAAACAATACTAAAATCAACTTGGGAACCAACGTAACCAATAATAACCCGCTAGCCCTAAGTGAATATTTTGTAGGTCCTACACTACGATCATAATTAGCAAATACATAAATCACATACCCGATAACGAATAAAGAAAACAATAAATAAACAATTTGAATCCATTGATTCTTTGAAAGAGTTCGTATTACTTGATAGGCATATATTTCAATTAAACTAAAAAGTATTAAAGGTATAATCCAGCGCATATAAATAAAAAGAAATTGTAAACAAACAAAACTATCTTACCTTTTAACAAACACAATTATATTTAAGTAAAAATTAACTGTTTATCAGTAAATCATAACAGAATATTAGGTTTATAAATGATCCCCAATACTTAACATTATAAATCTTAGAATTTTCTTTCATATGTATAATTTTTATTCGTACCTTCGTTTCACTGTAGGAACATGGGGATGTACAAAAAAAATCTATTTTATTTATAAAAAATTACTATCGTATTTATAGCAATTGATAACATTGTTATCAATTTTATTTTGGGGCGAAATGCCGTCATTTATTGGCGGCATTTCTTATTTAGTACAATTTTGAAATCATTTTCATCAATCTTATTTTTATCTTGCGTTCCTAAAACAGAATTCTCACTATGTCACAAAAACGTCTTTTTTTATTAGATGCTTACGCACTAATTTTTCGTGGATATTATGCCTTAATAAAAAACCCAAGAATTAATTCGAAAGGGCAAGATACCTCTGCTATCATGGGGTTTGTAAATTCTCTATTTGATGTTATTAAAAGAGAAAAGCCTGATCATATAGCAGTAGCTTTTGATAAAGCAGGAAGTAAAGACCGTTTGGAAATATTTCCAGAATATAAGGCAAACAGAGACGAAACTCCTGAGGCGATAAAAATCGCTGTCCCGATTATACAAGACATATTGAAGGCTATGCACATCCCTATTATAGAAAAAGCGGGAGTGGAAGCTGATGATCTTATAGGAACTATTGCTAAACAAGCTGAAAAAGAAGGATACCAGACATATATGGTAACACCAGATAAAGATTATGCACAACTAGTTTCTGAAAATATTTTCATGTACCGACCTGCACGAATGGGTAACGGTATTGAGATATGGGGAATTCCTGAAGTGCAGAAAAAATTTGAAGTAGAACGTCCAGAACAGGTGATTGATTATTTGGGTATGATGGGTGATGCAGTAGATAACATTCCTGGATTACCAGGTGTTGGAGATAAAACAGCCAAAAAATTTATTGCTGCTTATGGATCGATGGAAGGCTTATTCGAAAACATAGACCAATTAAAAGGAAAAATGAAAGAGAAGGTGGAAGCTAACCAAGAATTAGGACTGCTTTCTAAAAAATTAGCTACTATCATTTTAGATTGCGATGTTACATTTGATGCGAAAGATTATGAAATTTCTACTCCAGATGAAAAGAAAGTAAAAGAAATATTTTCAGAGTTAGAATTTAGAAGATTAACGGATCAATTCACTAAAATTTTCTTCCCTTCAGAGGAAACTTCTAATACCACCACAACTGCCAAAAAAACATCTGGAACTGCTGGTGCTGGGCAATTTTCATTATTTGGCAATAATGAAGAAACATCTTCTTCAGATTCTTTTTCTTCTAGAAAAAACATATCCAATACGGAGCATTTTTATCAAAGTATTGCTCCTGGTATGGCTATGAAATTATTCTTGCAAAATCTATTAAAACAAGATAGCGTTTGTTTCGATACTGAAACTACTGGCTTAGATCCTCTTACTGCAGAGTTAGTAGGTATTGCTTTTTCCTGGGAAGCAGGAAAAGGATTCTATATCCCATTCCCTGAAGATAGAAATGAGGCACAAGAATTAATTGAGAATTTTAGACCTTTCTTTGAAGCCGAACATATTGTAAAAATTGGTCAGAATCTGAAGTATGATATTAAAGTTTTAGCAAAATATGACATTGAAGTAAAAGGTAAACTTTTTGACACCATGTTAGCACATTATCTGATTAATCCAGATATGAGACATAACATGGATGTGCTTTCCGAAACATACCTTAATTATACTCCTGTATCTATAACAGAGTTAATTGGCAAAAAAGGAAAAAATCAACTGTCTTTCAGACAAGTTCCTCAAGAACAACAAACAGAATACGCTGTGGAAGATGCTGATATTACTTATCAGTTAAAAGAACACTTTACTCCAGAACTCAATGAAGCAAATATATTATCGCTATTTGAAGATATTGAAGTTCCATTATTGCGCGTACTAGCGGATATGGAAATTGAAGGTATTAATTTAGACAAAGAGTTTTTACAAGCTTTATCAGAAGAACTTGATAATGATATCAAAACTTTAGAATCTAATATTTATACAGAAGCTGGCGAAGAATTTAATATCGCCTCTCCAAAGCAATTAGGAATTGTTCTTTTTGAAAAAATGAAATTGGTTGATAAGCCCAAAAAAACCAAAACAGGTCAATATTCTACTGCAGAAGATGTACTTTCTTATTTAGCAAAAGATCATAAAATCATTCAAAACATATTAGATTTTCGAGGATTATCTAAACTTAAAAGCACCTATGTAGATGCGTTACCAAATCAGGTTAATGAAACAACCGGTAGAGTTCATACGGATTATATGCAAACCGTAGCGGCTACAGGACGTCTAAGTTCTAACAACCCAAATCTACAGAACATACCAATAAGAACAGAACGTGGGAGACAGGTAAGAAAAGCATTTGTACCGCGTAATGAAGAATACACCTTGTTAGCCGCCGATTATTCACAAATAGAATTACGAATTATTGCCGCTTTAAGTGAAGAGGAGACGATGATCAGTGCTTTTAAAAGTGGAGAAGATATTCACGCCTCTACAGCCGCCAAGGTATTCAACGTTCCTATTGAAGAAGTTACCAGAGAACAACGTAGTAATGCAAAAACAGTAAACTTTGGTATTATCTATGGTGTTTCGGCCTTTGGATTAAGTAATCAAACAGACCTTTCTCGTAGCGAAGCTAAAGAACTAATTGATACTTATTATAAAACCTATCCAAAACTCCGAAATTACATGAGCGAACAAGTGGATTTTGCAAGAGAAAATGGATATGTACAAACCGTATTAGGAAGACGTCGTTATTTAAAAGATATTAATTCTGCAAATGCAGTTGTAAGAGGAGCCGCAGAACGAAATGCAGTAAACGCTCCTATTCAAGGAAGTGCTGCAGATATTATTAAAATAGCAATGATTAATATTCATAAAAAACTAAAAGAAGGTGATTACAAAACTAAAATGTTACTCCAAGTGCATGATGAATTGGTTTTTGATGTTTACAAACCTGAATTAGACACCATTAAATCCTTAATTAAATCTGAAATGGAAAATGCATATAAACTTGCAGTTCCCTTAGATGTGGATTTAGGTTTAGGCACCAACTGGCTTGAAGCTCATTAATTTGTAACTACTTTTCATAATCTCATACCAATAGATAAAAACAAAAACCAATCAAATCACTTATATGGAGCAATTATTTACCGTAGAAAGTCTCGTAACACTATTAATGTTAGTATTACTTCAAGCTGTTTTAGGCTTTGATAATCTTTTATATATTTCATTAGAATCTAAAAAAGCACCCCCAGAAAAACAGAGTTTTGTTAGAAAAATGGGAGTAGGATTAGCTATTATCTTGCGTATAGTGTTGCTTTTTGTTTTAATGTCGCTCATTCAATACTTCCAAGAACCGTTTTTAAGCCTTCATGATAATGGCATTCTTGAATTTAATCTTAATGTACATAGTCTTATTGTGCTTGCAGGAGGCGTATTCATTATATACACTGCTATAAAAGAGATTTGGCATATGATGCTATTAAAAGAACATGAACAAACTGAAAGTGAAGATAAAAAAGGGTCTATAAACAAAGTGATTTTATGGATCGTTATCATGAATTTGGTTTTTTCGTTCGATTCAATCTTAAGTGCAATGGCTTTGACAAGTGATATGGAATACGTTCCTCAATTGATCTTAATGTCTATTGCTATTATTCTTGGTGGTATTCTTATGATTGTATTAGCTGATAAAGTCTCGAATTTCCTTCAGAAAAACAGAATGTATGAAGTCCTTGGATTGTTTATACTATTTATTGTCGGAATTATGCTATTATCAGAAGGAGGCCATCTAGCGCATCTGCATATTTTTAATAATGAGATTACCCAAATGAGTAAAACCACCTTCTATTTTGTAATTGTTGTACTTGTTATTGTAGATATTGTGCAAGGACGTTATCAGAAAAAACTTTTAGCAGAAAAAGAACATCGAGAAGCACTTGCCGAAAAAGAACACCAAGATATGCTTGCCGAAAAGGCAGAAAAATAAAACCTAACACATATCATAAACAAAAGGAGCTTCTCGGTGAGAGAAGCTCCTTTTGTTTGTAAAGAGACATCAAACTACTGTCTAGTAAACACCAGATCAATTTGCCCTAAGTCTTCTACTGTATCTGTAAAAGACAGTGTGGTTTGCGTTAATATAACCGTTACCATTGTTGGATCCATTCCTGTAGGTGTAAACGTTAATTGATCTCCATCCAAACTCCAAGCACCAGTTTCCATAAGGGTATTCCCTGTACAATCTGCTGTTATAACTGGAGGTATACCTGGTTCTACATCTACTGTTATTTCGGTCACATCCTGTGTATATGTACTATCATCATTTACCACAATAGTATCTTCAAAACAAGAAAGTTCTTCCAGAAGATTCGTAGATGCATTCCCGTCCATATCTAAATCAACAGGTAATGCTCCGGTAGCAGAGGTAAGCTCCCAAGTTCCTACCAAAGACACCATATCAGAACCACCTCCATCATCATCATTACTACAAGATGTGAAAATGAATACAAAACAAATTGCAAAAAGAAAAAAATTGGTTTTCATAGTTTTTGAGTTTTAAAAATTAATAACGATTCATTGCTTATTATTTCTATAAACAAAAGAACCACTTATTTATTTTAAAAGCTATACGATAAAAGCTAATTATCCATAGTTGCAGTAAAAAAATCATAGTAATTCAAAAATGTTGGTATTACGGGACCATTAAAAGGATTTGGACCGTTAAACAACACACAAACTCCTATTCCATTTTCTGGATCAATCATTAATTGTGTTTTGTATTGATTTACATTTCCTCCATGATATACAACTCTTCTATTTCGAYAATCCAGAATTCTCCAACCTTTTGCATAATAGGAATTCGTAACCCCATCCCATAGGTTTACATAAGTATCCTTATCACTAGTACAAATCATCGGATTAAAAATTTCAGACAAACTTTTCTTAGAAATGATATCTGGTCGATAACCTAATAACACCTTTAAATATTCTCCCATATCAGAAATAGAAGCATTAATCCCACCAGCGGCAGCTACATTATAATAGTTCTGATGCAAATTTGTTAATGAATATTTTTTAGAGTAATGATTCCATTTGTGTGGTAATGCTACATTTCTGTTATTTTTAATATCCTTGTAGCTACTAGATGCATTCTTCATTCCTGCAGGCACAAACAGACGCTCTTTTAACAATATATCAAACGATTTCTCGGTATTATTTTCCATCACCTTTTCAACCACAGAGAAAACTGCATTTTGATAATCATAAGTAGTTCCTTCCTTAGCTACAACTCCATTATACCTAAAATTAGAAATTATATTACTCAAAGACATCCCTTTATGGATCAATTTCGAATTAGTGTATTTGTATAGACCTGAAGTATGAGAAAGCAAATGATTAACCGTAAGCCTTTCTGCTTGCGCTTTATCTTTTAAACTAAAATTATTTACAGTTTTTTTGACATTCTGCTCCCATTCCAGCTCATTGCGATCTACCAAATTACCAGCAAGAACAGAAGTGACCCCTTTAGACAAACTTGCAATCCTAAAAACTGTATTTACATCAACAGAATCCGTAGTATGAATTTCTTTTACCCCAAAACCCTTTTTATAAATAACAGTAGAGTCTTTAACAATAACAATAGCAGCACCAGGACATTCGGAAATATTAAAATTAGTAGCAAAGAACTTTTCATAATGTTCTAGAAAAAACGACAAAGAATCTGTCTTTTCCACTAATGGCTCTTGTGTAACTTTAACCTCTTCTCTTGGTTCTTTTTGGGCGGTACAACTAATAGCAAAAAGAGCTATAATAATTCCGAAAAAACGCTTCATATGGCAACAATCTTAATTATTGCAATAATACGTGGAAAAAACCTCTATCTAAAAACTTTCTTAGAACCTTTTTCAATTTTTTATAACACAAATCGGTAAGTAGCTTTTATTAAAAAAGTATTCTCCGGTTGCTGCCCAAAAATTTGATTATCCAAACTTCTAAATAGATGATCTGTCGGATCTCCAGAACCCGTAATCCCTTGTGACCATACCAGAAAAATTTCTGATCCAGGAATATATTCCCAACGCAATACCAAATTAGACCTAAACTGAACAAATGCAAAATCGGGATCTCCAAATGAATAATCTACACCTCCTCCATCTTCATCAATAGAATATGTACCATCAGCAAAGGAAATTTGATTTTGATCATACAAAGTAACTCGCTCATTTAAGTCAGAAGCGATGGAATTATTCACATAGTTAAAATCTGTATAAGTTCCTCTTGAAATAAAAGGTTGCCCATAATACTGAATAGTAAGATTTGGATTTATATTATAATTAAGTCGAATACTTGCACTTAACGTTTGCTGATCTATTCTGGCAGTAATATATCTTGGAGTTCCATTAAAATCCACTTCGGTTACATATTGGGTTTTATTTGGATTTCTTTCAAATTCAGGATTCAAAGAAACACTCAAAGCATTGAAAGGCTGATAACGCAATCTCAACACATACCGTTGAAGTGAAAAATTATTCTGTCTTGCCCCCGAATTCACATATCCCATGGTAAAATTAAATTTCTTTCTGCTATCTGAACCAAAAAACAAAAAGGCAAAATTTTCTTCAGAAAAACGCCATCTTGGACCTCCTCTTAATACTGTATTGGTAAAAATCCTAGGTTTATGAGCAGCACCTACTTCAGTCCACCAATTATTTTGATAATTGATAAATCCATTAAACTCATATTGGATTCTATTAAAGTTTCCCTCGAAATCAAAAGCTGAAGTCTGTTCAAAATTCACATTAGCCCTTCGGTAGAATTTTGTTGGTTTCAAAAACAAATATCTAACATTCGCAAATTGTCTGATATCATCTGCCTGTCTCAAAAAACCAATATCATTTAGTTCTAATTCAGGAGATCTCCAGAAAACTCCGGCAGTGTACCTCCAATTTCCACCACCGGATTTTCCTCCAATTAGTTTCCCTCCTGTTCCTGTTAAAGATGTTCTATTAGGATCTACTTCAACATGATCAGCATCCACTCGCTGAAAAAGATGTGTAAGTTCGTTTTGCGTAGCTTCAATAGCTTCTTTAGAACCTTCAACATGACTAGTTACAAAGTTTCCTTCAATAAAGTACTTTCTATCTTTCCAGTTATGTCTAAAATCTATACCTCCTGAATATGCTGCCTTTCTTAGAAAATTAAGATTATTTTCTCTTAAATCTGTCAATTCCGAAGTTTCATCAGTGTCCGGATTATCGTAATCAATATTTAGAATATCACCAAGATTACGATTAGTGGCTGTAAAAATCCCACCTATATAGGTATTCCGGTCATTAAAGTCTTTCTGAGCTCTACCTACAAAATAATTAGTTAACGGTTCTACTATTGTCTCTCTTCTATTACCATCAGCATCCTCTATTTTTGCAATTTCCCGTTGTGTTACACTTTCTAATATACCAATCGACCAACCATCTTTTGTTTTTCCACTAAACTTAGCAGCTCCTAGTATTGTTGTATTATTTGGCCTATCCACAAATTCTGTATTTACAGGACTAGACCCTATGGAACCTTGTGGACTCCTACCTATTCTTCTGGAATAAAACACATTATCGAATCCATTAGCAAAACGATAGTCGAAAATATTTTTGTTTTCTACGAAAAAAGGTCGCTGTTCTCGGAAGAAAATTTGAAATCCGTCTAAAGCTATAGCAGCAGGATCCGCTTCAACTTGTCCAAAGTCAGGATTTACAGTTAAATCTATAGTAAGGTCGTTTGTAATTCCAATTTTAGCATCCAGCCCACCATTTAATTTAAAATCATCTCCATCTCTAAAAGGATTTCCATCCTCCGCTGGAAAGGTATCGTACTGAGCTACTGCAAAAGGCTGTATTTCTAGTTGCTTTTGCGGTTCTATATCAATTAAACCGTGTAACTCTCCAAATTCACTTACCCATCCTGGTGCATCTTGTGGGATTCGCTGCCATACAGAACGCTCTTCTTTTCTAAAAAATCTTCGATTCACCTGAAGTCCCCATATCTGTTCTTTGCTTTTTCCAAACTTTAACTGACTTAATGGAATTTTCACTTCTGCTGTCCATCCTTCATCATCAATATTTGTTGCAGTATACCAGATTGGATTCCAGCTGCCATCCCAATTATTTCCATTATTAGAAATAAATTCATCCCCTTTTACGCCAGCAGCAGTAATTGTAAATGAAAAACCAGTTCTTTTATCATGATAACTATCTAGATTAATCTCAACCCAATCACCAGCAAAACCATCTCTTCTAGACAATCTTTTTTCAATTTTATCTGGTTCGGTATCATAACATCTATATGCTATATAAAGATATTTTTGATCATATAAAATTTTGAATTTTGTTTGCTGGCTTGGTGGTGTATTCTCATCTGGTTCATTTTCAATAAAATCTCCAGACCACTCTACTAGATCCCAACTAGATTCATCGATTAAACCATTTATAGTTGGCGCTTCTGAACCATTGAGAGGTTTAGTAGTATAAATTCTTTTTTTAACTGTTGTAGAATCTTGGGCGTTCGAAAACAGTGTAAAAAGAAGTAATACTAACACTTGGATAGTGCACTTCATGTTGATTAGTTTTGTTGATTGATGTTTTTTAAAGGACTTAAGTTATACATCTTTGTCACAGTTTTTGTTAGTTTTTAGTAAAAAATTAACATCATACTGTATATTTTACGCATTCATAAACCCAAAAAACAATAAGATAATTGATCTATCTGAAAACCAACGACTAATAGTTACGAAATAATATCTATTTGCTATTTGCTATCTAAATATATAATTGTACATTTGCACCCCTATTTTATATAGGAAAGGAATGTTTAATTAGTAAAATTAGTTAGTGTGGACACATTAAGTTACAAAACAGTATCTGCCAACAAGGCAACCGTTTCTAAGGAATGGATACATGTAGATGCTGAAGGACAGACTTTAGGACGCCTATCTTCAGTAGTTGCAAAACTATTAAGAGGAAAGCACAAACCTAGCTTTACCCCACATGTTGATTGCGGTGACAATGTAATTATTACAAACGCAGAAAAGATCAACTTAACAGGAAAAAAGTGGACTGATAAATCTTATATCCGTCACACAGGATATCCTGGAGGGCAAAGAAGTCTTACTGCTCAGGAGTTATATGACAAAAACCCAGAGCGTTTAATCGAAAAAGCGGTAAAAGGAATGTTACCTAAAAACAAATTAGGAGCAGCTTTATTCCGTAATTTAAAGGTATATGCCGGAGCTGAACACAATCAGGAAGCTCAGCAGCCTAAAACTATTAACTTAAAAGAATTTAAGTAATGGAAGTTATTCACAAAATTGGTCGTAGAAAAACGGCTGTAGCTCGAATTTACCTTAAAGAAGGTTMAGGAAAAGTTACGATCAACAAAAAAGATCTTAACGATTACTTTCCTACTGCTACATTACAATACAAAGTGAACCAACCTTTTGCTTTAACTGGCAATGAGGAAAAGTACGATGTAAATGTAAATGTATACGGTGGTGGTATTACTGGACAGGCTGAAGCTGTTAGACTTGCTATATCAAGAGCAGTATGTGAGCTAGATCAGGAAAACAGAGCTATCCTTAAACCAGAAGGTTTATTGACCAGAGATCCAAGAATGGTAGAGCGTAAGAAATTCGGACAGAAGAAAGCTCGTAAGAAATTCCAGTTCTCTAAACGTTAATTTATTAAAATGTATTTGTTGTTACTCGAAAAATGCTCTCGTTATAAAACGATGAGATCCTGAAACAAGTTCAGGACGAGGTTAGTTTAGCATCTAAATACTTAAGGTCGTATCAACAAGATAGCCACTTAAGTATTGCTAATTCAACAGAACGTAAACTATTACAAAAATGGCAAACAATATCGAAGTAAAAGACTTACTTGATGCAGGTGTACATTTCGGTCACCTGACAAGAAGATGGGATCCAAATATGGCACCATATATCTATATGGAGCGTAACGGAATCCACATCATCAACCTATACAAAACTGCTGCTAAGATTGACGAAGCTAGTGAAGCTTTAAAGAAAATCGCAGCTTCTGGTAGAAAAATTCTTTTTGTAGCTACCAAAAAACAAGCAAAAGAAATCGTTGCTGAAAAGGCATCTAAAGCAAATCAACCTTACATCACTGAAAGATGGCCAGGTGGAATGCTAACTAACTTTGTTACTATTCGTAAAGCAGTTAAAAAAATGGCTGCTATCGATAGAATGAAAAAAGATGGAACTTTCAACACATTATCTAAAAAAGAACGTTTACAAGTAGATCGTTTAAGAGCTAAATTAGAAAAGAACTTAGGTTCTATTTCTGATATGACTCGTCTACCTGGTGCACTATTCGTTGTAGATATCACTCGTGAACACATCGCAGTTAAAGAAGCTCAAAAATTAAACATTCCTATTTTCGCAATGGTAGATACTAATTCTGACCCTCGTCAGGTGCAGTATGTTATCCCTGCAAATGATGATGCTTCTAAATCAATTGATAAAGTAATGACTTATGTAAGTGATGCGATTATCGAAGGATTAAACGAAAGAAAAGCTTCTAAAGAAGCTCCAAAAGCAGAAAAAGCAGCTGCTCCAGCAGAAAAAGCTCCTGCTCCTGTAGCAGAGGCAGCTCCTAAAGCTGAAGAAGCACCTGCAGTTGTTGAAGCTGCTAAGCAAGAAGAAGAATAAACATTCATTGATTGCTTTTAATCATTAAAAATTATACATATTAAAGTTATTATTTAAAACTTAACTTTAATATAAAATTAATGAGTCGTTTAGTTCTTTACTTTCGTAGTAATCTTGACTAAACGACTCATTTTTTTTACACAAACACATTAAATATTAAACGTTATGGCAAAAATTACAGCCGCAGAAGTAAGTAAATTACGTAAAGCTACAGGTGCCGGAATGATGGATTGCAAAAAAGCACTTGTTGAAGCTGATGGAGATTTTGACAAAGCAATAAAAATCCTTAGAGAAAAAGGACAAAAAATAGCAGATAAAAGAGCTGACAGAGAGTCTTCTGAAGGTGCTGTTATCGCAAAAGTTAACGACGCTAAAAACAAAGGTGTGATTGTTTCTCTTAACTGTGAAACAGATTTCGTAGGAAAAAATGAATCTTTTGTTTCTTTAGCTAAAGAATTAGCAGCGTTGGCACTTAACAGCTCTAATAAAGAAGAATTTTTAACCGCTGATTTCAACGGAATGACTGTTCAAGAGAAGCTTATTGAACAAACAGGAGTTATTGGAGAGAAAATAGAAATCGGTGATTTTAAAATTTTAGAAGCTCCTTTCGTTGGATCTTATATTCACGGTAATAAGATTGGTGCTCTTACCGGTTTATCTACTAGTATAGATGATGCTGAAGCACTTGCTAAAGATATATCTATGCAAGTTGCATCTATGGGAGCAACAACTCTATCTTATAAAGATTTTGATCCTGAGTATGTAGCTTCAGAAACCCAAGCTAGAATTGCAGCTATAGAAAAAGAAAATGAAGAACTAGTAAGATTAGGAAAAACATTGAAAAATGTTCCTCAATTTATCTCTAGATCTCAATTAACAGATGAAGTAATTGCTGAAGCTGAAGAAAGACTAAAAGCTGAGTTAAAAGCTGAAGGTAAGCCAGAGCAAATCTGGGATAGAATTCTTCCTGGTAAAATAGAAAGATTTATTTCGGATAACACGACTCTTGATCAAGAACAATGTCTTCTTGACCAGAACTTCATCAAAGATGAGAAGAAGACTGTTGGAGACTATGTGAAAACATTAGGAGATGTTTCTGTTGTAGGATTTGAAAGAATTTCTTTATAACAAAGAACATATATAAAACTAAAGAATTACTTTAGTCCATAAATATCAAAAACCGCTTCATATGAAGCGGTTTTTTTCGTCATTTTTCAAAGTATTTTCTAATAATTTCCAAAACACCTTCATTTAAACATTTTGGACCCCTCCAAAATGCTACCCCATAAAAGACTAACTCCCCAATTAGTCTAGTCTACAAATCACCCTTAAGCAAATTTGTAAATTCTAAAAAATGTTCTGTCATTATTTCAAAAATACTTCTCATCTCCCCTATTTTGTTTTCCCTTTGGCAAACCTAAAACATTATCAAACACCAATCAATAGGGACATCAGGGGAAAAGAACCCTTTTTTAGTGCAGACCTTTCTTTTTAACATTTTTTTCAATTTTAAAAGAAATTACGTTTCGTCAGCAAAGTATTTTCTTAATTAAGAATATCGTTATATTTGCAGCACACTATAAACAAATGATGAAATACAAAAGAATATTACTAAAGCTATCCGGTGAAGCTCTCATGGGAGAACGTCAATACGGTATTGACCCAAAAAGACTAGCAGAATATGCTCATGAAATAAAGCAAATAACAGAAAAAGGTGTTGAAGTTGCTATAGTAATTGGTGGAGGTAATATTTTTAGAGGAGTTGCTGGAGCAAGTAAAGGAATGGACAGAGTACAAGCAGATCATATGGGAATGCTAGCTACAGTAATTAATGGACTAGCTCTTCAGAGTGCATTAGAAGATGCTCAAATTCCGACTCGATTGCAATCTGCTATAAAAGTTAACGAGGTTGCAGAACCTTTTATTAAAAGAAGAGCTCTTAGACATCTTGAAAAAGGGAGAGTAGTAATTTTTGGAGGCGGAACAGGAAATCCGTATTTCACTACTGATTCTGCAGCGGTTTTGAGAGCAATTGAGATCAATGCAGATGTAATCCTTAAAGGAACAAGAGTAGATGGAATCTACACAGATGATCCTGAAAAAAATGCAGATGCTACTAAATTTGATTTTATTACATTTGATGATGTTTTAAGTAAAGGTCTTAAAGTTATGGATACAACAGCCTTTACTTTAAGCCAAGAAAATGAATTACCAATCATTGTTTTCGATATGAATAAAGCTGGGAATTTACTGAAAGTAGTTTCCGGAGAATCTATTGGAACCAAAGTAAATCTTTAGTAATCATAAAATGGCTCATTTTTTGATTCATTCATTAATAAAGAAAAGAATTAGACACAAATGAACGAAGAAGTAGATTTTATTCTTGATTCAACCAAAGAATCTATGCAGGGCGCTATCGCTCATTTAGAAAAACAGTTAACAGTAATACGTGCTGGAAAAGCATCTCCAGCAATGCTTAGTGGCGTTATGGTTGAATATTACGGAAGTCCCACTCCTTTAAATCAGGTTGGAAATGTAAATACACCTGATGCAAGAACTATTACAATACAACCATTTGAAAAATCCCTTATTCAAGAAATTGAAAAAGCGATTATGGTAGCTAATCTTGGGTTTAATCCTATGAATAATGGTGAGAGTGTGATTATTAGCGTACCTCCTTTAACAGAAGAGCGACGTAGAGATCTCGTAAAACAGGCCAAAGCAGAAGCAGAGGACTCTAAAGTTGGTGTTCGAAATGATAGAAAAAATGCCAATAACGAAATAAAAAAATTAGAAAAAGACGGACTATCTGAAGATATGGCTAAAAATGCTGAAACAGATATTCAACAGCTAACAGATAATTTTATTAAGAAAATTGATGAAATGTTAGCGGTTAAAGAAAAAGAAATTATGACGGTATAATTTCCCTACAATTTTCACACAAAAGTGTTTTTTTGGTCAAAAAAAACACTTTTGTGCATTTTTAACTAAACTATTATGATTCGCGGATAATGCAAAATAAACTTTTCTGTTTACTATTTTTTACCCATTTTGTTTTACTATCTCAAATTAGCATTACCGGAAAAGTAATCGATCAAAGCACCAATGAATCTCTACCTTTTGCTACGGTTAAAACCGATGACAATGCCTATGCATTAACTTCTTCTACTGGAGAATTTGTAATAAGATGTGATAGCTATCCCGTAAACCTAACCATAAGTTATGTAGGATATAAAACAAAAAAGTTTTCTATTAAATCAGAGGATGTTGTAAAAGTAGAAATACAATTATCTCCTAAACAAGAAGATCTAGAGACCGTAAAACTAGATATCCCAGGAAGTATAGCCTCCAATATTATAAAGCAAGCTATTACCAACAAAGAGACTAACAACCCCAATAAAGCGCTAACCAACTACAATTACAAAACTTACAACAAGTTTAAAATTACTGAAGATAATCAGGCTCGATTGGAAACTCCAGATACTACTAGAGCTGATATAGAAAGAATCTTTAACGATGCCCATTCTTTTCTATCTGAAAAAGTAAGCTTTCATCAAGTAAAAAAAGGACGTGATGAAAAAGAAACTGTTCTCGCCTCTAGAATGACAGGGTTTAATAAGCCCGTATACAATGTGCTTGGAATTAAAGTACAATCCAACTCTCTATATAATGAGAATTATGTCATTTTTAACAATAGATATGCAGGACCATTATCCAATAGAGCACTAAAAAATTATTACTATAAAGTTCTCGATACTACAAAAGGAAAAAGACCAGCATATGTAATCCTATTTCAACCAAGAAGATCAAAAAGAATTGCTAGTCTCGAAGGTGTTTTATATCTGGATATGGAAACTTTAGCTATCCAAAAGGCTGTTGCTGAGTTAAGAGGTGAATTAAATGTTTTAGTTAATCATAATTTCAAATATGATACTGAAAAAAAATTATGGTTCCCTTTAGATCAAGAAGTAAGCATAAGACCAGGTATTGGCAAACAAAAAGTGACTTTATTTGGTGGACAGATATCTGTGGGTAGATTAGGGAATGATAAGAAAAGTTTTACCGGTAATAACGACTTCTTGATTTCAAAAACAGATTATTTTGATTTCAAAACAGAATCAGACGCAAAAATTAGACTCCAGCAGTCAGCCATCGAAATAGCGCCTGAAGCAACAAGTCGAAATGAAGAATTTTGGAACCAATATCGAACTAGTGCTATAACCGAAAAAGATTTAAAGTCTTTTACAGTTGTTGACAGTATTGTACAAGCACAAAATATTGAAAGACGAATCGATGTCATTCAAAGTTTTAATATTGGATATTATCCTGTTGGTTTTTTTGATTTTGATCTAACCTACCCTATTAAATACAATAATTTTGAAGGACTACGCTTAGGACTAGGTGGTTTAACCAATGAGAAGTTTTCCAAACGATTTCGAGCTGAAGGATATCTAGTATATGGATTTAGAGATGCTAAATTTAAATTTGGCCTTGGAGGAGGTGTTTTGCTAAATAAAGATTCAGGATCTTGGTTAAATGTAAACTATACAGATGACTTAAGAGAAGTGGGAAGCTTCTTCTATCTTACAGACAGAAGAGTTTATTCGCTTTTCGAACCACGTTTAGTAAATATAGATTTCTATTACAAACACAGAACATGGAGCACCAGTTTGCAACATAGAATTTTACCTAAATTATTATCAGAAACTCAATTTTCTGTTAGCAATATTGATCAAACAGGAGGATATACCTATTTAAACGATGGCAACGTTTTTTCTCAGTATAAAACCGCAGAATCCACAATTGCCCTTAGATGGAGTCCCTTTAGTAAGTTCTTAAAAACCCCTAATGGTTTTAAAGAAATACAAGATGGGTATCCAAAAATAACAGCACAATACACCCAAGGCTATAAAGGCGTGTTTGATAGTAATTTTAATTATAGTAAAATTGGTATCAAAGCAGAATATATTATCAATCGTCTTAACCAATCTAGCACCAGCTTATTATTGGAAGCAGATATAGCAAGTGGAGATGTTCCTTTAACACACTTGTACCACGCCTATCCAAATGCTCCAACTAAAGAGACTGTTTTTCAAAGATTTTCTGTAGCGGGTAGAAGAAGTTTTGAGACCATGTTTTTTAGTGAATTCTTTAGCGATCGTTTAGCTACATTACAAGTAAGACATCGTTTACGACCTTTTAAATTTACTAGTTGGTTTAAACCTGAAATGGTACTAATCACCAGATATGCAATTGGAGATGTTAGTAATCGTGACAAACACCAAGGAGTTAACTTCAATTCATTACAAAGAGGCTATCAAGAATCGGGATTTGAAATCAACAAACTTTTTGCAGGTTTTGGCCTTAGTTTTGCTTATAGATATGGAGCCTATCATCTTCCAAAATTTGAGGACAATATTGCTTTTAAATTTACTTTTTACCTAAAGCTTTAAAACAGCAATATTTATTCATTTTCTTTTCGGAATTTTTAAGTATTAAACTCTCAAATCCTTACATTTGCACAAGGAAAATAGAGAATGGCAAAGTTACTAACTTTCGGGTTTTGGAATACCTTAGCTGGAATTATACTCCGCAATAGAGCAGCAATATTTATAGTGATTATTGGGATCACCGTTTTTCTTGGTTTTCAATGGAAAAACATGCGATTTTCATTCACTGAAGCAAACCTACTTCCTGATGACCATGAAGTTAATTTGAAGTATCAAGAGTTCCTTGATAAATTCGGAGACGAAGGAAATCTTATAGTGATGGCAGTGAATGACAGTTCATTATTCACTCCTACAAAATTAAAAGCATGGAATGATTTCAATGATTCTTTTAAAAAATACGATGAAATTGATCTTGTAATCTCTGTAAGTGATTTAAAAACATTAAAAAAAGAGAACAATCCTCCTAGATTTGAACTGGTATCTTTTATAAAAGACAGTATATATACCGAAGAACAAGTTTCTCAATACCAAGATGAGCTATTTAACAAGCTACCTTTTTATGAAGGACTTATTTATAGCAATAAATCTAATACAATACAGAGCGCGATATACTTAAACAAAGATATTGTAAACACGATTGTTAGAAAAAAGTTTATTGAGGACGTTCTTAATCCTGAAATTGAAGCGTTTGAGGAAAAGTTTGGAATGGATGTAAAAGTTTCTGGTATGCCATACATCCGGACCATGAATTCTCAAAACATTATGGATGAGATTCAGATTTTTATCCTAGCGGCTTTATTGGTTACTTCTTTAATCTTCTTTTTCTTTTTTAGATCTTTCAGAGCTACTTTTATCTCAATGACTGCTGTAATCATAGGGGTTATGTGGGCATTCGGTTTACTTGGATTACTGGAATACGAAATTACTGTATTAACTGCGATCATTCCTCCATTGGTAATTGTTATTGGAATTCCAAATTGTATCTTTTTGATAAACAAATATCAACAGGAAATAAAAAAACACGGTAATAAAGCAAAATCCCTTCAAAGAGTTATCACTAAAGTAGGTAACGCCACTTTAATGACAAATGTTACTACTGCAGCTGGTTTTGCGACTTTTGCATTAACTGAAAGTAAATTACTTAAAGAGTTTGGTATTGTTGCCGCCATAAATATTGTTGCTCTTTTTATCTTATGCTTATTGGTAATTACGATTATCTATAGCTATATGCCACCTCCTAAGGAAAGACATCTAAAACATTTAGGTAAAAGATGGGTAGAAAGCTTAGTAAACTGGATGGAGCATGTGGTAAAAAACAGAAGAATCACCATCTATATATCTTCTGTTATCATCCTAATAGCAAGCATTATAGGTATTTATACAATAAAAGTTTCTGGAAGCTTGCTAGAGGACATGCCAAAGTCTGCAGGCTTTTTTCAAGACATTCAATTTTTTGAAGATGAGTTCGATGGCATTATGCCTTTGGAAATTTTAATTGACACTAAACGCAAACAAGGTGTTTTAAAGCTTCCTACTTTACGTAGAATGGAACAACTAGAAGAATTACTAGAAGAAACACCCGAACTTTCTAAACCAATTTCTATCGTAAACTTGGTTAAATATGCCAAACAGACCTATTACAATGGAAATCCAAAATATTACCAACTTCCTACAAGTCAGGAACGAAATTTCATCCTACCTTATGCCAAAAGTTTTGAATCCGAAGCAGGAGCTATGAATAGCTACGTAGATTCTACTGGGCAGTACGCGCGGATCACGACATTTATGAAAGATGTTGGTACTGAGGAAATGAAAAGAATAGAAGCCAATTTAGCTCCTAAATTAGAAAAGTTATTCCCGAAAGACCGTTATGAAGTTTCCTTTACAGGAAAGGCTCTAATTTTTCAAAAAGGAACTACGTATTTAGTATGGAATCTTATATTCTCGTTAGGATTAGCAATTATATTAATTGCGCTATTTATGGCTTGGATGTTTAGATCGTTTAAAATGATCATTATTTCTTTAATTCCTAATCTATTACCTCTACTAATGACAGCAGGTCTCATGGGATTTTTAGGAGTTCCTATAAAACCTTCAACTATCCTAGTTTTCAGTATAGCATTTGGTATTTCTGTAGATGACACCATTCACTTTTTGGCAAAATACAGACAAGAACTGAAATCCAATCATTGGAGGATTCGAAAATCAGTTTTTGCAGCGCTAAAAGAAACTGGAGTGAGTATGTTTTATACATCTACAGTACTATTTTTTGGTTTCTCCGTATTTATGATTTCCAGCTTTGGAGGAACAAAAGCATTAGGTGGTTTGGTTTCTGCAACATTATTGTTTGCAATGCTAGCTAATCTATTATTATTACCTTCCTTATTACTTTCTTTAGAACGTAGTATTGCTAACAAAAAGACTTTAAAGGAACCTTCTTTAAAGATCATAGCTAGCGATGAAGAACTCCCTGAAGAGCACGAAGATCAAAAGGAATTATAAGTCAAATTTCAAATAGTTGGAATCTATTTAAAAAAAGAAGCCTCACTAGTAAACTAGCGAGACTTCGTGTAAGATAGATTACCCCAAAACCTATCGAACTAAACTTAACGTAAACACAATCGTCATAATTGCATATGCAAGATACACTCCCTTTTTGTATTTTGAAACACATTTTAGGGGGGAATTTCCCCCTTTCGATAAAATAAATATATATTTAACATTTTTTTTGTAGTCCTAAAATACTCATTAACAAAACAAACGTCTGTTTAACAATATTTTACAATAAAAAAATACGTAAGAATTTTTAGGTTCTATTTTAAAAAAAACTTCAAAAAAAGCGGTTTTTTCCCCAAAAAACTCTATTTTTACGGTTTTTACATCGAATTCTTCTAGAAAAAACCGCCAGATTCTGCATTTGGTAAAAACATCTCATTTTTATACTTTCAAAAAGAATCAAAACAACTATATCTTGAATTCACCACTTTTTTGCATAAGAATCTAACGCATCAATTCGATTAAAAATTTATCTTTGCTAACTTGAAATTTATGCTAGTGATTATTACATAAAATTCAATCAAAAAATTTAATACACTAATCACAAGAGATTGTTTATCATAGAATATAAAAACTTATGATCAATAGTCAATTTAGTGTATGATGACGTAAACAAATTAAAAAAGATCTAATGATAGTTTAGATCTAAGAATCAAAAAGAATAAAAAGAAAAATGAAACATACTAAAGTAGTAGACGTACTAGAAAGTGACAAACTATTGCAGCCTGTTTCTGTAAAGGGATGGGTTCGTTCTTTTCGTAATGATCGTTTTATAGCAATTAACGATGGATCTACCATTAAGAACATTCAGTGTGTAATTGAAGATAACACTATAGATGATTCTATCACCTCTAAAATTAATGTGGGTGCAGCTCTTTCTATAGAAGGAACACTTACGGAAAGTGAAGGTAAAGGACAACGAGTGGAAATAAAAGTTTCTAACATTGAAATTGAAGGTGAAGCAGATCCTGAAGAATTGAAGCTTACCATTCTTTCTCCAAAACGTCATAGCTTAGAAAAATTAAGAGAGCAAGCACACTTGCGTGTTCGAACGAATACTTTTGGAGCAATAATGCGTATGAGATCCAAATTATCATTTGCAATACATGAGTATTTTCAAAAAAATGATTTCTACTATGTACACACTCCAGTTATTACCAAAAGTGATGCTGAAGGAGCCGGAGAAGCATTTAAAGTAACAAACTTAGATTTTAACAACATCCCAAAAGATGAAAATGGAGAAATCGACTATAAACAAGATTTTTTTGGCGGTGAAACAAATCTTACTGTTTCAGGACAGTTAGAAGCAGAGACCTATGCAATGGGATTGGGGCAAGTGTATACCTTTGGACCTACATTTAGAGCTGAGAACTCTAATMCTTCCCGCCACTTGGCTGAATTTTGGATGGTAGAGCCAGAAGTTGCTTTTTGTGACCTTGATGGAAACATGGATCTAGCAGAGGATTTTATCAAATATGTAATTCAATATGTATTGGATAATTGCCAAGATGATCTTGAATTTTTAGAAAATAGATTAGTTCAAGAAGATAAGCAAAAACCTCAGGCAGAAAGATCAGAGATGCTGCTTAGAGATAAGTTGAAATTTGTTCTGGAGAATAACTTTAAAAGAGTAAGTTATACGGAAGCTATTGAAATTCTTAAAAACTCCAAACCAAATAAAAAGAAGAAATTCAAATTCCCGATCAATGAATGGGGAGCTGATTTACAAAGTGAACATGAACGTTTTCTAGTAGAGAAACACTTTAAATGTCCTGTAATATTATTTGATTATCCAGCAGACATTAAATCTTTCTACATGAGACTTAATGAAGATGGAAAAACAGTAAGAGCTATGGACATTTTATTTCCTGGAATTGGTGAAATCGTAGGAGGTTCTCAAAGAGAGGAACGATTAGACGTATTAAAAGAAAAAATGGCTGCACTAAATATTCCAGAAGAAGAATTATGGTGGTATTTAGATACACGTCGCTTTGGAACCTGTACACATAGTGGTTTTGGTTTAGGATTTGAAAGATTGGTATTGTTTGTTACAGGAATGGGTAATATCAGAGATGTAATACCTTATCCAAGAACTCCGTTAAACGCAGAATTCTAAAACATAGTTAGTTATTTCTATGTTTCTTTAATAAAATCTCAGAGATTAGATCGTAAATTATCTTTTGATTACTATCTAATTTTTGAGATTTATTTTTTGCCCTTTGAATTTTATCATAGTGTGGTACTTTACCTGTCTCAGCTAAAAACGCCATTGCATCTTCAAAAAAACTATTTAGAGCGGGCATAATATATTTGCTATGTGAATTATTACTTTTTAAATGAATAAATTTCTTCGCATACGCTAAAAACAATTGAGGATACTGCGCAAACGTAATAATTGTTTCAACAAAATTTTTTCTTACTTCTTCTGAACTAAGAGAATTCTTAAATCTTAATTTAGTAGTATCAATGTTTTTGATAGTATACAATAAAGCACTCTCTCTTATAAAATTACTGTAATCATTTTCAGAGTAATAATAGATTTCCATACCAATATTGGTATTGATAATCAATACTTCTGCCCAAATACTATCCGAAAGAAATGACTGAAAAGCTCCCGCAGTTGATGAAGACATTAATAATTGTCTTTTGATATTAGTAGAACGAATATTAACTGATTTTATATCTTTTATTTTATGATCTATACTCACTCTGTTTCATTCAATAATTCAGAAAAATCAATTCCTTGATTTCGAGCATGCATTTCGGCCGTGTGTCCTGTATTATCTTTTATAGTTATGTCTGCTCCATTGGCAATTAATAATTTGATGATTTCCTTTTGACCAAAAGTAGCTGCAAAAATTAGTGCTGTAGCATCATTGTAACTTTTAATATCGACATCTGCACCATTAGAAATCAGTAGTTCTGCAATTTCATAATGCCCTTTAAAACAAACTCCCATTAACGCAGTATTACCGGATGCATCTTGTTCATTCACATTCGCACCATAACCTATGATAAGTTTGGCTATATCTAAAAAACCATAGTATGTAGAAAGTAAAAGAGGAGTAGAACCTCTTTGATCTTTTGTATTTACTAAAGTATTATCCTTTTTTAGAAAACTCTCGACGGTTTCTAAATTTCCAGATCTGATTGCATCAAAAATAGTATTCATTGAAATGGAGTTGCAATTATTATTTTGAATTCACGTTCATACACTGATAAACCAATGGAAGATATCAAAAAAATATCGAGCAATACCTTAATTAGGAGAATTTTATAATTTTCAGCCCAAAATGGATAATTAAATTCATTCATAGAGCCTTTACTACTGCTCTATCCATTTCCTGAATGCCGAAGTATGAGAAGCACTGGTCATCACCTTTTCTTTTGCTCCTTTCATCTGTAGCAACAATCTATTTTTAAAATGGTTTTCAATTGTTTCTATATACTCAATATGCACAATTTGACTTCTATTAACCTTAAAAAACTTTTTGGGGTTAAGTTGTTCTGTCAAATTTCCTATTTTCTCTAAAATTGGATGTGTCTTACCATCCTTATCCGTAGCAATACAAAAATCACCCGAAGCATTAATCACGCTGATATCTTTTACATTTAATAACTGAATTCCTTTGCTTCTTTTAATTACAAATCGCTTCTTATAATTATCATGACCTTGCTGTATAGCAGATTTGAGCGCATTGATAGTCGAGTTATCTAATGTACTATAAGAACCTTGTTGAAAAAGTGATTGATATTTTTCCAATGCCCTTTGAAAATCATCTTTTGAATAAGGCTTTAATATATAGGCAATACCATTCGTATTAAAGGCCTGAAACAAATAATCATCATGTGCAGAACAAAAAATTATAGGACTCTCTACTTCAACCTTATTAAACAAATCGAATGAAGTACCATCTAATAATTGGATATCAGATAATATAAAATCATATTGATGGTTTTGTAGAAAACTTTCTCCATCAAGCACGGAACGCGACCAATCATGATCAAAAGAATTCTCATAAAAACCCTCTAAATAAGATAATAGCTTTTGATATGCCGGAATTTCATCTTCTAAGATTAAAATATTCATAGCCTTAAGATTCATTACTCAGTTGAACAATAGGAATAGAAACTTTGAATTTTGTCTCTGTATTAATGATTTGAATCTCTTGATCAGATAACAACTTATAACGTGTTTTTAGATTCTTTAAACCAGTTCCAAAAGATTCTTCTCTAGATTTGATGTTGGATTTCGTATTTATGACCGTCAACCAGTTTTTTTCGATTACCACCACAACATCAATGGTTTTAACATTGCTTGCTTTATTATGTTTTACTACATTTTCAAGTAATGTTTGTATAGATCCCGTTGGAACAAACTTGTCTTTTAAGGATATATCCTTAGTAATTCTAAAATTATAATCTTTTCCAAATCTAGTTTCTATCAAAAAAATATAATTCTCTGCAAAAGCTATTTCGTCAGAAAGCTCCATAACCTCAGCGTCCTTAGTCTGTATAAGATATCTATAAATAAGAGATAAACGATTTATATATTCTTTAGCTTTTGCCGTATTACTATCTATTAAAGCGTCTAATGTGTTTAGATTATTAAATAGAAAATGTGGATCGATCTGAGAACGTAACAGTTTTAATTCATTTTCTTTTTGTTGTTTTTGAACGTTAAAAAACTGCGCCTGCCCTTCATAAAACTTTTTAGCCAATAAAATACCAAATATAAAACCGGCATCTTCTGACAAACGAAAAAGACTTCGTAGCAAAAAATCGTACCATGCTGGAAACTTATTCCAATCTCCTTTTCCTGTCCAATATCCTGCTACAAAATCGATAGCACCAAAAAAGCACAATATAAACAGACCAAAGAATACGAATTGAACATACTTTTTTTCCCTAACAAAATATTTGGGGATAAGCCAGTACATAAAAATCAATATAATGATAAAAGAAAGAATTACAGATAATGGAATATCAATTAAATATTCTATCAAAAAGCTATCTGCTCGATAATAATCTATAATGTTGAAAACTGCAGATACAGTATAAATTATAGCAATTAAAATATAATCAGATCTATTTAACCTAGTATCCATAACTTAGCATTTCTCGATTTTACGTTTTTTGATTTCCTTAATGATTTGCTTTACTAAAAACAGTAGCATAAGAATAAAAGTAACTAGAGCAATCCCTATAGTTAGGTACAGTTTACGCTGACCTGGATCTGACAGCAAGTAAAAAGATAACTCTTCACCAAGTTGCTCACCATATTCTGAATTAGTAAATATAACAAAACCCCAATCCTTTTTTGTATCCAAAACAAACCAACTTGTAAAGCCTTCATTATTGCCTCCATGAAGATAAATATTTGTAAAAGGCAACTCTGGAATTGTAAACCCTAGTGAATAAGAAATATCAAATTCATCATAAGGCACTTCAGAATGCGGTTTCAATAATTCCTTATAGCTATCTTCGGTTAAGATATCTTCATTCATGACCGCAATCATCCATTTTGAAAAATCTAAAGATTCAGAATGTATAGAAGCTGGAGCAGAAAAAATATTATTTTCTTTCTTGAACCAATAATCATTTTTCCAATCGATCCATTTTGCATCTTTATCATAAGGTTCAGCCTTGTGTTTTCTTGTATATGTATTCTGAATATAAACGGTATGATCCAAACCGATTGGTTTTCCTATTCGTTTCTGAAATTCGACCTCTAACCCTGCGTCATCAGTATTCAAAATATGTTTTAAAACTTGTGTCAAATACTGATATCCTTCTCCAGAATAGAAAAAATCTGTACCAGGTTCAAATTGAATTTTAAGAATATTATCCTTATCATCTTCTCTCCAATTTTGAAAACCTGTTCGATGAGACAATGCCATTCTTGCCGTAATCTTCTTGTAACGTTCATCATGCGCTATATCCGGATACTCCCAATATTCATGCAATGGTTTATCCAGATCTAACAATCCATCTTCTACTAAAGTCATAACAAAGAATCCAAAAACAGGTTTAGATAATGAAGCTCCTTCAAAAATAGTTTGCTTTGTTATGGGTAATTGTTTCTCCAGATCAGCGTATCCTTCTACCTTATGATATACTACCTTTCCATCATTTATAATTGCCATTGAAAGTCCAGGAATTTTATATTCCTTCATTTTTGCCTTCACAAAAGCATCTACAGAATCTTTTGGAATATCAAAACCTAAGTAGCTATCTACAACACTTTCTCTATTAGAAGTACAACTAGCTATAAAACTAATTACAAATCCAACTACACATATTTGCTTTATTAAACCTTTCATAGTATATCTTAGTTTTTATCTTCTATTCTATCTCTTTCGTCTTCAGAGACATTATTTCTATTTTTCTTTTTACTAAGCTTAGATCCAAAATTATAATTGAGCTGAAGAAATATATTCTGTCTTGGCCAATCATTTACAATGGTTGCATTAACATTATCGTAATTAATACTACCCAAGAATTTTCTGTTTAAGATTTCTTCAAACTCTAAACTAACCTTTAATCTGTCATTCATAAACTTCTTACTTATCGCCAAATCAATTCCCGCAATCCATTTATATTCTATCTGACCTTCTAAACCACCTGTAGAATAGTATCCCGAAACTTCAGAATTGATTCCCCAAGGCAACTTATATTCTGCACTTGTATACCAAGTTAAACTCCATTGAGACAAATCCAAAGATGGAATTAGTCTTTCTGATGTATACTCGTTATAATTAACGATCACTCCAGTATATCCATCTAATCCTTTTATAAAATCCAATGGACCAAATAAACTTGCAGTGAAACTATTGTTCTCTGCTAAATTAATTACAGAACGTGAAGTTTCAGCAGAAGTATCATTTTGAGTAATGATCTCAAACAAAGCATCTCTAGTCTGTCCATAACTTACACTAAAAAATGGTTGATCATCATACGTAAGATTGAAACGAAAATTATTTGTAAATGCTGGTTTTAGATTTGGGTTTCCTTCTTCGAACGTAAAAGGATCATAATAATAAACGAAAGAATTTAATGAACTATACGATGGTCTTTGTATTCGATAGCTATAAGATACATTAGCTCCAATCTCTTCGGTAATATCTCTTCCAAGACTTACACTCGGGAAAAATTTAGAAATCTTCCGTGATCGTGTTTCATTCTGTGTTAACGAAGTACCTTTAGTATCACTTTCTTCCCAACGTAATCCTCCTGAAAATGACCATTTATTATATTTCGTATTAAATTTAGAATATAAAGCCAAAATACTTTCATCTATAAGGAAGCGATTAGTTTGATTTACATTATTTTCGAATTCACCAAGATCATTTTGAGTAAAAGATTGTAAATCACTATCTGAATTCACTTCTGTATATTTCCCTCCAAATCCCCAACTAAAATTATCATTTTGAGTTCTTTTATAGTCTCCTTGATACGTGAAAATTTCATAATCCGCATTCTGAAAATATCTTTGATTTGCATAGTCAACAGAACTTTCATTAGTTCTAAATAAATTGTTTTCATTTTCAAACGTATAATCTATATAGCTAAAATCTAAAGTTACTTTATTTTTTTGATCATCATATTCGTAGTATGGATTGAATGTATAAGTAACTCGATCTCTATCATAACTATTATCGGTTAATAAGACCGCAGATGCTATTCCATCGGTAATAGTTGTATTATTTTTAGTAACTCTATCTGATATTGATTGAATTCTATTAGCACTAATTCCCAAGGTATTTTTATCGTTTAAGTAATAATCTAAACCACCACTTACTCTAATGGTTTCTGGATCAAAAGGAGAAATTGAGGTTTGATTATAGGTTTCGTCCAAAACTTGTCTGGAAATAATTAAATCCTCTCTCCAAGAAGATCGATTATAACCAGCACTTGCTTGCCAGTTTAATTTATTCTTATAACTCGCCAAAGATGCGCTGGTTCCATAAGTAAGATCATCTACATACCCAATAGTACTTCTTACACTACCGTGAGTTCCTAATTTCACATTTTTCTTTAATATAATATTGATTAGTGGTCCTGATCCTTCTGCATCATATTCAGCACCTGGTTGCTGAATCAATTCAACTCTTGCTATATTATCTGCTGGCATCTCTCTTAATAAAGAAGAAACATCCATATAATCAGTAGTTTTACCATTGATCAGAATTCTAATATTGCCCTGACCTCCATAATTTAGATTTCCATTGGTAACAATAACTCCAGGAACTTTTTTCATTACATCTTGTAAATTAGTATTGATCAATTCTGATTTTTCAATATCTACAATTAATTTTTCTGCAGTTTGTTTAATGATTGGTTTCTTGTACGTAACCACTACCTCATCTAACTGTTCTGACTGTAATACAAAATCCTTAGATAAATCTTTGCCTTCATCTGTGAGTGTAAATATTTCAGAAGACTTGGTCTCAAAACCTAACATTGATACCTCTATTCTATATAGACCTTCTTTAATATTTTCAAAGAAATAAGATCCTTTTTCGCTAGTTGCCATTGCTGCAATTGCGGTGTTATTTTCATTCTGATAAAGAATTACATTGGCAAAAACTAACGGTTGTTGATTTTGATCGGTAACTTTTCCTGTAATAGTGTTTTGTGCACTCAATATTTTTACACAGATGAGTAAAATAAAGAGAAGCGTTTTTTTGTATTCCATGACTGTTCGTTTTTTGATTGATGATGGATCAAATGTAGATCTACACTCCTATTTATTAAAGTAGATTCTGTTCAATCGGGTCAAAAAACCGACGAATCCGTATAAATTTATTGTTGAATTGTAAAAGAAAAAGAGGAGCCATGGCTCCTCTTTTTATGAATTATTCTAATTATAGATGACTTAGATTACCCCAATTTCTCTTTCATTCTTAATAACTCCTGTTCTATCATTTGTAATTTACCTTCCATACCATCAGCGAATTCTGGAATACGTTTACAAAACACATATCGTACTCGCCACATTTCATTAATCTCTGAAATAGGATATTCCTCATCCTCAATATTCTTATGATCTGCTCGTAAAACCACACTGTTTTTGGTGATATATAATCGTCTAAAGATTAATTTGGTATCTGTAAGAGCAACGACAAGAGTGCCGTTATTCAATTTTTTGATCACATCAGAAGGAACTTCTTCTCCTATTACAATATCCTTAGGATAGAAACCTTGATCATGATTTGTCATTTCTAAATTCAAAACTGTATACCCTCTAAATTTTTTAGCAGGGTTTAATGGCAATTGAATTGTTGGTAATTCTTTTATAAAGTTCTCTTTATCATATAAAGTAATATATTCTCCTGCTGTACTTTCTGTAATACAAGGAATTAAAGGAAACTGTTCTCTTTTTATATCTTCTGCATAGGTAGTGAGATCTCCCTTAAACTTTAAAAGTTCATTTACGGTCAATTCATCTGTTAACAGCTTATCTATTTCAATGCTAAAATAATTAGCTATTTTAATTATTGTATCTATTTTCGGTTCACTCCTCCCCTCTTCATAAGCCCCCAAAGTCCCTCTTTTTAAATCAAATAGCTCTGCAAAAGCCTGTTGACTTAAGCTCTTAACACTTCTAATTTTTTTAATATTTTTTCCAAAAAATGACATTTTTGCTAATTTTATTTGCAATTATAAAAATTTATTGTACTTTTACACTAACAATATTAGCTAATATATTTAATAAATGCTAATTTTAGTAGAAATACTTTTAAAAAGTATATGAATTTTGAGCAGATTTACGCAGTCTACTAAAAATTTTAGCAAGTAACAATTATTTCATTAATCATAAAACAACAACATACCCATGATGTCCGCAGTACAATACATTGCCAATTTAGCCGTCGATATAGTAGAAAAGTTATCGTACTTTTTGTAATATTGATATAAGGTCATAAACAAGAAATAAATTACTAATTATCAATCAAAACAACCATCATATGCAAGATCACTTCCAACTGGTGAAAGATTATTTACTGAAACTTAATTTCAATATTATTCATGAGAATATCGGGGATGGAATTATCATGATCAGTAAAGAAAATGAAGGGATTAAAAACTTGATTTTAGGTGTTGCGCCACCTATTTTGATCATAGAACAACACATTTTTAATATCAAAAACAAAAATGAGTTGGTGTATCGCAGTTTACTTCAGAAGAACAGAGATATTGTTCATGGAGCATTTGTTCTAGATGAAACCGGAGAAAAAGTAATCTTTAGAGATACATTGCAATTAGAAAATTTAGATCTCAATGAACTAGAAGGTACTTTAAATTCATTAGGGCTATTATTAAGCGAATACTCAGAACAAATTATAAATTTTTCAAAATATTAAGTTATGAACTTTTTCAAAAGACTATTTAAAATAGGTGAAGCTGAAGCACATTCTGCTATTGATAAAATGGAAGATCCAATCAAGATGACAGAACAAGGTATAAGAGATATGAAAGTTGACCTTGAAAAAAGCTTAGAAGCACTAGCACAGGTAAAAGCATTAGCAATTAGATCTAAAAACGATACTGAGGAGTTTGCTGCTAAAGCAGAAGATTATCAGCAAAAAGCAATGTTAATCCTGAAAAAAGGGCAAAGTGGAGACTTAGATTCTGCCGAAGCAGATAGATTAGCTAAAGAAGCGCTGATTAAAAAAGAAGAATCCCTACAACATGTCGCTCGTGGTAAAGGTGAAACAGAAAAGTTCGATAAATCTGTATCTCAGTTGGAAAAAAATGTTGAGGAAATCAAACAAAATATTAGCAAGTGGGAAAATGAGTTAAAAACCTTAAAAGCGAGAGTAAAGGTTTCTGCTGCTACCAAAAATGTAAATAAACAAATGGCAGAGATAGATAGTTCTAGCACTGTTTCTATGTTAGAAAGAATGAAAGACAAAGTAAACCAAGAAGAAGCATTAGCAGAAGCTTATGGTGATATCGCCAATGCATCTAAATCTATAGATGAAGAATTAGACAAAGCTGTCGATGTAACAAGAACAAATGCTGAAGACGATTTAGCAAAGCTGAAAGAACAACTTGGAATGAAAGATTCATAATCAGGAAAAACCCGGAAAAAGGGGTAACATTCTGAGACTTTAAGACACTAACTTGCAGCGCGCGTACGCATGCTAAAAGTTAACCATCAATTACTCTTTCGATAATAAAAAGTAAGTATAGAGATTTTTATATGCCTTCTTTAATAAGGATACTAAAAACAGACAATTATTAGACTTGATTCAGGTCAACTAAAACTGTTGATTATCAGTCTATTTTCATCAATTCTAAAAAATAATAAAAAAAACTAATAAATCATGGTAACATCTACGACAGAAAAGATACCTAATAAGGAAGTTATTGAAATTTTAGGAATTGCAAGAGGAAGTACAGTGAGAGCCAGGAATATTGGTAGGGATGTTTTTGCAGGGCTAAAAAATATTGTAGGAGGAGAAATTGAAGAATATACCAAACTACAAGCACAGTCCAGAGAACAAGCATTACAAAGAATGAATCGGGATGCGCAACGATTAGGAGCAGATGCGGTTATTAATGTAAGATTGACTACTTCTATGGTCATGCAAGGAGCTTCAGAAATCCTTGCATATGGAACAGCTGTAAAACTTAAATAATAAGAAAATGGAAATATTATTTGTAGGTATTTTTTGGACAAGCATCCTCATTGCTTTGATTTATCTAGCAATAAGAAGAATTAAAATTTATCAAACCGAAGATTTTGAAAAGCGGGATAATTAATGAGATTACATTTAACTTACTAAACAACCAAAACATTGAAAGAATTAGTAGAAATAGCATTTTCGCCGGTAAACGCATTTTTCTCAATTATGTGTTTAGCTCTTTTGTTATATTGGATTTTAACGATACTTACAGGATTAGATTTAGATTTCTTTGATGTAGAATTCGATGCTTCGACAGACATAGACCTTGATGTAGATATGGATGCTGATATAGACAATTATAATCCAGATGTCGATTTACCTCCAAAAAACATCAATTCTGAAGTTCAAACCGAAAGTGCAGGTATACAATTTTTAAGGTATTTTAATTTTGATGAATTACCCTTAATGTTTATGCTTACAATTCTGTTTTTTTCAATTTGGTTTATATCTATAAATATCACCTATTCTTTTGGATGGCAATCTAATTGGATCGGTTTTCTAATGCTACTTCCCAATCTAATAGTAAGCTTATTTATTACAAAATTGTTAACCAAGCCTATTGCCAAACTTTATAGAATGATAGATCATAAAGGAGAAGAAGAAATTGACTTTTTAGGAAGAAGGTGTATTGTAAAATCTCCGGTATCTGGAGAAAAACTAGGGCAAATTGAAGTCATGGTAAAAGGTGATCCTATAAGAGTTCAAGCTAAAGGGTTCAAAGGGGCATCTATTTCATCTGGAGAAGAAGCCTTAATTGTGAATGAATCAAAGGATAAAAAATACTATTTAATAGAAAAATTTCAATCATAAATAACCGACAAATTTAAATTAATATGTTAGAGAAATCATCAATAATAGTCTTAATTGCTATAGTAATTGTAGCTTTTGGATTAATTGTATGGATTATATCCATGTACAAAAAAATAATCCAAGGTAAAGTCTTGGTAAGAACAGGAGCTGGTGGAACCAAAGTCTATTTTAATGCGGGATTAGTAGTTCCAGTACTTCATAAAATGGAGATCATGGATATCGCTGTAAAGAAGCTGGAAATCGAAAGAACAGGAACCAATGGTTTAATTTGTAAAGACAACATTCGTGCAGATATTAAAGTAGCGTTTTTTGTACGTGTAAATAAATCAAAAGCAGATATCATTAATGTAGCGCAAACTATTGGATGTGCCAGAGCCTCAGAAATCGATGTTCTTCGTAATTTATTTGATGCTAAGTTCTCCGAAGCATTAAAAACCGTTGGGAAAAAGTTTGAATTTGTAGAATTATATGAAGCCCGTAGAGAATTTAGAGATGAAATAGTAAACATCATTGGTACAGATCTAAATGGATATGTACTAGATGATTGTGCAATTGATGATTTAGAACAAACTTCCCTAAGCGTTATGAAGCCAGACAATATTCTGGATGCAGAAGGGATCAAAAAAATTACTGAATTAACTGCTGCACAGAATGTAAAATCCAACTTGATCAAACGCGATGAAGAAAAAGTTATTCGTAAACAAGATGTAGAAGCACGAGAAGCAATCTTAGAACTTGATAAACAATTGGCTGAAAAAGAAGAACAACAAAGAAGAGAAATTGCCAATATCAAAGCGCGTGAAGAAGCAGAAACGCTAAAAGTAGCAGAAGAGGAAAGATTAAAGTCAGAAACTGCACGTATTGCTACCGAAGAGAAAGTAAAAGTTGCAGAAGAAAATATGCAACGTCAGATTATTGTTGCCGAGAAAAATAAGCAACGTACGGATGCTGTAGAAACAGAAAGAGTAGAAAAAGATAGAATGCTAGAGGCCACAGAACGTGAGCGAATTGTAACCTTAGCGCAAATCGAAAAAGAAAAAGTAGTTGAAGTAGAGAAAAAGAACATCCAAGATGTGATTCGTGATCGAGTGATGCTAGAAAAAGGTGTGGTTGAAGAGCAAGAAAACATGAAAGACATCGAAGCTTTTAAAACTGCAGATCGTGAAAAGCAAGTAAAAATCACCATTGCAGAGGCTAATGCAGAAGAAGCATTGATCTCCACCATCAAAGCCGCTGAAGCTCAAAAAGAAGCTGCTAAGCAAAAGGCTGAAGAAATCAATATCGAAGCACAAGCGCAAAAAGAAGCTAGCGAGAAAGAAGCAGAAGCTCGTAAAACTTTAGCAGAAGCACAAGCTAAAGAAGAAGCGACTATTGGAATGTCTGAAGCACAAGTAATGCATGCAAAAGCAGATGCTAACGAACGTCAGGGATTAGTTGAAGCGAATATCATCGAGAAAAAAGCCAAAGCAGAAGCCGCAGGTATTCTCGCTAAAGCTGAGGCCACCAAAGAAGAAGGATTGGCAGAAGCAGAAGTAATTAAAGAGAAAGCATTAGCAGATGCTGCTGGAATCGAGGAGAAAGCGGAAGCGATGAAGAAACTGGATGGTGTAGGTAAAGAACATGAAGAATTCAAGCTGAAGTTAGATAAAGAATTACAAGTGGATCTTGCCGAAATCAATATTCAAAAAGAGATTGCCTTTGCACAGGCAGATGTTATTGGAGAAGCATTGAAAGCTGCTAACATTGATATTGTAGGTGGTGAAACTATGTTCTTTGAACAAATTATCGGTCAAATCACCAAAGCTAAAGGATATGATAGATTGGTGCAGCATTCTAATACTGTGCAAGAAGTGAAAGATGCTATTCTAGGAAGTGATGATGTTAAAGGAAATCTTTTAGAAAAAGTAAGAGAGTTTGCTACTAAATACGGAATCTCTTCTGAGGATATCAAAAATCTAACGATTGCTAATATTCTAATGGATTTAAAACAGAAATCTACTAATGAGGAAGAAAACACCTTGTTTAGCAACCTGTTTAATCTAGCTAAAGGATTAGGTATTTCAGATAAGAAGTTGAAATAACATTTATAAAAATTCTCCTTCTTTTTTAAGGAGGAGAATAAATCCGCTAAAAGTAGAAAAAGAAGAGATTAGAAATCTTCAAATTTTATGCAAACGATCATCCATACATTTTTAAGCCCATAAACGTCAATCCCTGAAAGTCCTGAGCTCTTAGTGGGGTAGTGAGCGATTGACTAGATGGGATTTGTTTAATTTTTAATACGGTTTAATATGGGAGGAGAAGGATCCATGATGCAGGCTATTGTCTCTTTAAAAAATAATAGAAGACAAAGAAATAAAAGAGATGTTTTTAGCCATATAAACGGAAATACAGATACCCAAAGTCAAGGTATCAAAGTAGAACCCGTTTCGGAAGAAACTTTACAAGAGATACGAGAAAAACTCAAACAACAAAGACAAGTACTTTTTAGAAAACGATTAGTTGTTTTTGGAATTATAATAGCTCTGATCACATCAATTCTCATGTATTTAATATAACTACAAACCAAATTGATCAATGATCATTAAACTAAAAAAGAAATCATGAACAGAAAATTTTTAGGACTAATAGCAGTATTATTTATATGTATTGGAGTGTTAGCGTTTAATACGTATTATAAAAAGGAAGGTTTAGCAAAAAATGGAGTTCAAACAACTGCTGTTATTACCAAGATTACAACGAACAAATTAGACAGTGATATTGGTCTTGACATTGATAATTTTCATGTTACTTATAAATATGAAGTAGGTGGAAAAAGCTATCAAAAGATTCAGGAAATAGTGAGACAAGACCATGATTTGTATTTCGAAGAAACTGGAAAAGTAGGAGATTCTTTAAAAATCATTTATGATTCTAAAAAACCAACAAATTCTAAGATTGAGAAGATTAAAGAATAGATTTTGAAACAACTACACAATAGAAAATATTTAGAATCTTTCAGAAAGAATTTAAGGAACAATGGCACATCTGCTGAAGCCTTTTTATGGAAGTACCTTCAAAAGAGTCAAATACAAGGAAGAAAATTCCGAAGACAACATAGTATTGGTAATTATATAGTAGATTTTTATTGTCCTAAAGAAAAAATGATCATAGAGTTGGATGGTGAAATTCATAATCAAGCAAAAAAACAAGAATATGATCAAAAAAGAACTAAATATTTAGAAGGTTTAGGGTTTGCGGTTATTCGTTTTGAAAATAAAATGGTATTCGAGAGTTTACCATCTGTTTTGAAAGAAATAGAAGATAATTTTGCAGATAATAATGAAAAGTAAGATTTTCAAAAAGCACTCCGCCTTTCTAAAGGAGGAGAATGAATCCGCCTTAGGCGGAGAAAGAGGTGGTTGTGGATCCCACATCACCCCTGATGTATTAAAGATACATCTTTCCCCTCCTCAAAAATGAGGGGAATTTATTAATCAACGTTAAAAACCTAGGGTAACAACTATGGAAGAAACCAACACAAATAACATACAATTAGACGGTGGAACCTATGAGATCATCCAAAATCGTTTGCAAAAACAAAAAGGTGAACTCCAGAATCGTCTTACCCAATTAAATGATGCACGAAAAGAAGTTTTTGGTAGTGTAGAGACAAAACTGATTGCAAACAATCGTATCAACACCGAAAACAATTGTATCGCAAGAGATATTGTTACCATTGGTAAGTATTGCCTCTTTGGTTATAACGTACATTTTGGTTTACGTACAGAAATCAAACTAGAAGACGTTTTTAGTATTTACACATACACAGATGATCATTTTGTAAATAAAAAATTAGATCTACTTCAGGATGCTATTTTTATAAATGATTTTACGAATTTATATAAGTATTACAGGAATACCATTTTTTCAAAGTTTGCTATCGTTGGCAATTACCTTCATATGGTTTTCCAGTTAAGCGAAAGTGTATCTGATATCAAAACCTTTAAATGGTTAATCAATGAAGGAACACTTACCTATGTCGATAATCGTAGCGAGCACGAATTTAAATTTCCGAATCAGTATGATTTTGAGTGGACAGAAGTCACGCGTGATATGCATCGCTATGGAACACATCCACATATCTCCATATTAGACAAAGTATTCGTAGAGACTGTTGGTGGTGATCTTACTATAAAAATTGAAGACAATACCGATGATGGAAAAGGAATCTACAATGAAGCTGTGGCACAAGTAGACCAAACCTTAGATGATGGTCAATATCGTTATGCAGATTTAGGTAACCTTATTGCCTTAGAAATAAAACCATTCCAAGAAGCTGCTAGATATTTTGTATACAACCATAAAGTACAAGAAGTAAAAAAAATCGAATGTATAAAGGATGCCTGCGTACTTTTACCAGATGATCAGGGAATCATATATCCCAATGGTTATTATTTACAATCCGGAGAAGTAAAACTATTTACCAATGAGGTTTCTGATGTTCAGTTTCAAGAAAAAATAAGCTCTCCTAACGGAGAAGATTTTCTATATGTTTTCTATGAGAGTGAAAAAGGACTATACACTTTGATGTCTTATAATGTTATTGAGCAGGAAGTAAAAACTCCTATTATTTGTAATGGATTTACCATTTTAGAAGATGGAGAATTATGTTATTTCAAAACTGAAGATGAGCAAACTAAACATCATGTCATTCAAATTTGGCAAACTCCTTTCCTGACAGGAAATGAAATTCCTTCGGAACATACAGACACCTTAATTTACAAAATAGGAAATAAAGATATCGTGAAAGCGATGGCAGAATGCCATGCGTTGATTACACTTCTTAATAAGGAAGATAGCTACGATGGCTTATATGATGATCTTGCTAAGTCTTCTGGAGAAATTATAGATAGTTATTATTGGATTAGAGAGAACGATACGTTCCGATTAGATATTCCATTAGGAGAGATTAGTAATGCCGCTAATGCCGCTATTGATGAATTTGAAAAAGTCGTTCAACTCAGAAGAACTGCTGCCAATGTAACCAAAGAAACTAAAACAAAGGCAGAAGAAATCTTTGGAAAAATAAAAAGTAGTTCTTTCCGATCTATAGATGATTTTGTACAAGTTTTATCACAACTACGAACCTTGCGTGGTGAAGTAATCGGTTTACAAGACATTCGTTATGTAGATAAAACTTTTATCACAGAACTTGAAACAGAAATTGCCGAACAAACGGATAAAATTTCGCAACGATGTGTACAATTTTTATTAGATGATAAGGCACTACTACCCTATCACCAACGAGTAGAAGAAAAAAAACAAGCTCTAGAAAGTATCAAAAAAGTAATTGATGCTAAAAAGTTAGAAGAAGAAGTAAATCAAATTGCAACTGATCTGGAAATGCTTATTGATATCGTTTCCAACCTTCAGATTGAAGACACCTCACATTCTACAAAAATTATCGATAATATATCTCTGATTTTCGCCACCATTAATCAATTAAAGGCTGGAATCAAGAATACGATAAAATCGTTAGGAAGCAAAGAAGCCAATGCTGAGTTTGCCGCACAATTAAAATTGGTAGATCAGAGTATTATCAATTATCTAGACATTGCCAATACACCAGAAAAAACAGATGAGTTATTAAACAAAGTATCTGTTCAATTAGAAGATTTAGAAGGTAGATTTGCTGATTTTGAAGAATTCATTACTCAGATTATTGAAAAGCGAGAAGAAGTATACAACGCTTTTGAAGCCAGGAAAAACAGTCTGATCGAGGCAAGAAATAAAAAGGCTGTTGCCTTAGAAAATGCTGCAAATAGAATACTCAAAGGAGTTACTAAAAAAGCATTAAGTTTCGATACCGTAGCAGATATTAACGGGTATTTTGCTTCAGATCTAATGATCAACAAATTACGAGATATCATATCCAATTTAATGGAGCTAAATGATGCTGGTAAGGCAGAAACCATAGAAACGGCTTTAAAAGTTGCCAAAGAAGATGCCACCCGAAAATTAAAAGACAAACAAGATCTATATGAAGACGGTGAAAACATTATCAAGCTTGGAAAACATAAGTTTGGTGTCAACAAACAGCCTCTTGATTTAACAATTGTATACAAAGATAGCACCTTACAATACCATCTTACAGGAACAGATTTTTATCAAGAAATAGAAAATGAAACCTTATTGATATCCAAAAAATATTGGGATCAAGAACTTATTTCTGAAAATCAAGATATATATCGTGCTGCTTACTTAGCTTACAAGATTTTTAACAAGTGTCACGCTGAGCCTGTCGAAGCGCAATTTAGCAACCCGGACAAAAAAGACTTCGACAAGCTCAGTCTGACAATCATGAGCGAAGAAAAACTTTTAACTTTAGTACAACAAGAAAGTAGCAAAAACTATGCTGAAGGATATGTAAAAGGAGTACACGATGTGGACGCTGCTAAAATTTTAAAAGTTTTAGTGCAGAAAGATCATGATCTTGGCTTATTAAAATATGATTCTAGTTCAAGATCGTATGCGCAATATTTTTGGAATAGTTTAGATAGTGACAAAAAAGGGTACTGGAATGATACCATTAAAGCTTCCGGCGAAGTTTTAGCTATATTCTCAAATAGTACTGAATACAAAACTGTGCTTACTGACTTAGAAAAAGAAGTGATTTCTTTCTCAGAAGAACACCAACTTTTCACGTCAGATGATGCTGAAACCATTAGTAATTACCTTTTTGAGGAGTTACAAACTAACGATGTTTTTTGTATCAGTCAAACAGCGAACGAGCTATATGACAACTTTTTAGCCGAATTAAAAAAGAAAAAGGTGCTTGACAAATTCAAAAAGTCATTAGAAGCAACAGGTGATAAATATCAAAAAGATCTCATTCGTTTGGCATTGCAATGGGTAACAGCATATCTAAAAACACATCATCCGAAACAAATTGATTATGCAAATGAAATTGTTTGCTGCTTACTATACAAAAAAGAATCTGTAGCGGAAATTGTACATGTGAATCCTTCGCAAACTATTGAAGGATTACAAGGAAGTCACCCAACAATACAAGAAGGAAATTTCAATTTTAATTATCATGCGTTCGTTACTGATTTAGCAGAATTTGTTCAGGTTGATGTTCCTGCATACGAAGCGTATCGTGATGCTAAGCATCAGGTGACAGAAATGCTAAAGGAAGATTTAAAACTTTCAGAGTTTAAACCAAGAGTTTTATCCTCTTTTGTTAGAAATAAACTAATTGACCAAGTCTATCTTCCTTTATTTGGAGATAACTTAGCTAAACAATTAGGAAGCGTTGGAGATAACAAGCGTACCGATAGAATGGGAATGTTATTACTTATTTCCCCACCAGGATATGGTAAAACTACTTTGATGGAATATATGGCAAATCGCTTAGGATTAGTATTTATGAAAATAAATGGTCCTGCAATCGGTCACGAAGTAACCTCAGTAGATCCAATGGCAGCCAATAACGCTGCTGCAAGGGAAGAGTTGAAAAAGCTAAACCTGGCATTCGAAATGGGTAATAATGTGATGCTATATCTCGATGATATTCAACACTGTAATCCAGAATTTTTACAGAAATTTATTTCATTAGCTGATGGTACTCGTAAGATTGAAGGAGTTTATAAAGGAAACCCTAAAACCTATGATCTACGTAGCAAGAAGTTCTGTGTAATCATGGCAGGGAATCCATATACAGAAAGTGGTGAAAAATTCCAGATTCCAGATATGTTAGCAAACAGAGCAGACATCTATAATCTTGGAGATATTATTGGCGATACAGCTGACTTATTCAAATTGAGTTTGATCGAAAATGCATTAACTTCTAATCCTATTTTACATCAACTAAGTAGTAAGTATTTTGAAGATATTTATGGACTAATTGAAATGGTTGAATCAGGAACTCAAGAAGGCATTGAACTTAAAGGAAATCATACCAAACAAGAAGTGCAAGATTATCTGGCTATACTAGAAAAAGTAGTTACGATCCGTGATACGGTAATGCAAGTAAATGCGACATATATTCAATCTGCTGCAATGGAAGATTCCTATCGTACAGAGCCATCTTTTAAATTACAAGGTTCGTATCGTGATATGAGCAAATTAGTGGCAAAAGTGGTTCCTATTATGAATGAAAAGGAACTACAAACACTATTACTATCACACTATGAAAATGAGTCTCAAACCTTAACAAGTGCTGCTGAAGCCAATCTTTTAAAATACAAAGAGCTGACCAATAACATTTCAACGGATGAAAAACAACGATGGGAAGCTATCAAAGAAACTTTTGTAAAAAATAATAAGTTAAAAGGGTTTGGTGACAAAAATGAGATGGCACAAGTACTTGCACAGATGATGCAATTTAGTGAACACCTATCTGGAATTCAGGAAGTATTAAAAAAAGGATTGGAAAAGTAATATCAGAGTGTATAATAAATAACGAYTTTGATGAATTCTTAAACATAAAAAAAGGATTGAATACATACATATCCAATCCTTTTCAGAAAAAAATAGTCAGTTAGTTACACTATTGTTTAATAAACTTTAAAGTATTTTGGTTTTTTCCATCTCTAATCACCATGAAATACACTCCAGAAGGAATATTGGAAATATCAATGGAAGAATTATTCTTTGATTCAGAAATTTCTATGGAAGAAATCACTTTTCTACCGGTCATATCATACACAGAGACTTTTCCTTGAGTTAACCCTTCTACATTTACTATGTTTCGAGCTGGATTTGGATATACTCTGAATTTATTACTATCAAAATCATTTACAGATAATTGACAGTCTGACAACACTACTTCTGGTCCAGTACCTGTAGGCTTTGTATACGACTTAGAAAGCACAAACTTATCGATTTCCGTTCCATCTTCTCTCATGGATAATGAAATTGTATGTACTCCGGCACTAGGAACATCAATAAAAATAAGTTGTTCTTCTCCGCAATGATTTGCATTGGTTCGTTGTTTACTTTCCCAAGTCCATTGATTTTTACCAGCACACCATTGCATACGCTGTCCTGAAGCTGGCCAAGTACCATTAATTCCCACATGAAGTCCATTATCTTCAGAACCTGTAGAATATAATCGTACCCAAACAAAATATTTTCCTGGAGAGTTAAACTTCACTTTATAATCCAAAACTCCTACTACTCCAGGAGTATTAGAAAAACTTTCTCCATTCACTAATGGATCATCATGCGTTACTCTGGTATCTGGTAAAATTTCCAAATATCCTCCTCCACTTGCCGAAGCATGATGGCTAGGATCAGGATCAGGTGTTGGTGTAGACACTGTTCCGTCTTGGAAATACCATTGTCTTTTCTCTGTTTTTGTTTGATTTACAAAATCTTCAGCCTCGATAGCTACGACACCATTTTCTTCTGTTGGGACACAAGTAGTATCTCCATCGCCGTCACCATCACCATCTCCTCCATCATTACAATCTGTCAATGTTACAACGATTTGTGGGGCAACGGCACCTTCTTTAGAATGAAAGGAAACATCATTAGAACCTGTGTGTTTTAGTATTAATGAAATCGATTCTCCTTGGGAAACATCAGACAAAGTCCATTCATACGATTGCCCAGCAGAAAAGGAACCACTAATAGATCCTATTTTATCACCTTCTGAAGGTTTATTAGAGTCTGATAAATTCCCTTCTGTCCAATTATTTGAAGTACCTTTATAAACATCGATAGTTCCTTCACCAGGGTCATCGTTCACAGTTAATCTCAATTTAATCGCACTTACCGCGTCTTGAGTTGATGGCACATCAAATTGCAGATAAGAAACTCTATTTGCTTGCTCTACTCTAAGTTCATCTGTATTAAATCTTGTAGTTCCTTGCAGATAGGCATCTTGTGTTGCTATGCTTTCTAAATCATCGCAAGATGGCCCTCCATCTGATTCTCCTTTGATCAATGCTACCCAATCGTTATTATCTGGAGCGGATAAGGAGTTTGTAATTGCTTGTGGAGAAGATAATGCACCTCCAGATCTTGGATTAAACCATTGTACTTGCCAAGTTCCAGAAGGTAAGTTAATAGTAGTCGATCCACCATCTGGTAGATATACGGCATATACTTCATTTGGTTTTGCTAGCACATAATCGTTGGCAGATRTAAGTCCATCAGAAGACACCATATCTACTAAATAAGTATCTAAATAGGTTTCGAAAAAGTGCAATGCATGACTTGCGTGTGTATATTTAAGATCTCTAGATCTATGATCCTGAGCTGTTAAATCCGTTTCTCCAGTTTGGTAACCGTAATAATACTCTACTCCTGTACCACCAGCCATAAACGTTCCCCATAGCACCTGATGACGAACTAATTTATCTTCTTGTCCATCTTGATCTACTCCTATATTTGCATTTCCCTGTTCATCGTTTGCAACTACCCATTTTTTTCCGGCGTTTCTAGATTTCTCAAGCCACCTTCTTACATCGTTATGTACGTTGTTTTTCCCAGTTTGAATAGATGCTCCAGTAAGTTCCGAATTACTACCTAACAAAGGATCATATCTTTGATCTTGCTGATTAGGATAGGTATGTAAAACAATATGATGATTATAAGGGTCCGTATCTTTAATATAGGATGCTATGCTTTTTACTACATTATCCGGAATTGTTGTCTCTTCCGTAATGTTCCAGTTTAGTGCCAAATGATGTCCAAATCTTGCAATGAGTTCTCGGTAATACAATTTTCTTTCTCTACCATTGGTATTATTATCCATCATATTATCATTCTCAGTCTCCATGGTTTTGAAATGCATAAAAACACCTTTTTTATCAGCATATTCAAAGATTTTTTCCCATTGTGCCATTTTAGAAACATCAAAACGATCCTTATGCACACCCTGATTCCATTGCTGACTATCATTATAACCATTATATACGCTTTCGGAAACTTTCATCAAATGTGGAAATACATTTTCATCGTCTCCATGTAAACTAAGTGTTAAAAAAGAGAAAGCATTCAATCCTTTAGAAGAAAGATAATTTACTACTCCTAATAATTCAGAACCATTACCTCCATTCCAAGTATACGCCGAAGCATCAGATGCTACATAATCTTGTTGGTGGGGATTCCAATTTTTTCGTCTGTTTCCTCGATTTGGTGTATTATCAAAATCTTCATAAGCCAAGGTATTCTCCGGAGCATCTGCACCAGCTTTTACAAACCAATTTCCATTAGGGTTTTCTGGATCCGTACCGGAATATCTTAAGTAGTGTTCTCCAACATATTGAAGTCTTCCTTTATCCATGGCTCTATGATCCCGTCCTGTTTTATCAGATTCTGAAATATTGAAAGAACCTGTATCTCCATCCATAAATCCAGCAGACGCTCCGCCAGTTGTAATAGCAATATCATCTCCTGATTTAAAAGATGCAGTCCAATTCCAAGTACCAGTGTTTCCTGGAGCAAAGTGTACTTTCCAAACAGCACCAGAATCACAACTGGATTCTGCAGGATCTTCACAACCTGCATAATATCCGGGAACTGTGTAAGAAGATGATCCATTGGTAAACGTAACATCCAAACGATAATCAGAAAAAGGGTTTGGATTAGCAGTCTCAGAAGTATTTGGACCTGTGAAAGACAAGGTAACTTTATGCCATCTTTTTAATTCTCCTTGAGGGTTTTGAGCACTCATCGCAAAGGCAGTAAATGCAAATAATGCGAAAAGTTTTAGTCGAGTTGAAGTAATCATTGTGTGGTTAATTTTGTTGATTGTTATATTCGGGTTTTATTATGGAATTGAAGTACAAGCATTTACAAACTAAGACCTTAAAACCATAATCTACTGATAACGAAATAATTAATTAAAAAGTACTATAGTCCTTACAGGAATAGTATTTGTAGAATTACAAACAGGATTCGTGGTTATTTAGCGAGAATTTGATATTAGAAATGATTACTTAAAATAAGATATCTTCATATCCCTTAGCTTTAGCACTATAACTCCTCTTTACTCATTGAATACCATTTTTTTGGCTGTAATACATAAAATTATTAAATTTACATAAGCACTTATATAAATACTTATGTAAAATGAAAGATTCTTTACAAGAATTTGGAGAATTAGGATTAGGCTCTCGTTTTAAGCGACTTAGTGACTATCTCATGAAAGAAACACAGATTATTTATGACTCCTTACATATAGAATTTGATCCTTACTTATTTCCTATTTTTAAGATCATCAGTGACCAAAATATTGTAACGACCTCAGAAGTTCAAGAGCAATTACATTACACACAACCCGCTATTACCCAAGCGTTACAAAAACTATCAAAAAGAGGCTTGATACAATATAAAATGGATGCTGTAGATAAGCGCAAAAAACTTTATCAACTATCATCCAAAGGAAAAAAAACTCACAAACAGTTGATTCCCGTATGGGAAACAATAGACAAACAAGTTAAATGGGTTACTGAAGGCTCATCGACTAGTCTAACACGACATCTAACTTATATGGAAAATCAATTTAAAGAAAAGTCTCTTAGCAAACGAATATTAGAAAACCTTAAACTACACAACCATGAATGATATAAAACAAATAGAAATCATCCCATTTAATCCAAAGTACGCAAAGGATTTTGCGGATCTCAATGTCGCCTGGCTAGAAAAATATTTTGTAGTAGAACCCCATGATGTGGAACTCTTAGAAAGATGTGAAGAAACAATTATTAATAAAGGAGGTTACATTTTCTTTGCAAAAATAGGTTCTGCTATTGCTGGTACTTTCTCTTTAATTAAGATGCAAGAGGGAATATACGAGCTAGGAAAAATGGCAGTTTCTCCAGAATTTCAAGGAAAAAAAATTGGACAACAATTAATGACGTTTTGTATTGATTTCGCAAAAAAACAACATTGGAACAAACTTGTATTGTACTCCAACACAAAACTAGAAAATGCAATTTACATTTATAAAAAATATGGCTTTGTAGAAATTGAACTCGAAAAAGACTCTCCTTACCTAAGAAGTAATATCAAGATGGAATTTGCATTATAAACAACAAAGTCCACCTAGCTAACACACATGCTAGGCGGACTTCCACACTTACAATAAATAAATATTCTTATTTAATCGTAATCGTTGATACCTACTTTATAGTTATTACCATAGTTATTATCCCAATATTCATTTCCATTTACACGATACACAATAGCATATTCAACTTCATCCGCAGAGGAATCTAACGAAGTAAAACCCTGCCATCTTTCAACACCAAAATTATTTGGACTTTGAATTGTAAATAAAGGACCGTTAGACCAAAATTGTCTATATGTTAGTGGCAGATAATCTTGTGTTTGCCAACCATCAGATGTATACACCACTCCCACCTCTTTATTAGGAGCAAGATTCCTAACATCTACTGTTATATTCAATGAATTTGTATCATTAAAAGGAACATAAGACAAACTACTAAAATCTGTATCTGCACTGACATTAAGATTTGGATCCGCAAAGAAAGAACCTTCCATTCTGGACATAGCATAATTAGAACCATTATTATTATCCCAATATATTGTTCCATTTACTTCATATCGAACTACAAATTCATCGGCATATATTCTATCTATAGAAAATCCTCCTTGACTATAGGTTGCAGTCCAAATTTCTTTTTGCCCATCTTCAATACTTTGATCATACTCCAATAGAATTTCATCCCAACTACCATCTACTTTTTGATGATAAATACTAACATTTTTCTCGAAAGCCAGATTTTCTAGTTCTACTGTAAATTTCCTTGTGTACGATTGAAATCCTCTATAAAAACTATAGGTTGTCCAAGCTTTGATCAACTGAACAGGATTCGAGTTTTTCAAAGAAACTTCTAAAGAATTTAGAGAATCTTCAGGACTTTCTGTTACATCATCTTGACTACAAGAAAACAACGCCAAACTGATTAATAAATAAAGGTACTTTTTCATTTTAAATGATTTGTGAGTTACTATTGGTTAATAAAATATCTTATCCAGCGTATAATTATTTCCATAATTATTATCCCAGTACTCTTCACCATTTACTTTATAAACAATGGCAAATTCAATTGACTGCACTTCATCGTGAACACGGATCAAAGTATCATACACATCCACATCGAATTGATTCGGACTCATGATATAATGTGCATATCCTACTCTAAAATATCTTTGATACGACATTGGGACGGTGTTTTTTGTTACCCAATTATCTGTTGTGTATACAACCTCTACGGTTACATTTGCTCCATAATTACGCCTTGCATTTACATTGATAGCAAATGATGTACCTGCAGACCTAGTAAAACTGTCATTTACTTCTACATGTACGTCTGGTGCTAAAAATCCACCCATATTCACCAGCATACTGTAATTTTTACCATTATTATTATCCCAATACGTTTGTCCATCCACAGTATACTTTACCACAAAATCGGTACTATACATTTCGTAATCAGGTGTTACCTCTCCTACCCAAATTTCTTCATCATTACCTATACTTTGGTCATAGGTTAAAGGAATATCTACCCAATCTCCATCATTGGTTGCATGATGAATGGCTACTTCTTTCTGATAGGCTAAATTTTTGACTTTTACTTTAAACTTACGCTGATAATTAATCTGAACAGGACTACTCCTATTTGCAGTCCAAGCACTTATTAATTTTACATTTTCAGAGCTACTTTTTGAAGATACTTCAATTGATGTCATTTCAGAGTCTAAGGTATCGATATCCGAAGCACAGGAATACAAACCAAAGATTATACTAAGTACTAGATAAATTTTTCTCATGATTGCGATTATTAGTTTTTGTTTAACATTGTGAGTTAGCAAAAGTTACTTTTCGAAAAGTTTAGTTCTTAGCTGTTCTAGCTACTATGAAGTAAGAAAAGAAAAATGCGGTTGGCAATTTGAGTGTGAATTTTTAACAATTTATTTAACGAAAAACGTTTTCGCTAAAACCAAAAATTAACATTTTTTTAAATCCATATTTTTGACATTATCAAGTAGTGCTATTTTTCGTGTTATTTCTAAAAAGATCCACAATGAACACGAAAAACTTTCGTTTTGATTTTCGCAAAAATTTAGTAGAAAAATCCCCAAAATCATTCTCTACGAAAACACAAACCACTTTGTAGTTAGACAAGTGTTAATGATTTAACAAATATCATTAAACACATTCCTACAGTGTGTCTTACAAGAAAACTATAATACTTAGAAATTAAATGTTGGTTATTAGAAAATAGAACGATGTATTTAAAACATCTCCCTAAATTCCTCTTCAAAGAGGGACTTTTTTTAGCTTCTCTCCTGTGAAACGACAGCGTGATAACGATGAGCGAGTTGTGGTGTTGGAAAGAGTTAGGGTTTTAACTAATAAAACACTCTTATACATCCCTCTAAATCTCCCTTCGAAGGGAGGCTTTTCAATTCTTATCGAAATAAATTCCAGTTCCCATCCTTTTGAAGGAAGGGTTAGGGATGGATGTTTAGTTCTCAAACGACAATAGCTTTTGATCCTTAGTAATCTTGAGAAAAGCTAGATATTATTAAAATTATCTACTTTTAAAATGTAAATCTTCAATTATGTCATTGCAAAAAGTTTTACCCTACACAAAAGAAGCCAGAGCATTATCCAAAATTCTCAGAAAAGAGATGACAGGTAGTGAGAAAGTAATTTGGGAGAAGATCAGAAAAAAGCAATTAGAAGTTGATTTTTTTCGTCAATTTCCAATACTAGACTATGTCGTAGATTTTTATTGTAAAGAGATTGGTTTAGCTATCGAGATTGATGGATCGCTTCATGACAACCAATTCATTGAAGACAGTAAAAGACAAAGTCGAATAGAGCAACTTGGCGTGAAATTCATTAGATTTTCGAATGATCAAGTTTTAAATAATTTTGAGGTCGTTTTAAAAGAACTAAAAGAGACTATTGATTTGCTTAAAGAAGAATAATCTCAAAATAAACATCTCCCTAAATCCCTCTTCCAAAAGGGACTTTATTAACTCCTCTCCTTTGAAACGACAGCGTGATAACGATGGGCGAGTTGGTGCGTCGGAACGAGAGAAGATGTAATAAATCAACCGTTAATCCACTTTTTTTAAAAGGGGTGTTTACCCCTTTTCGACACAGCTCTATTTCAGAGAAAATGTTCAAAAGCGCTTGTAATTCAGTATTTTCAACTATAAAACTATAATTGCTACTTCGCTGAATTTTTTAAAACTATATAAAATGGTATTTTTAAATCTTAAAACTTAGGAAAACTTAAGTTTTTCAACAACTAACATTTTTGGCAATAGCCAAAATCACACAAATACTTTATTAAACCTATCAAAAAATGAAACTACAAACTAACCCTATCAAACAGTATCTGATCATTGCTTTTGCATGCTTATCAGTAATATCTTGTAAAGATGCAGTGCAAACCAACACTGCCGAATTAGAAAGATTCAAAAACACGATTAAAGAGAAAGACAGTATCATCAAGGAGCTACAAAAACAGTTAGGCACTATTGATGGTAAAAGAAAACCAAGTAACATTATTCAGTCTGATTTTGCCAAAGAGATTTACCACTTATATGATCAACGAGAAGAGTTGATTAACGAAGTAGTAGGACAAGATGGAGAAGACAATGCTTTTAAAGCAACTCGATCCTTATTTTATGATATTGATGAATTACAAAAATACATTAGATATGTAAAGATTCAGTCTCGAAGAGCAAAAGTAAAACCAACTGGATTTAGATTTTATTTCGCCTTGTATCCGGACAACTATATCCGAGATAAGGAAGACAAAAGATATGCGAAAAGACAAACATTCTTTATCGCTCCTACCAAAGAGGTAAAAGATGCTGCTGGAAACATAGAGCAGATGGGATATACTTTAGACAATAATTTCAAGGTAGAATTATTACAAGACAAAATTGGACTAGATAGCAGAGTAGATAAAAATGGAAATATCCAAAAAGCAGGTTTTTTTAACCTGAACCTGAATCAAGAAGAGGAAAACAGTTTAATCGCAAATGAAGTAACTGGAACTCCTCCAATGGGAAAACAACAGTAAAATAAACAATGACGCTAAGTAACGAAATTATAAACTTATTAATAAAATTTTGTGTTGGTTTTGAAGTACTAGCTGCAATTATTGGAACCATCTTTTATTTCAAGTACAAAAACACGAAGTTTTTAAAATATTTTATTTTCTTTATTTGGTACGTTGCTTTTAATGAACTAGTAGGACTTTACATTAAATTAAACGAAGGAGTAAACGCCATTATTCATAATATATATAATTTGGTAAATTTCACTTTCTTTCTTTTACTGTATCGCTATTACTTTAAAAATAAAAAGAATAAGAAATTAGCCTTTTACTTTTGTATTATATATTTATCATCCTTTGTGATCAATGGTTTTTTTGAAAATTACATGTCAGAATACCAACGATTACCATACATATTGGGTGCTTTGTTTTTAGTGATAACCATTTTATTATACTTTTTTGAAATCTTAAATTCAGAGCAGGTTCTCCACGCAAAAAAGAACCTGCTTATCTGGATTAGTTTTGGACTCTTAATTTATTTTGTAGGGAATCTCCCTTTTAGAATATTAAGAAATTACTATGCTGAACTTACAGATGCTACAGTTTTATTTTTAGTTAATATTACATTAACCGTAGTAATGAACACTTGTTTTATTATTGGATTTATATGGAGCGACAAGAAACAGCAATATTAATAGCTACCGTAGTTTTAATACTTCTGGTAGTGCTTATTATTACGCTTTTTTGGGTGTTTCAAAGAAGGAAGAATAGCTTATTGCTAAAACAAAAAGAAGCTGAAAAGAAGTTTGAAAGAGCTATTGCCGAAACGCAGATTGAAATACGGGAAGAAACTTTGCGCAATATCAGTTGGGAGTTGCATGATAATATTGGTCAGTTGCTAACGCTAGCCAAAATACAGGTGGATGTAGCTAAAGAAGACCCTGAAAAGTTACCAGAGGTTACCGATACCATCACCAAAAGCCTAACGGAATTAAGAGCCTTATCAAAACTGATAAATCCAGATGCAATTAAGAGTTTAAGTCTTACAGAAGCTATTGCGCTAGAAGTAGAACGTTTTAATCGTTTACAGTTTATAGAAGCCACCTTAAGTAGTAATACAGAAGTAAGAACCTTAGATGACAAAGCAGAGGTGATTATTTTTAGGATACTGCAGGAGTTTTTTAGTAATACCATCAAACATTCTAAAGCCTCTACACTAACCGTAAATGTAAAATATAGTAATGAGAAGTTAGTAATCCACGCAAAGGATGATGGTGTTGGATTCGACATGAATGATATCAGAAACAGAAAACAAGTAGGTATTGGTCTATGCAATATGCAAAATAGAGCTAAATTGATTAATGCGGAGGTAAGTCTGGATGCTGCTAAAGGAAAAGGAACAGCGATTACACTAACCTATTACTATAAAAAATTAGAACAAGAAGAGGAAGAGGATTAATATGAAGGGTTATTAGAAACAATTTGTCACACTGAGCTTCCTCCTAAGACGGACATCAAACTTGAATCAAAACAAGGGCATAAAAAGCACTATACACACAAAACATCAAAAAATGAAATACTCAGTAGTTATTGTAGAAGATCATATCCTATTATCACAGGCACTAGCAGGATTGGTAAATGGGTTTTCTAAGTTTAAAATATTATACCTGTGCAAAAATGGAAGAGAGTTACTTACCCGATTTAAGGATCCCAAAAACATCCCGGATATCGTTTTAATGGATATCAATATGCCCATCATGAATGGTATTGAAACGACCATTGCTTTAAAAGAAGAATATCCACAAGTAAATGTATTGGCACTTTCTGTTGAAGAAGATGAAAAAACCATCCTTAAAATGTTGAGAGCTGGTGCGAAGGGATATTTATTAAAAGATACAGAGAAAAGCATTTTGGAAAATGCACTTATCGAAGTACAAGAAACTGGTTTTTATCACACCAAAGATGTGACCAATCTGCTATTAGGCTCCCTAAATCCTAAAAAGGAAAACAAAGTAATCTTAAAGGATCGTGAAATRGAATTCATCAAACATGCCTGTACCGAAAAAACATATAAAGAAATTGCAAGTGATATGTGTTTGAGCCCTAAAACGATCGAAGGATATAGAGATTCCATATTCGAAAAACTACACCTTAAAAACCGAACAGGTTTGGTGATTTATGCGATTAAGAATAAAATTTTCATTCCATAAGTCTTTCTATTTTTGACATATTTTTAACTAAAAAAATATCGATCATTGCGTAATAAATCAATTTTGGCGCGTTTATTGATTAGTAGCATAAAATAGTTTTAAAAATTTATGCTTTTAAGTAAATTTTTGAGCTATTTGAATTAGATCCCATACTACATATGTGATTAGTTCAACTATATTTTTTTAATCTTCGTTTTGAACGAATTTTAAAAAAAGTTTCACTAAACTAACCTTCGATTACCTACAGAAATACGCTGTATTTTGTTTATTTTTGTGAGTATAAGAACATTGATATTTTTATGCTTAAGCAACAACTAAATTTTAAACTCTCTCAAAAACTTTCTCCACAGCAGATTCAATTAATGAAGCTAATTCAGCTTCCTACACAAGCATTTGAACAACGTTTAAAGCAAGAAATGGAAGAAAATCCTGCCTTAGATAGTGGTAAAGAGAAGATGGATGAATATGAAGATGCTTTTAACAATGAAGGTAATGTGGATGATGATTATGGTACTGAAAAAATAGAAACCGAAATCAATGTCGATGAATACCTTAGTGATGATGAAATACCAAGTTATCGATTAAGTTCTAATAACTACAGTTCTGATGATGAAGAAAAGAATGTTCCTTATGCTTCTGGAACTTCCTTTCATCAACATTTAGTAAATCAACTCAATACGTATCGATTCGAAGCTGAAGAAAGAGAAATCGCAGAGTTTTTGGTGGGTAGCATAGATGAAAGCGGTTACATTAGAAGATCTTTAACGGATATATTAGACGATCTTGCTTTTACTCAAAACGTATACACTACAGAAGAAAAGATAGAAAGTATTCTTAAAACCGTACATCAATTAGACCCTGCAGGTGTAGGAGCCAGAAATCTTCAGGAATGTCTATTGATTCAATTAAACAGGAAAGAAACTACCCTACCTATCAAATTGGCTACGCAAATTCTGGAAAAGTCTTTTGATCACTTTAGCAAAAAACATTATGAAAAATTATTAGCTAAATTTGATATTACCGAGGATTTGTTAAAAGAAGCTATTGAGGAAATAGAAGGGTTAAACCCAAAACCAGGTGGCGCTTACGCTGGAAACAATAAACTTATTGAACATGTAGTTCCTGATTTTACGATCAGAATAGTGGAAGGAGAATTAGAACTGACTTTAAATGGAAGAAACGCTCCTGAATTACATGTTTCCAGAGAGTATAACAATATGCTTCAAGGTTATAAGGCTAGTAAACAAAAATCCAAATCTCAAAAAGATGCGGTGATGTTTATCAAGCAAAAATTGGATGCTGCCAAATGGTTCATTGAAGCGGTTAAACAAAGACAACAAACACTGTTTTTGACGATGAGTGCAATAATGCACTACCAAAAAAGTTATTTTTTAAGTGGAGACGAGCGGAATCTAAAGCCAATGATCCTCAAAGATATTGCAGATGAAATTGATATGGATGTAAGTACCGTTTCGCGAGTAGCAAATAGTAAGTATGTAGACACTCCTTATGGAACGAAGCTAATCAAAGAGTTTTTCTCTGAATCCATGACCAATGATCAAGGAGAGGAAGTTTCTACCAGAGAAATTAAAAAAATACTGGAAATCACTATAGGAGAAGAGGACAAGAAAAAACCTCTTACTGACGAAAAGCTAGCTAAAATCCTCAAAGAAAAGGGATATCCTATAGCCAGAAGAACAGTAGCTAAATACAGGGAACAACTAGATATTCCTGTTGCTAGGTTACGAAAGAAAATTTAATGAATTTTTTACTAAAAAGTATTTCTTATATTTTCCATCCTTTGCTGATGCCTTTAGCCGGCGCAGTGATCTATTTTGTTACAGCTCCAAGATTTATTCCTGAGAATATTATTCAAGCCAAAATTTTTGGTTTAGTAGTGGTTACCATTTTGATACCTATTGTCCTTTACTTTTTTCTAAGAACCATGGGAATTATAACCTCTATGCATCTGGAAGATGTTAGGCAGCGTAAAATACCATTATTGCTACAATCTTTAATACTCTTACTAGTCATTAAAATGATTATAGATGTATACAACTATCCTGAACTATATTTCTTCTTTTTGGGAGCCTTATTATCTTCTTTAAGTGCAATCTTTATTGTGTTTTTTGATGTCAAAGCTAGCTTACATATGTTGGGATCTGGTGCTGTTACCATGTTTACGATTGCACTGAGTATTCACTTCGAGATCAACCTTATACTATTAATTGCAGCGATGATCTTTGCCAATGGACTAGTTGCTACTTCTAGATTGCATTATAAAGCACATACCAATCTCGAACTAACATTAGGCTTTTTAATAGGAGTAATTCCTCAACTTACTTTGATTAATTTCTGGCTATAAAATATAGAACATCAAGCCTATTTTGACAGTGTTTAATCCAACTCTCTCACTTCCAATTCTGGCATTACTATCAAATAAGGGATTCAAACTATAATAAAAGTGAAAGTTAAAGGTGTTCCATCCAAATGTAAAGGTCGCTCCTATTCGCCATCTATCTAATTCGTCAATTTTAACCTGTCTTACTTGGTTACCTGGTTGTTCAAATTTTGCATCGAAATAATACAAATACCCAACCCTTAATCCTGTATAAATTCTCCAAAACTTATGCGTATCTGGCACCGATGTACGCCATCTAAATTCCAAAGGTGATTCGATCAAATGAGTGGTAAATCTATTTTTATCAAAATCTACACCATCCAAACTACTAAAAATACTTTGCCCTGTTTCAACATCTTCTCCTATAAAAAGATTTTGTCCATAGGTATTAATTGAATAACCTAAACCCAAACCAATAGCAATATTTCGTCTCTTATTAATCGGCATATCTCTGGTATAACCCAGATGTAAACCACCAGAAAAACCAGACTGACTTACTCCAGAAGGAGTGTTCCAAAGTAAATTAAACGTAAATCCTGCATAAAACTGATCTTCTCTGTACATTGAGTCTAATTCGACTTCTTTAGCAGTATTCTCATTCTGACTAAAACCGATGTTTACAACAAAAAAAACGAATATTACTACTAAGAATTGCTTTATAGACATCATATTTTTCAATATTCTTCCCATACAATTCACTAAAATAAATCTATTTATTTAGAAAAGACCTCAGTTTTAAAAAAAGAATAAGAATTCCACGAATGCTCATGGAATTCTTATTATACAACAACAGATATTTATTGCAAATTATTCGTTACTTCACCACTTCTAGTGGTATAATTAATCTTCAACATACGTGCAGTACGTAACTCTTTCTTTATGTCTCCTACCAAGCCCATTTTAGTATCCTTATCAACTTTTAAAGATGTTGTAAGATACGGTTGCAACTCTTTTGGCTTAGACTTTATTTCTTCTAAAACAAAAGGCTGAATATCCTTTAAATTAGCAAATTTATCATTGAGTTGAATCCTTGCTTCAGTCCCAACATTTTTATATCTAGAGCTTGGTTTCCCAGCATAAATATGAATGACCATATTCTTGCGATCTAGCTTCTCTATCTGATCAGCAACGGGTAGTTCATTTTTTACAATTAAGGTATCTTTCCTCATTACAGTTGCAACCATAAAGAAGAACAATAACATAAAAACGATATCTGGTAATGAAGCCGTAGAAATTACTGGCATGCTTCCTTTTTCTTTTTTCTTAAATATTGACATATTGATAATTTTTTAAATAATTACAATGAGGCTGTTACTGGCTCTGCTTCCGAAAGTTTTTCTGGAAATAGAGATCGTATTTCTTCTATCTGTGTCTTAAGATTTTCCTTGTTACCTGAGTAATTGGGATCATTGAAATGATCTTTCATTAATCCAAAAGACATTCCATACAATCTCTGAGCTTCTCGATCTCTTAGTTCCGCATATGCAGCCACCAACTCATTTTGCACAGCGATATAGGTTTCATAACTTGTTTCTCTACTATTTACGAGAGAGATAATGGCCTTAGAAGGGTTATCAGAAGATTTCGGATTATGTGCTCCTTTACAGTACTCACATGATTCTTTTCCAATTCCGCCACCATTATCCAAAAAAGCGATTGCAGCAGCTTTTAAATCCTTTAAACTCATCGGTTTCTTTTCAACAAATAATTCATTAAGCTGATTCACTTCTACACGAAATAGATTTTTCTCCTTAACTAAGGCACTAGGTTGTATCTCATCTGGAGGAGGAGGTAACCTTCGACTAATTCCATAATCGGTTTGTATCGTTGTACTGACCAAAAAAAAGATCAATAATAAAAAGGCAATATCTGCCATTGAACCTGCATTCACTTCTGGTGCTAATCTTCTAGCCATAATAATTTATATTTAGTTAATAATTACGTACTAAATCAATTACTGTGAACCGAAGAGATATTAAAATAAAAAATAGTGAACCTTTTAAACATCTGCATATTGCATAAGCAAATGCAAGCTATAAAGCTAAAAGGTAAACGAGATAACCGCTATTCCATTATTTCAATATCACAAGGTTTGGAAGGTTAGATATTGATCAGTTTAACAGATCACAGCTATTCAATATGCAACAATTGTTATGCCACGATCGTGAATCTACATAAACATTTAGGATATAAATTTTAGTTATTGAAGATTATGTTTTTAAAAACATATCAAAAAACTAGAAGGAAAGAAAATCTATAGATACAACCATCACATTGGAGAAATTGCAAACTCAACTAAAAGTATTAAAAATAAAAAATCCCGCTAGATAGCGGGATTTTAATATATAAAGTCTTTAAACCTTTATTCTAAATTTCCAGTTGCGGCACCTTCTCTTGTGGTATAATTAATTTTTAGCGCTTGAACTTCTCTAAGTTCTTTTTTAATATCACCTACAAGACCCATATTCGTATCTCCATCTACTTTTAAAGCAGTAATAAGAAATGGCACCTCTTCTTCCCTTTTAGCAGCTCTTTCTGCTAATACGAAAGGTTTGATATCACTTACCTCAGCAAATTTATCATTCAACTGAATTCTTGCTTGAGTACCAGCACTTGCAGCATATCTAGAACTAGGTTTACCAGCATAGATATACATTACCAAGTTTTTCTTATCTAACTTTTCAGTTTGATCTGCTTGAGGAAGTCTATTCTCTATTTTAAGATTATTCTCTCTCATTACCGTAGCAACCATAAAGAAGAATAATAACATAAATACGATATCTGGTAAAGACGCCGTTGAAATAGCAGGCAAATCTCCGCCTTTTTTCTTTTTAAACTTAGACATAATTTCGTTTTTACGTTAGTATAATTATTTCTTTGGTTCTGCTTCAGAAAGCTTTTCAGGATACATTAACTGAATTTGCTTTATCTGATCTTTAAGTCTGTCCTTACTCCCAGAGTAATTTACATCCTTAAGCTCTTCCTCCATTTGAGTAAAAGACTTTCCATAAAGACGTTCTGACTCTCTGTTACGTAATTCTGTATACGCTGCCACTAATTCATTTTGAACAGCGATATAGGCTGCATAACTTGTTTCTCTATTATTACGAAGTGAAATCACCGCTTTTTCAGGATTATCTGAAGAACTTGGACTTCTTTCTCCTTTACAATAGCTACAAGCCTCATCACCAGTTCCTCCTCCATTATCAAGAAAAGCAACAGCTGCAGCACGCAATTCACTTAATTGCATTGGAGCCTCCTCTACCAAAAGATCATTGTTTTTATTCAATTCTACAACGAATATATTTTTCTGCTTAAGAATTGGAGGTTCAACTGTTTCATCTAATGGCGGTGGTAGCTTACGACTAATACCTCTGTCCGTATCTATGGTTGTAGTAACCAGAAAGAATATAAGAAGTAAAAAAGCAATATCTGCCATAGATCCTGCATTCACTTCTGGTGCTGATCTTCTTGCCATATTATTTACCTATTAATTTTTTAACTCCTGATAAAATCATTAATCCAACAGCGATTATCGCTAAAAAGTAGAAAGCATAGATACCCGTTCCTACCCATCTAGATCCACTTTCAGAAAGAACCTCACCATCCTTCATTGGTGTCTCTACTCCTTGTGCCATTCCATATCCAATACCGATAACAACTAGGAAAGCAACGATACCTATACCTGCTTTTTTAAGACCTGCTGGATTTTTAGCCAAAGCAGAAAATACTGCAAATAACGTAGCGATGATTATAATAACCAGTATTACAACAGTCAGGTTATACATAGGACTCACTAGAGAAGTAGCCTCTGCAAAAGCCGATGAAGAAGTATCTTTCACCAAGTCCTTAGCTTCTGTAATACCATAGTTATCCATAAGGGTGGTAAAGTTACCACTCATTAAGAATAGTAATATAGCACCTATTGCACCTACTGCTAGCACAACATATGATAATATTTTTGAAATTTTCATGTGACTTATATTTTATTATTGAGTTGTTGATGTGACACTACACAACTCTATTTATGATAATAAATGTTTTCTCAAAACTTTGTTCGAACACTTACATTCTTCAACAAAGTTCTATAAGCATTTATTACTTTTTGTTTTTGTACGCTACTAACATATCGATTAAAGTAATCGATGCATCTTCCATATCGTTTACAATACTATCTATCTTAGCGATAATATAGTTGTAGAATACCTGAAGTATAATAGCTACAATAAGTCCAAATACTGTAGTAAGAAGTGCTACTTTAATACCACCTGCTACTAATGAAGGCTGCATATCTCCTGCTGCTTCAATCTTATCGAATGCATCAATCATACCGATTACCGTACCCATAAATCCAAGCATTGGAGCTAGTGCGATAAATAAAGATACCCAAGATACATTTTTTTCTAATTGTCCCATTTGAACACCTCCGTAAGCAACAACCGCTTTTTCTGCAGCATCAATACTCTCGTCAGCTCTATCAAGACCTTGATAGTAGATAGATGCAACAGGTCCTTTTGTATTTCTACAAACTTCCTTAGCTGCTTCTACTCCACCACTATTTAAAGCGTCTTCTACGTTTTGTTGTAACTTCTTACTGTTAGTAGTAGATAAACTCAAAAAGATAATTCTCTCAATTGCGATCGCAAGACCTAAAATCAAACATAAAAGAACGATTCCCATAAAGCTAGGACCTCCTTCTATAAAACGCTTTTTAAGGTTTTGGTGGAAGGACTCTGGTTCTGCTGCAGCATCATCCCCATCCTGAAGAGTTGTTGTTATTGGAGCAATTAATAATTGCACGTTTGTCGTTAACTGGGCTGGAGCAGTAGCTGCTTGTATATTTCCGAAAGCCATTACTGTTGCGATTGCCAGAATAGAAAATAGTCTTTTCATTGCGCTGATTCTTAATTTTAATTAGTTAAAGGGTTAAAGATAAAAAAATATTATAAAATCCATTATAATTTTAATAATAATGCAGAGAGGAAGGGATTCGAACCCTCGATACGCTTTTGACGTATACACACTTTCCAGGCGTGCGCCTTCGACCACTCGGCCACCTCTCTATTAATGTTTGCCCAAAATGGTTGAGCAAATAACAAAAAAAATGTTAACTACTAAAATTTGAGGCGTTAATTTTCTGACATTTCACCGCGTAGTGAGGTTTCATAAATGGTTTTGAGGACTTTAAGCGGTAATTTTTCTCCCAACAAATACATCAATTTGGCCAAAGCCGCCTCTGTTGTTATATCTTTTCCAGATATTACCCCTACTTTTTTTAAAGCAACACTCGTATCATATTTACCCATTTCTACACTTCCTCCTGCACATTGAGTAACATTAACTACCGGAATCCCCTTTTTAATTAAGTCAGAAATCAATTTCAAAAACCATCTTTTGGTAGTTGTATTTCCTGCACCATATGTTTCCAGAATAATACCTTTTATCGTTTCGGAAGTAAAAATGCTTTTCAGTATAGTCTCATTTATACCTGGAAACATTTTTATAATGACAATATTATTATCAAAATGAGTATGATACACCATTTTTTTTCTTCTATTTACCGCTCTTAAAAAAGATGTATGCACTTTAAGATGCACTCCTGACTCCACTAAAGCTGGATAATTCAGTGATTGAAATGCTTCAAAATGTTCTGCGTTTATTTTGGTTGTTCGATTCGCTCGAAGTAATTTATACTCAAAATACAGTCCTACTTCGGTTATTACAGGCTTACCTTTCTTTTGTAAAGCGGCTATCTGAACTGCAGTAATTAAATTCTCCTTAGCATCTGTCCTTAAATCCCCTATTGGCAATTGGGATCCTGTAAAAATAATAGGCTTTCCTAAATTTTCGAACATAAAACTAATAGCAGATGCGGTATATGACATCGTATCACTTCCATGTAGGACAACAAAACCATCGTATGAAGAATAATTGGTATTGATAATATCTCCTAATTCTCTCCATCGATCCACATCCATATCTGAAGAATCAATTGGATTTTCGAAACTAACAGTTTCGATATTACAATCTAATTGTCTTAACTCTGGAATGCGAAGTAGTAATTCATCAAAATTAAAAGCTACCAAAGCTCCTGTTTCAAAATTTTTGACCATACCTATGGTACCACCAGTGTATATCAATAGTATATTAGGAGAGTTCTTCATTTGTTTCCTTTATTAATAAGACGTGACAAATGAACAAAATTTAAATTATAAATTAAGAATTAGATTCCAAATATATCCTTTGAATTTTGAGTCGTGATTTTGGCAATTTCGTCAGGTGAAGTATTATAAATTTCAGCTAGCTTATTAACAACTTCTATCAAATAAGAGCTTTCATTGCGCTTACCTCGATATGGAGTTGGAGCCAGATAGGG
>NZ_WEKL01000034.1 GCF_019295435.1 Aquimarina litoralis
TATCATGCTATGTCTTTACAAAAAGTAAAGCTATTAAAAATAAGATATTCAAAGAGATATCATTTGGTGGTGGCGCAGTTAATGATGCTGTAATGCATTTTATGTAACAAAACTTACCCTTTGGAGGAGTTGGAGATAGTGGTATTGGCAGTTACCATGGTAAAGCAGGTTTTGAAACCTTTTCGCATTATAAAAGTGTATTAGAAAAATCCTTTTTAATAGAATTAAATTTAAAATATGCTCCATATACCAGTTCTAAATTAAAATGGTTAAAGAGGTTAATTGGATAAGTTTTTAGCGTACAGAATCAGACATAGCGATATTAAGAAGACTAATAATCTTCAGCTCGACCTCATCGCTATTCCATTTTTCATTAATGTTATCCATTTTCATTACTTCATCCATAATCGCTGATTGCTGGTTTCCTATTGCCAAGGCTTCTGCATAAGGCCTATGCGTAAAAGTCACTCTAGAATATAAAGGAACCCATTTATCAGGATGTTTTTCAGCAAAATGCTTTTCTATTTTCTTTCGAAGTAAAAATTCCGGATCTGCTGTTTTACTACTCATTTCCATAAAATTACGATAAGAAAGTTCGGCAATAGCATCTGTACTTGGTTTTCTTGCCTTTTGATATTCTTCAAAAATCTCTTGCCAATTCTCTCCATTATGAGCTTCAATAATTTGATCAAGGATAGAAATATCTTCAAATCCAGCATTGATTCCTTGACCATAAAAAGGAACTATTGCATGCGCCGAATCTCCAACTAAAGCCACTTTATCCCAATAACTCCACGGATAGCACTTCATAGTAACTAATGCGCTAGTTGGGTTATTATTAAAATCACTCAAAAGAGTTGGCATTAGTTTTATAGTGTCCGGAAAATACTTTTTCCAAAATTCCTTCACAATAGTATCTGTAGTTAAACTATCAAATGAGTTTTCTCCTTCATGAGGCATAAACAGTGTACAGGTAAAGCTTCCATCCAAGTTAGGTAAAGCTATCAACATAAACTTTCCTCTTGGCCAAATATGAAGTGAATTCTTATCTAGTTTATGAGTTCCATCCTCATTTGCAGGAATACTAAGTTCTTTATAACCTGCATCCAGAAAATCTTGTGAGTAATCAAATCTACTTCTTCGCTGCATTTTATGACGAACTCTAGAAAAGGCACCATCGCAACCAAAAATTAGATCATACTGATACTCCTTCCATTCACCTTTTTCCGTTTCCCCTGTATAAATTTTTGCTTCTGGTAAATTTACATCCCATACTTTTTCATTAAACCTAAAAACTGCACCAGATTCTTCTGCTAAACTGATCATTTTTCGATTTAAAACACCTCTAGAAATAGAATAGATTGCTTCTCCCTCTTTACCATAATATTGATGATACACTGGCTGATCATTTACATGCATTGTTCTTTTATCCATCGGAATAGCAAGTTTTCTAATCTCCTTACCTATTCCAACTGTATCCAATGCTTTCCAACCACGAACAGACATCGCAAGATTAATTGACCTACCGCTAAATTTAACTTGTCTTATATCCGGTCTTCTATCAAAAACAGTAACTTTATGATTGCGCTTCCTTAAATAAATTGCTAATAGTGAACCTGCCAGCCCACTTCCCACGATAGCTATATTTTTTGCTTGCATATGAAAAAGTGATTCCAGTTTGCCAATGTATGAAAAGGAACATCATAAGATCCGAGTTTTAATGTACTTGGCAAACTAGCTTTATATATTTCAAGCTTTTATAAACATTAAAACCTTCAACAAATGTAAAAAAATTATCAAAGAATTGTTACCTAAAAGCTTTAATAGCAAATAGAATCGGGAATAATTTATCAGCATTTTCAAACATTCCATTATCATTCTTTATCATATTCGGGAAAACGTTATAAGGAGATTCATCATATTCTTTTAGGTATTCAATAGTTAATCCTGCTTCCGACAATGCAGAAATTACTTGACCTAATCCATGATTCCATCCATATTCCTTACTAATCATATCTGAATTCATATCTGCATATGTTCCTTGATATTCTTCATAAATGGCTTCTTTTTGATGATATCCATATTTGACTTTTGGTTCTTTATCCAAATAATCAAACATCCATACTATAGGGTGAAATTCTACAATATAAAACATTCCTCCAGGTTTAAGCCTTTCAGCAATCATTTGTCCCCAAGGCTTCAAATCTGGTAACCAACCAATCACTCCATAGCTCGTAAAAATGATATCAAATTTTTCTTTTATATGTTCGGATGTATCCAAAACATTACAGCATACAAAATTTGCATCTAAATCTAGTTCTAGTGCTAATTTCTTGGCCAGCTCTATTCCTTTTTCAGAAATATCAACCCCAGTACACTTTGCTCCCATCCTGCTAAAACTCAGTGTATCCTGACCAAAATGACATTGTAAATGTAATAGCGATTTTCCTTTTACTTCTCCCAATGCATTTATTTCAAACTTTTTTAAAGAACTCTCCCCTTTTTTAAATGATTGCAGGTCGTAAAAATCACTTGAAGCATGAACCTCTACCTTCTTATCCCAGGTTGTTTGATTGGTTTTAAAATACTTTTGAAATTCGCTAGACATGATCCTCTTGTTTTATCAGATCCTAAATATAGCAAATCACTTCCAAGCTAGTCTTGACAACTACAATAAGGTAAACAAATCTTAAAAAATTAATATTTACTTTCATACTCCATAAATTTTATAAAAACCTTAAGATTTCCAGCCTTTATTAGTATTGGAAAGTGGTCTTTTATTGATTAATTTTAATCTAATGAAACTTTCCGTCAACCAACTTCATCCAATTTCAGAATTCTCTCTTGTCCCTGATAATCAATTACAGTGGCTTATTGATAAGTCTTATAGTCAAAACTTAAAAAAGGGCGCATATCTTTTTCAGAAAGGTGATCCTATCGATAAGCTATTTATTGTCCTGAAAGGAAAGATTGAAGTGAAAGTCGAACAAAATGGAAACTATAAGCACGTAACCCTTATGGATACCCATCAAATTGGAGGGTTACTTCCTTTCTCCAGAGCGAGTGTAGCCTTAGGTTTTGGAGAAGTTATAGAAGATAGTGAGGTGTTGGTGCTGGAAAAATCTCATTTCAGGGAAATGATAAGCAATCATTATGAGCTAACGGAAAGCCTGGTTCATAAAATGACTTCACGTGTAAGAGAATTTACAAAAGATAATGTACAGGCAGAGAAAATGATGTCATTAGGAAAATTATCTGCTGGATTAGCACACGAGCTTAATAATCCAGCTTCTGCAATGGTGCGCAGTGCTGAGGCACTTAAAAAGCACTTAGGCCATGTTCCAGAAAAATTTAAACGAGTAGTTTCGCTAAAGATTGAAGATCATCAGGTTGATAGCCTTAATAAAATTCTTTTTGACAAGCTAAACAATCGTCCTGAAAATAATATGAAGCTCACCGAGCGTAATGAAAAAGAAGATGAATTAGAAGAATGGTTAGAAGATCATGATGTAGAAAATGCCTATGAACTAACCGAAACACTGTTAGATTTTTGTATGGGTATAGATGCTATGGAAGAAATTTATGAAATCACAGGTAAAAAAAATTTCCCAAGTGCTATTGAGTGGATTGAAAATGTATTAACAACAGAAAAAATGGTTGATGAAATCAGTGAAGCTTCGGGCAGAATATCCAACCTGGTTGGTTCTATCAAAAGCTACACACATATGGATCGCGCTCCCGAAAAAATATTGACAGACATTCATACTGGTTTAAAAAGTACAGTTATTATGCTTAATCATAAACTGAAAAAGAAAAACATTTCCTTAGAAAAAGAATTTCAGGAAAATCTCCCACAAGCCAAAATCTTTGTCAGCGAAATAAACCAGGTATGGACCAACTTGATCGACAATGCGATTGATGCTATGAACCACTCGGGAAATTTAAAAATCAAAACCAGTAAAGATCAAAATTTCATTAAGATAGACATAACTGATAATGGAGAAGGAATACCAGAAGAACATTTAAACAGCATTTTTGATCCCTTTTTCACTACAAAAGCTATTGGCGAAGGAACAGGAATGGGATTAGAAGTGGTACAACGAATTATTAACCAACATCAGGGGGACATTAGCGTAAAATCTAAAAAAGGGGAAACCACATTTACCGTTTATTTACCTATTACCTAGTTTAAATTATGAATACAATAACCGATATAAAAGGAACCTTTAGACTGCACAACGGAGTAGACATGCCTTACTTTGGTCTTGGTGTCTATTTATCTGATAATGATAACGAAGTTATTGATGCTGTTCAATGGGCTTTGGATGCGGGATATCGTCACGTAGATACCGCAAGTATATATAGAAATGAAGAAGGCGTTGGAAAAGCAATACGTAATAGCGATGTCCCCAGAGAAGATATTTTTGTAGTAAGTAAAGTTTGGAATTCCGATCAGGGATATGAATCCACACTTAAAGCCTTTGATAAAAGCCTTGATAAATTACAATTAGATTATCTGGATTTATATCTTATTCATTGGCCAGTACAAGGAAAATATATAGAAACATGGAAAGCTCTGGAAAAACTTTACAATGATGGACGTATAAAGGCTATTGGGGTAAGTAATTTTATGCAACACCATCTGGAAAGTCTTATGCAAGAATCAGAAACCATACCGATGGTTAATCAAATGGAGTTTCACCCATATTTAATTCAGCAGGATTTAATTGATTTCTGCAACCAACATAAAATTCAATATGAAGCTTGGTCGCCAATGATGCAAGGAAAGATTTTTGATCTTCCTATACTCGATGATCTGGCAAAAAAATATCAAAAAACAGTAGCCCAGATTGTGCTTAGATGGAATCTACAAAAAGGAGTGATCACCATTCCCAAATCAGTAAAAAAAGAGCGAATTATAGCAAATGCAGACATATTTGATTTTGAGTTATCTCATGAAGATATCCTATATATTAAATCTTTGGATAAAAATCAAAGAACTGGACCGGACCCAAATAATTTCAATTTTTAGTCTGCATTAAATTTAAAATAATAATGAAGAAACCTATCATATTTGCACTTGATGATGACTCACAAGTTTTACGTGCGGTAACTCGGGACTTAAAATCCGAATATAGAAAAGACTACAGGGTTATGAGCACTGAATCTGCTCACGATGCATTAGAAGCTTTAGAAGATTTAAAAAAGAAAAACGAGATTGTTGCTTTATTTTTGATCGATCAGAGAATGCCGGAAATGCTTGGTGTAGAATTCCTTAAAAAGGCTAAAGCATTCTTCCCAGAGGCTAAAAAAGTATTGCTAACAGCCTATTCTGATACGGATGCAGCGATAAAAGCTATTAATGATGTACAGTTGGATTACTATCTAACAAAACCCTGGAATCCTCCTGAAGAAAAACTATATCCTACTTTACATGATTTATTAAATGCCTGGCAGGTAAATTTTCAACCTGAGTTTGATGGGATCAAAGTAATTGGTTATCAGTATTCTCCAAAATCTCATGACATTAAGGATTTTTTATCCGGAAACTTATTTCCTTTTCAATGGTTAGATGCTGAAACCAGTGAAAAAGCAAAAGAAGTTATAGAACTTCATAAATTAATCCCCACAGATCTTCCTGTAGTCTCATTACAAAATGGTAGTTGTTACAAAAATCCTGATATCATTGAATTAGCTTCCGCCCTTGGTTTAAATGCACATCCTCAAGACAACCTGTATGATGTAGTAATTATTGGTGCTGGACCTTCTGGATTAGCAGCTGCGGTATATGGAGGATCCGAAGGTTTAAAAACATTATTAATAGAAAAACACGCTCCAGGTGGACAAGCGGGAACCAGCTCTAGAATTGAGAATTATCTCGGTTTTCCTAATGGCTTAAGTGGTCAGGAATTGACGCATCGAGCAATTACACAAGCAAAGCGATTTGGAATAGAATTCTTATCACCTCAAGAAGTTACCTCTATAACAGAAAAAGATGGTTATAAAAGTATTTCTCTGGGTAATGGAGAATGTATTAGCACAAAAAGTGTGGTTATTACTACTGGAGTAAACTATAGAAAACTTGAAGCTAAAGGAATAGAGGACTACACCGGAGCAGGTATTTATTACGGTTCTTCTATGACTGAAGCACAAGCTTGTTCTAATAAAGAAGTGTACATCGTTGGTGGTGGTAACTCTGCAGGACAGTCTGCAGTTTATCTTTCTAAGTTTGCTAAAAATGTATATATCATCGTTCGAAAAAAAGACCTTACCAGCAGTATGTCTAGTTATCTTATTGATCAGATTGATGCTATTGATAACATCACTTTATTAGGACACACTAATGTCACAAAAGCTGAAGGAGAAAATGAAAGACTGACCTCTTTAGAATTAACCAATAGTAGTACTTCTGAAACGAGGATGGTGGATGCAGATGCGTTATTTATATTTATAGGAGCCAAACCCTATACAGAATGGATTTTGCTAGATATTATTAAAAATGACAGAGGATTCATTGAAACCGGAAGAGATCTGAATCGTTATGATAATTTCAAAAAAATCTGGAAAAAAGAAAGAGAACCTTTTTTATTAGAAACCTGTAGCCCAGGAATCTTTGCCTCTGGTGATGTCAGAGCCGGAGCCATGAACAGAGTAGCATCTGCTGTAGGTGAAGGTGCAATGGCCATAAAATTTGTTCACGAATATTTAGCCGAAACTTGATATGGGATTTAAAATTAAAACTTGTCATCACCTGGAAAACTTCGATGCCCAAAACATACATAAAAGTAACAGCTATGAGTGTTTTGAATGCATAAAAACCGGAGACAGCTGGGTTCACCTTAGAACTTGCCAACAATGCGGCGTCACCTTATGTTGTGATTCTTCTCCGAATAAGCATGCCACAAAGCATTTTAGGCAACATCAACATCCGGTAGTTACCTCAGCAGAACCCAATGAAAATTGGGCATGGTGTTATGAACATAAATCCTTTATCCAATTTTAAAACCTGATAAATCTAGATTATCTCTGTATTAAAAATAAAAAAAGGGTGGTTATACAACAATTACATTTTCTCTAACATATTTTACGAAGTATAATGACTACATTTACAAGAGGTTAACACATAAAACCAATCTAATTATACTTTTGTAAAAATTATGAATAGAAAGTGTAATTTTTATGATGTTACTTCGACAAATTGAACATTAAACAATTATTGAGATTTTTAAATCTACATATTTTAGCCCCGGTATTGTAGTATAATTAGTATTTACTAAAAAGCATACCATTATGAAGAATTTATACTATCCGATTATCGCATTATTCGTTTTTTTAATTGGTACTTTTCCATCTTATGGACAAGAAAATATGTATAAGTCTCAGCTAGAAACTATATACTTAAAAAATACTAAAGAGATCGTTTATACAAACACTTTTAGTGAGTATAATCACGATTTGATCGCCTCAAACGAAATAAAATTCAAAAAAGAAATAAAAAAATTAAAGGGAAAAAACAACCTTTTGCATTTTGATTCAAATAAAGAAAATGTAGTGTTAGAAAAAGCTTCTTACCTGAAAATCATAAGAAAAGCTGCAAATCGAAGTAGGAATGAAGAAACCTTTGAAACTTTCTTACGTAACAATTTACCGCAATTGTCTAACCAATTATCAAAAGACAATAACCTTAAAGAATTGTATATTATTTCTAGAAAGGATACATTTAATGGTAAAATAGACGCATTACCCAGCGTTCTATAGTAACTAACACAAACTCTGAAATAATTAAAAATGAAAAATGCCTTACCCCTGGTATTAAGAATAATTGTTGCTATTATTCTTATACAAACCCTTAGATTTAAGTTTACCGCGCATCCTGATAGTGTTTACATTTTTTCAAAAGTTGGCTTAGAGCCTTATGGCAGAATAGCTACTGGAATTGTAGAACTGGTTGCTGGTATCTTATTATTAATTCCAAAAACAGTCTGGATTGGAGCCACTATAACTCTTGGAGTAATTGGAGGAGCCATTTTTATGCATTTAACTAAATTGGGTGTCGAAATCAATAATGATGGAGGTGTTCTTTTTATTACGGCATTATTAACTTTTATTCTGAGTGCAGTCATACTTTGGATAAAAAGAAAAGAAATCAAATTCTTCTAATATTTATAAACTTATTGCTAGAAACCTCCAGAAATGGAGGTTTTTTTTATTTAGGGAAAAATCTACAAGCGGTTAGGAAAAAATGACATTCTATAGCCTTTATTATCGCTTCATCTTTGTACTGTTAATTTAAAACAATATAAAAATGATAACAAATAATAAATCCATATTCAACTTAATAGAAATTTTTCGTCAAGGAAAAAGAACAATCGTAAATACTTTAAATACAAAAGCTCATTGTGAGCAAAGAAGTCATCATGATTTTTATTGTGATGTAGAAAGACCTTTTATCGCTTCTAAAAAATAGAAGAAGGAAAAATTGACAAGTCATCGGGAAAAACGAACATTCTAATACAACTATTTCGATCGGATCTTTGCCTTGTCAAATTAAAAGACAATTAAAACTCAAATATAAACCCATCCTGAAATTTCAAAAAAGGGATATAAAAAATTAAAATCATGGCAACATTCAATGTACCAACAAAAGAAGAAGTAAACGCAACAAATCAAGGAATTTTTGATAACCTTACAAAAGCTTTAGGATTCGTTCCTAACTTATATGCAACATATGCGCACAGTGAAACTGCATTAGAAAACTATTTAAATTTCTCTAACGCGAAAACATCGTTAAAAGCTAAAGAAAAAGAAGTTGTAAACCTAGCTGTAAGTGAAGTAAACAATTGTATTTACTGTTTATCTGCTCACACTGCAATCGGAAAGATTAACGGTTTTACTGATGAACAAATCCTAGAATTAAGAGCTGGACAAGCTTCTTTTGACAGTAAATTAGATGCTTTAGCTAAACTAGCTAAAAACATAACAGAAAATAGAGGTCGAGCTGACCAAGAAGTGGTAGATAATTTCTTTGCAGCTGGATATGATAAAGGAAACTTAATTGACACTATTGTTTTAGTAGGTGATAAAACTATCTCAAACTATATTCATAGTACTACACAAGTTCCTGTTGATTTTCCAGTAGCTCAGCCTTTAGAAACTGCAACTGCCTAACAACAACAAACCCAACCACCAATAAATACTAACAATTAAACAGTTCTGAGAAGAAAGAGAATTAAAAAGCTTCTTTCTTCTCAGAAAAATAAAAATCATTTTCAACCTTAATTATTTAAATACTAAAATCATGAAAAAATTAATCACATTATTCACGTTTATTTTCGCAATTACTTTAAGTGCAAATGCACAAGATGTTAAAACGGTTTCTTTAGAACAAACTAAAGGAGAGTTTACTCAAAAACAAGTTACATTATCAGAGGGTAGTTATGTTTTTAATATATCTAACAACAACTCTGGAACTGATGTTGGATTTGTTTTAGTTCCTGCCGGTAAAGACGCTACTAATCCTAAAAATCACATTCAGGAAGCTTATGTAACTAAAGTAGTTGCAGAAGGAAAAACAGAAAGTTCTAAAACAGTAACATTACAAAAAGGAGAATACACTTATTTCTGTCCTTTAAATAAAACTCCTCAATACAAACTTATTGTTGAGTAAATATTCCAAAAGAATAACTATAAAAACTCCCTTTTCAGGGAGTTTTTTTGTTTAGAGTAGTATGAATAATATAGCATTAAAAAACCTAAAACCTTGTTAATAGCATTCATATAGGTATCCTTTTATATATTTTAGCCTAAAATTTCCTAATAATGAAACATGTAATTGGATTAATAGTGTGCTCTTTATTATTATTTTCCTGTAAAACAGATACTAAAAAAGAGTATACGTATGAAAATGATGTCGAAGAAAAAGAAACACAAGCTACTCCTAAAATTCTGACAACTGCAGAGGCAATTGCTAAAGCAAATGGTTTTGACAACTGGAAAAAAGTTAAACAAATCAAATTTACTTTTAATGTAGATAGAGATAGTAGCCATTACGAACGAACATGGAGCTGGAAGCCTAAAAAAAGTGAAATTACTCTGACTACCGCAAAAGATACTATTTCTTACAATCGTGCTGCAATAGATAGTACTTCGATTAGAGCTGATCAAGGTTTCATTAATGATAAATATTGGCTATTAGCTCCTTTTAATTTGGTTTGGGATCAAAATAATTTTACATCTACACATAATGTAAAAGCAATTGCTCCTATTAGCTCTAAAGAAATGCAAAAGTTTACCATTGTTTACAATAATGAAGGCGGCTATACACCTGGAGATGCTTATGATTTTTATTTCGAAGGAGACTTTAAAATAAAAGAATGGGTATTTAGGGAGAAAAATAAACCAGAACCATCTTTAATTACTTCTTGGGAAGATTATGAGAATTTCAAAGGAATTCTCATTGCAAAGACTCATCGAAAAAATGAAGGCAACTGGAAACTTCATTTCACCGATATTGAAGTAGTTATGGAGTAATTCTTATTGAATTTCTTGTCAATTAGATTTCCTTTTTGAAATAAACAGAGTAACTATTAAAGCTATAATAGTTGCCACTAATAAAGCAGCAAAACTAAGTTTTAAGCTTTCCACTTTGGACAAAAACCCTAGAAAAGGAGGACTTACTAAAAAACCGAGATATCCAAATCCAGCTACAAATGATATTCCTTCAGCAGCAGAAACACCTTTTGTTTTTCCTGCTAACCTAAATAATTCAGGAATTATCACCGAAAAACCTAAACCTATTAATCCAAAACCAAGAATACTAAATATCAAAGTACTACTAAGCACAGCAACAAAACCTAATGCACTAATTGAAGATCCACCAATAATAATTGCAAAAGATCCTAAGTTTTTACTTATTGCATCTCCAAAGAACCTCCCTATAGTCATCATAAGGGAAAAGGCCACGAATCCAAATCCAGATATTTTTTCTGAAGAAATCTTTACAATATCCTGCATATAAAGTTTACTCCAATGTTCTATAGCTCCTTCGCTACCCATAATCAAAAAAGCAATAATAGTTAATCCTAATAATGGTTTAACTATTTTTAAATTCAACGATTTTTTAGTGTTTTCGTCTTTTTTTCCTTTAATAGACATATATGATTTACAAACCAACAAATTGGTTACGATTACAAAAATTGCTGCCCATAGCATATGCATAAGAGGAACTTCTATATATGTAATCAAAAAACCACCAATACCAGCACCAATTACTCCTCCTAAACTAAAAAAACCATGAGAAGCAGACATAATATGAACCTCATCTTCCTGCTCTATTTCAGACACTAAAGCGTTCATTGCTACATCAGTTAAACAAGCAAACAATCCTACCGAAAAAAGAATCACACATAATAGTAAATAAGTGGATGCAAGTAATGGCATCAAAAACAACAAAGAAAAAATAATAATTCCTATAATAGTTGCCTTTCCAACACCAAGCCTTTTTATTATTAACGAAGATAACGGGATCATTGTAAGTGTACCTAACGCAAAACAAAACAATGCTATTCCCAATTGTGCGTCATCTATTGACAACTTGGTTCTCACTTTAGGGATATACAATACCCAGGTCCCAGTCATTATATTAAGGGATGCAAAAACCCAAGCAGGACCGAAATAACGTAATTTAGTAACAATAAGATATAAAGAATTCAAATCGTGCTATTTAACCAATTAATCACATCCAAAAATAATCACAAAATACAGGTTTTGTTAATACAAAATATTCTAATACTAAAAGGATTTATTCCAATATAATAACAGTTAGAAACATTTATGATAATTTTGTCTTATGAAATTAGCTTATGAGCAAATCTATGTAGAGCAATCTAAATCCTTAAAAATAGAAAGTTATACTAAGGATTCACTTTGCAACGAGGTAAATTGGCATTTACATCCAGAGTATGAAATAGTTTTTATCAAAAATGGAAATGGAATTGTTCAGGTAGCTTCAAATACTGAAAAGTATGAAGACGGACTTCTCATTTTTCTTGGCCCTAATATTCCTCATATGCCTTTTGGTAATAAAGATGTAAAAGATAATGTAGAGGTTGTGATACAATTTAATCAGAACTTTATTTCGGATAGATTAAAATTATTTCCAGAATTTTCAGCGATACAAAAGTTTATTCATAAGATGTCTAAAGGTTGTATTTTTTCAAAAGGAACAAAAAACAAACTGTCCAACTCATTTCTAAAATTTGCTACTCAAAACAATACAGAGAAACTACTAAATTTTCTACAAATTCTACATCAACTTTCGATTTCAAAAGATACTAAACCAATTTTCAAATCAAGTCTACTTCTTGAGATTGACAAAACCTCTTTGCCAAGAATATCAAAAGTTTTTGAATATGTAAATAACAATTATTCGAAAAAGATACAATCAAAATCGATTGCAAAGGAATTAGGCTTAACCACTAATTCATTTTGCAGGATATTTAAGTCTGCTACAGACAAAAGTTTTATTTGTTTTCTCAATGAGTTTAGAATAAAAAAAGCGCAAGAATATTTTGAAAATGATAATACTTCAATATCTGAAGTTTTATACAAGTGTGGTTTTAACGATCCCTCCTATTTTTGCAAGCAATTCAAAAAACATATAGGTATTTCACCTTCTTCTTATATCAATAGCATTAATAAAAGTTAATCTTTCCTCTTATCTAAAATCCCTTGTTTAAGAATCTGACCAAACTCATACATATCCTCATAAGAACAATAGAATGGAGCTGGTGCCAATCTAATTACATTGGGTTCTCTCCAATCAACAATCACCCCTTTTTTCATTAAAAAGTCGAACAATTTTCTCCCTTCTCCATGAAGAAAAACAGAAAGTTGAGTTCCTCGTTCTTCTTGATTTGCTGGAGTAATAATTTCAAAAGTACTTTCTACCTCTGCATCTATCGAATGTAGTATAAATTCTAAATAAGAAACAATAAGATTTCTTTTTTCTATTAATGCACTCATACCTACCTCATCAAATAATTCTAAAGAAGCCAAATAAGGTGCCAACGATAAAATTGGAGCATTACTAAGTTGCCAAGCATCTGCATTAGGCATAGGCTCAAACTCTGGTTTCATTAAAAACCTAGATTCTTTATTTGTTCCCCACCAACCTTCAAATCTTGGAATATCTTTTTGATCGTGAAATCTTTCATGCACAAAACATCCAGAGGCATTTCCAGGTCCACTATTCATGTATTTATAGCTACACCAAGACGCAAAATCCACATCCCAATCATGTAGTTCCAATGCTATATTACCAACTCCATGTGCAAGATCCCAACCTACAAAGGCTCCAATATCATGTCCAGCTTTGGTAATAGTATTCATATCAAAAACTTGTCCCGTATAATAATTAACGCCTCCCATTAGCACCAAAGCACATTCCTCTCCTACTGATGCTATAGTAGCAAGAATATCTTCGGTTCTAAAATTATGTTCTCCTTGACGTTTTTTGATTTCTACAATGGCATCATTTGGATCATACCCGTGAAAACGTACTTGACTTTGTAACATATATTGATCACTTGGAAAAGCTTTTTCTTCACAAATTATTTTATATCGTCTTCCATGAGGGCGATAAAATGAAACCATCAACAAATGTAGATTTACAGTTAATGTATTCATCACGGTTATCTCTGATGGTTTCGCTCCAACGACTTTACCTAATGGTTTTGCCATTCTTTCATGATAATCCCACCAGGGTTTATCTGCATAAAAATGTCCTTCTACAGCAAGTTCTGCCCAATCATTCATTACTTCATCCACATATTTCTTAGTATTTTTTGGTTGAAGTCCCAAAGAATTACCTGTAAAATAAATGACTTGCTTGTTATTAACTTTCGGGAAAAGAAAACGATCTCGATAGGATTTTAAAGGATCTTTCTCATCTAGCTTTTTAGCAAATTCTCTACTGTTTTCGAATCGCATTTTTGAGTTTTGTTTCAAAAATACATATTAGAACCGACATTAAATAATCTTTTAAAAACCTGTTAAAAATATTGGGGAAATTACCCTTTATTTCTATCTTAAAAGCTCAGTTTAAACTACCTAACTTTAATACTTATTAATAGACATAAATCCTGAGTGTCTTAAAATATTCAGGTAGTTAATCACTTTTAAAACCTATTTCTTATGAAAGAATTAAAAAAATTAAACGGTGTGCAGGAAATCAGTAGAGAGATCCAGAAAAATGTAAATGGTGGGCATTGCCCTCCTTGCGGACCAGGAGAATGTGGACAGATTATTTTTCCCGGTCCTGATTGGTTTTGCGTACCTTGCTAGTACAAATTAGTATATGCTAGCAACATAGTTGTAATACATTACTAAAAAAACTACAGTAATATGAATCACCTACCGTAATTTTTTTAGTAATGTATTTGCTTTATCAAAATTATAATTTTCCTGATCCTTTATAATAATCTCCAAAACTTGAATAGTTTCTTCTTTTTTTCCTTGTTTGAGATAAGTCAAAACTTTATACCAATACCCTTTGGATTGATCTATTGCATTCGAATTGATTAATTGATCGAAATAGGAAATCGCTTTTTTATATTCATCTAATTCCAAAGCACTAATACCTGCATATAAAAGTGTTGCTGGTACGACTTCATCAGTAGACTGAATGTAATTTTCGAATAATAAGAAACTATCATTATACTTCTTTTCCTCGAAAAGTTGTTGACCTTTTGTTAATTGATCCTCATCACTCCGACTTGTAAGTGAAGGCAGGTCGTTCCATTCATTATATTTTGCGTATAATTCTTGAGGAGATTCGGAGAAATTAATAGAATATAAAATTACAAATATGGAGAATGATGCAGCAATTAAAACCGGGATGATCCATTTTCCTTTTAGTATCGAAGTTCTTTCGGTTTTATAGTAATTAGCTTTCGCTTTTTCTATAGTTTCTTTTAACTTCTTTGCTTCTTCACTTCTAAAGTAGCTTGTAATTTCTTTAATTTCTTCTTGCTCTGGAGTAAACATGTCTGTAATCCATACAGATTCATCCATTTGAGCAAATAGCTCTTGATGTATTTTAAACTCTGCCGATAACTCAGGATTGTTTTGCAAAGATTGTTCAAAGAGTATTTTTTCGTCATTAGACAATTCATCTCTAAGATATGCATCAATTTGATCGTGATATTGTTCTTGATTAGCATCCATTATGATATCAGATTTTTWAATCGTTTATCTGATTTAATAATTTTAATAAGTTTGGCTTTACACTTAAAAACACGTTGCCTTGCTACAGTTTCAGTGGCATAGGATAATTTCTCAACGATTTCTGCGTAGGATACTTTTTTTAAAAATAAAGTTAGTACTTGTTTACAATTATCAGATAATTGTTCTAACTTTTCCTTAAAAAGTTCCCATCGCTCTTGTTCCAACAAAGCATAGGCCATATCAGTTTCTTCACTTACATGTTCCTTAATGACATCATTTGTTACCCGTTTTTTTAGATTTAATTCTCTTCTCCACAAATTTTTACATGCAGTAAACAGATATGCTTCGAAAGTAGAGTTAATAGTTTGTAAATCTCTACGCTTTATTCTTGCAGAAATTTGCATTAGAACTTTTTGAAAAATATCTTCCGCATCAGCAGTTTGTCCTTTATTATTAAGAACAAATCCTAAAACTTTTGGAAAAAAAGAGGAATATATCTCTGTAATAACTCTTTCATTAGAGTCTAGAATTCCTTGAATAAAGTATTTATTTTCTGGCATTAGTATAATGAAAACAATTTCAAAAATTGGGTAACAAAACTAGCTTTTCTATAACGAAATTAAAAGCTTACGATCATACAACGTTATCAGAACTCTAAAGTTGCAATATTGAAATAAAATAAAAATGCAATTTATAAGAAAAATCAGAATTATTCTATTCTCTATTACATTTACACTTCAGTTTTAAATTTTTCAACTAATGAAAATTTTTGTTTTAGAAAAACAGAACATAAATAGATTAGAAATATAAAGATCCAATGATGGAACCTTTTGTCAACACTAAGGTTTGCTTCAATTTAAAAATTAAAATCAATTAATGGGTTACAAAAAGTATTTTTTGGAACTATATAATGAAAACTAGCTATCATAGCTTCTAAATCAATAAATATTAATATTTTTAAACAAATTATCATCATGAGGAAAACCTTAAGTATTATTTTAATCTCTTTTTTATTAAGTGTATTTCAAAGCTGTTCTATTGATGAACAAGAAACTTTTGAAGAAGACTTACAATTAATTGAAGAAATCAATGGAAAAAATGCCCTAAGCGGGAATGTAGGTGGGCCTATTATTGGAGGATGCACGATTGAATATACATTTCACGATCCTAATTTAACTCCTGCTGAAAAAGATGCAATTAGAAATTCATATAATTTTTTCTATTCTTATTCAATCGACCCTAATACTGGAGCTGAAATATGGATTGTCGATTGCTTATTATTTGAAGCATATGAAAATCAAAATCCAGGTAGTGATGAAAATGGTTCTTATGAATCTCGTGGATGCCCAAGAGGAGGTTGTCCTACCACTCCACCAAAAGATCCAGATCCTATAGAAGATCCCTTTAACAATCATCAATAAAATAAGTTATTAATAAATTGTTTTTATCCAAGAATGACTAAAATTTGCCATTTTAAAAGATATTTTAGTCTCTTTTTATTATCACTTTTCTATGTAAGTTTCTTTGCACAACAGCCATCAACGGCATATAATACAATCAAAAGTGCTAAGAATTATACTGATAAAGAAAAAATAAATAAAATAAAAACATTATTAAATAGCCATTTAAAACACAAAGATTCTATACAATATGGTCTTGATTTAACTGCTTTTTCATTTTGGTTATACCAAAACGAATATTATGATTTAGGTACCTCACAGTCTGAAAAAGCGGTTAAATTCTATAAAAAACTGACTCCTCGTAATGATCGGTTTTACTCATATAATCTTAAACTTTTAGCCAGATTTTATTCACAAATTGGTAATTATATAGACTCTAATGAGACTTATTTTGAATTTTTAAAAAGTAAAAAACCAAAAACCGCTGTAGGTGACATTTATTTAAAAATTGCCAATAATCACAATAGCGAGGCTAATTTTCATATARCAACTAATTATTTTCTAAAAGCAATCGAGGAATTTAGAAAAGAAAAAAAACATCGTAAGTTATTTGATGCTTCAATACAATTATCTACCAATTACCTAGATATATTGGATAATGAGAGTATAATTAAAGGCATAGAAACCTTAAAAACATTAGATAGTATAAAAGATAAAATCGACTACAATATATTTGATGAATATCTCATAAATGAGCGATTAGGAAATTTATATAACTATGAAACTCTTTTTGATCCTTGTGCCAGTTTACCGTATTATAAAAAAGCTCTTTCTATTGCAAAAAAGATAGATAACAACCGAGAAATATGTCTCATAAACAATAATATCGGTCATGTATACAGATATGTCGATAATGATTCTGCTTTATTTTATTTTAAGAAATCCCTCAGTTATCATCATGAAGACCAAGCACTAAGCGCAGCTGTATTATATAGTTTAGGTCTTTCATATATGGATCAAGAAAAATATGATCTTGCCTATAATTCATTAAATAGTTCATTAGATATAATAAAAATTGACAATAAAAAAACAGATACTTCTGAGAAAAATACTATTAAATTAAATGATAAAAACTTAGGCCTTGGACTCCTTAAAAACCTTGCTATTGTTCAAATTAAAAAATATGAGTCGGAAAATTCTGTTGAACTATTGGATGATGCTCTATTTTTACTAAAACAGGCAGATCGATTAATAGACCTGATCAAACTAGAAAGCATGCATCAAGAATCCAAATTATTCTGGCGAGGATTAGCATCGGATATTTACATTAGTTTGGTTAAAGTTTGTTACCTGCAAAATAATCCAGAATTAGCATATCATTATCTGGAAAAAAATAAAGCACTATTGTTATTGGAAGATCTTACTAAAGAACGGTCTAAAACGTTCTTTAATATTCCTGATAGTGTTATTAAAAAAGAACGGGTTTTTAAACGAAAAATAGCACTGATTATGAATAAATCTTTGTCCGAAACTTATAGCGATAAAGATCGTTCACTAGAACTTTTTGAAATTAAAAACCAGTATACATCTTTTATTGATTCACTACAATATAGATTCCCAAAATATTATCATAGCAAAGAAGAAGCTGCTATTCTATCATTGGATAAAGTAGTAGATCAAGCTTCTAAAACGAATACGTCTTTTGTTCATTATATTCTGAATGATGAGTTAGGATATATACTAGTAATTTCAGAAGGTCAACAAAAACTTTATGAAATCCCTGATATTCCCTTACTGCAAAACTACATTGCAAGTTTTCACGAGCTATCTTCAACTCCTTTTGCTTCTAAAGCGGATAAACAAGAATTTCAAAAGCTAGCTAGAGAATTGTATAAGAAACTTCTTCCCGGCAGCGTCTTTTATCAATCAAAAAATAAAATTATCATTATTCCTGATGATAGTTTATTAAGCTTTCCGTTTGAAACATTAATGAATAAAGAAGGGGATTATTTAATTGCGGAACATGAAGTCAGTTATGCATACTCTATTTCTTTTCTAGAACAAAATAAGAGGTTAAAAAGAAGCTCTCAGAAAGAGTTTTTAGGCATGGCACCTATAGATTACAAAAAATTACCAAAACTTCCGAATAGCGCTAAAGAAGTACGAACTATTGCAGAAAAATTTGATAGTGATATTTTAGTAAACCATAATGCGACTAAAGAAGATCTTATTAATTCTTTACCAGCATACAAAATTATTCACCTTTCTACACACGCTAATGCCAATGATACTATTGTACCATGGATTGCTACTAGCACTAAAAACATTACCTTAAATGATATTTACAGTACTAAAAACAATGCAGAATTGGTCACTTTAAGTGCTTGCAATACGTCCAAAGGGAAATTGCAAAAAGGAGAAGGTGTGATGAGCATAGCTCGTGGATTTTTCAATACCGGATCTAATAGTGTAGTATCCACTTTATGGAAAGCAGATGATACATCTACAGAAAAAATTATAACCAATTTTTATACCTATCTCAAAAGAGGAGCATCTAAATCCGAAGCCTTACGAAAGGCGAAATTGGAATACTTGCATAATCATTCTCTAAGTGAAGCTTCTCCTTATTACTGGTCATCACTTGTCTTAATCGGAAATCCTGACCCGATGTATTCTTCATTAAACACCTGGTATATACTTCTGGGAATCTTACTTTCTTCTCTTTTACTATTTACACTTTATAAAAAATTCTCAAAAAAATAATTTTTTTGGGTAACAGAATTTTTCTTCTTGAACTACTCCATGAAAACTCATTCGCGAAGAGTAGACAGAATCTTGAATGTCTATAAATGTTCAAGTTGATTTAAACAAACAATCTTTCATTAAGTATTTAAAAATATCTTAATGAATACACACAAATTTATTTATCATGAAAAAAACATTCGTATACTATATACTATCATTAGTATTCTTATTTACTTCTTGTAGTTCAGAAGACATTGAAACTTATCAAACTCCAATTGAACCATCCAATGCAGATATAGAAAACATCAACAAAGTATCTTGTGGAGATCAAATAACATATAAAGCACTTCCTGGAGATGCTATTGATGTAGCTGCTAATTCAAAATACATTTTCGCAGTAGCAAAGAACAGAGCTGTTTATGCTTTTGATGGATCTGATGGAAAGTGGATTTTTTTAGGAGGTCAAGCCAGAAGAATTACAGTAGATGGTAATAATGTAATCTGGATTACTAATCATAAAAATGAAATTTACAAATCAACTTATTACCCATCAAGTCAAACAAATTCGAGATGGGTTAAAATGAGTGGTAAAGCAACAGATATAGGTGCTAATGAAAAAGGTGATGTTTATATTTTAGGAGATTCAGATCGAGGCGGAGAATATGATGTTTATAAAAGAGAAAATAACCGCTGGCATAAAATAGGTGGTCGAGGAAAAAGAATTGCAGCCGGAAATTCTGATGCACAAGCATGGTTAGTTAATAAACATAGTGACATTTATAAAAGAGTAAATGGTAGATGGCAAAAATTTCCAGGTAGAGCAAGAGACATTGCTGAAGGAAAGGGAAGCAAATCTCATTTATATATAGTTGGAAATACCCCAAAAGGGACTAACGGATACGATGTATATGTATTTGATCAGGTATGGTGTAAAGTTAGAGGTATTGGAACCAATATTGCTGTAAACGGAGATTTTCCTTTTATCAGTAATGGCTACAACCAAGCATATATCGGATGCCTTGAAAGATTTAATGCCACTCCTCTATGTCCTTTTTAATCTAAAAGAAATAAAAATATCTCATTCGCGAAGAGGAGACAGGAATCTCGAATGTCTATAAATGATCGAGAAATTATAATTCATAAATCAAATATTATGTTAGAAAACATTGCAAACCTTAATGGGGTTGAAGTTTTACAAAAAGATCAATTGAAAAATGTTTTAGGAGGAAAGTGGATGACTTGTACCTGTAAAAGAACTGGTTACACTTTCAGCTGGAATTACTTAAATGTTCAACAAATGATTGACGATGTTCATCGTCGTTGTGATAGTGGAGCTACTTGTAAAAGTGATGCAGCTCTAGCCGCTGAACAGTAAAATCCAAACTAAATAATAAACCAATTGTATGTATTTACAATTGGTTTATACAAATTTTTCTGTTATGCAAAATTATATTAATACTACAAAAAAAATACTTGATCTATTACAGGTAAAGTATACAAAAAGTTACTTAGAGGACGCATTGTTAAGTCACCCTGAAAATGATAGCTTATTATCAATATCCGATACATTAACAGGATATAACATAAAAAATTTAGCCGTAAAACTGGGTAAAAATCAACTAGATGTTCTATCAACTCCTTCTATAGTTCAAGTACAAACAAAAGAAACGACATTTTTCTATACATTAAAAAGCATTAAAGAAGAATTGGTCACTTATTTTGATCATAACAATCAACTAAATACAACGTCAAAACAGGATTTCCTAAACAAATGGACTGGAGTTTGTTTAATGGCTGAAAAATCAGACTTGTCAAAAGAAAAAGGAATAGAGTTTAAAATATCAAAAAAGAGAACCCTGAATGTTATCTTATTACTTGTCTCTATTTCCATATTATTTAAAATTTTGTTTTCCTTAGGTCAAGGAAATACATTAAATAGTTTCCTATATAATCTAAATAGCATCTTATATCTTACTATAAAACTGATTGGATTCGCAATTGCTGTAACAATTTTATATTTCGAATTTGACGAATATAACCCAACATTACAAAGTCTATGCTCAGGTGGAAAAAAAGTAGATTGTAATCTAGTACTCAATTCTAAACAAGCAACTATTTTCTATGGAAACATTCGCTTAAGTACACTTGGGGTTTCTTACTTTTTTGCCAGCCTTTCATACACATGGATTTATGGATTATCTCCCTCTATATTATCATGGCTAACAAATCTTAGTTTACTTGCTATACCAATAGTAATTTTATCTGTTTATTATCAGGCTATCATAATTAAAAGATGGTGCAAATTCTGTATTGGACTACAACTTGTTTTACTAGGTGAAATCATAATTAGTTTAGTTAGTAAATTTCATTACAACTCTTTTCAAACTTCTACACTACCCGTATTCTTTACTTTGTTTTTAACCTCAATATTAGTTTGGAAACTAATACAACCTCTTCTTTTAAAAACAAAACAAATTAATTTATACAAGAGAAGTCTAAAAAGAATTAAATACAATAAGAATGTTTTTAATGAATTACTAATAAGATCAAGGAAAGTACAATCTACACCAAACGAATTAGGTATTAGGTTCGAATCAAAAAACGCATTAGTTAATGTAATAAAAGTTTGTAATCCTTATTGTAACCCTTGTGCTCAAGCACATCCTGTTTTAGAAAAATTATTAGACGAAGGGCTTATTAATCTACAAATCATATTTGCCGTAAGTAATAATATAAATGATCCTAATACCCATGTTGTAAAACATTTTTTATCCTTAAAAACTCAACCAAAAACTCTTAAAAACACACTAAATACATGGTATGCTCTAAAAGACAAAAAGCTTCAGAACTTAACTAATGAAAATCCAACATATCAGAACACCTCCATTCTCGATCAAGAAATACAGGAAATGAGTACCTGGTGTACGAATGAACATATAGATCATACGCCTACAATTTTTATCAATGGGTATGAACTACCAAGAGAATACAGTGTTATGGATTTATCAGAAATTTTAAAATAGTAAATACAGGAGGAATCCGAAAATCCTTTAAAGAGTAGGATATCATATTTTTTAATAAAACAAAATATTTCTAAAAATGAAACATAATTTATTACAGACAAAAGGCATAAAAATATTAAATAAAACAGCACAAAAAAACATCAAAGCGAGCTTAGGGTTAGCTGGTGAAAGTAGGGTGTTTGCATGCTATTGTGGTTTTGTGGATAATCCAGCATCAGGATGGTTCACCTTTGCAGCCGAATCTATCAATGATGCGTTGAATAATGCTGGTACACGTTGTAACGGAGCAGGAGCTACCTGTCAGGGTATGCGATAAATAAAACTGGTATTTATGGTTTATAGATCCTACTTAATATTGTAGGATCTATTTTTTATTTGGCCCTAGAAATTCTAGCTTTGCAGAAAGTTTGAAAATATGCACTTCATTCCAGAAGCACTTGATACCTATGTTGTGAATCACACGCAACAGGAACCAGAACTACTACAGAAACTAACTCGTGAAACGTATCAAAAAATATTACAACCACGAATGCTAAGTGGTCCTTATCAAGGTAGAGTATTGAGCATACTCTCCAAACTAATCAATCCAACACACATTTTAGAAATTGGAACCTATACTGGGTATTCTGCATTATGTCTGGCAGAAGGTATGAAAAAAGATGGTGTATTACATACGATAGATGTTAATGAAGAGCTAGAAGATTTTCAGCGAAAATACTTTAACCTTTCACCTTATGGTTCTCAAATATTCCAACACATTGGAGATGCAACAGAAATCATTCCTGCTCTAGATCTACAATTTGACTTAGTTTTTATTGATGCCGACAAACCGAATTATCCTAAATATTTTGAGTTAATCATCGAAAAGATGAATTCTGGAGGGATCATTTTATCAGATAATGTTCTTTGGAGTGGAAAAGTCATTGAACCAATAGCGAAAGATGATCTGTCCACAAAAGCCTTGTTAACATACAATAAATTATTGGTAGAAGATAAAAGAGTAGAAACCGTATTGTTACCAATAAGAGACGGATTAACGGTTAGTAGAGTATTATAACAAAGTGGAATCTAAACAAATAGACCCCACTTTTAACATGTATTAGTAACTACAATTGCTAATTCATATGTTATTGTACAGCTTTTAAAGCATCTATATTTCCGTATCCAAATTTGTTATTTCTATTTGGGTAAAACTCTCCTGCTCTTTTTAATTTATCCAATACTTGAGCTCTGGTCATACTTGGATTACGAGCCCAAACCAAAGCGGCAATACCTGCGGTAGCAGCGGTTGCAGCTGAAGATCCACCTACATATGACTGATCTCCATTATTAAATCCTAAAACCGGCACATTTCTATTAGAATCATTAGCTCTCTGCATCACTATGGTAAAGTCAATTTTACTTCCATCATGGCAAATATTACATCTGTTATATCCGTTGTCTTTTAATCCTGTAACTGCAACAGTTTCATTCATACTAGCCGGAAAAATAACACCGTACCAATTTGTAAATGTTGTAGAAGTTCCTCCTGCAGCTACAATCATTTTTCCTTTTCCATAAGCATATTTAACCGCATCTTTTACATTTCCAATTGACCAAGGATATCCTATAGACATAGAAATTATTTTTACATTTCCGTTATTACCTAATTGTTTTAAGGCATTACTCACCCCTTTACGTTCGTGATAATCTTCTAAAACTACATCTGAAGTTCCTCTATAAGAAATTAAATTACAATTGTATGCAACTCCCATTGGCATAAAGTCATTATTACGAGGAGAAGCAATTATAGAAGCCATTTGCGTACCATGACCACATTTATCATTTGGTCCATCAATATTATTAGACCACCACCAAAAAGAGTCAATATAAGTCCCGACTTTTTGAATACTTCTTCCGTTAGAAGCGCCATCATTAAAACCGTTTCCTAAAAGATTTTGATTTGCAGATACTCCACTGTCAATTAAACCTACAGTAATACCAGCTCCAGTACTATAATTCCAAGCTTGAGGTATGTTATGAATATTATAATTCCATGGAACTCTTGCATTAGGAGAAATCACACTGTAATCTGCACTATTAATAGATTGACCATTTTGTGAACATCCAGCAGACTTCTGCTGTACTTCTTCTTCTAAATAGAAACCGTATCCATTAGGTTCTAAATAGCGAATATTATCCATCGCTAAAAGTTCTTCTATAGTTTCTAATTTAGTTATGTGAACATCTAATACATTTAACGTATTGTCTTCAAATACCTGAATATCTGATTTTTTTGTTCCTTCACTAATTTGTACAGTATTATAAATATCTTCTACAATTCCGTTCAATCGGGAAGATCTTTGCGCACCCTCAATAAAGCTTTCTCCCTTTTGTCCAAACCCTATAGTAAGAACCTCGCCTCCATGCATTACTGCGCTATACAATATTTGTGATGAAGCATCTTTAGCCCAGTCCAAATCTCCATTTTCTTTTAGTTTATTTTCTATAAAAGAGTTGATTTCGTCAATAGATAAAATCTTCTGTGATACTTGATTTTCTTCTATTACTTCTGTAGGATCGTCTTTAGAACAAGAGACAACGAGGAAAAGCCCTAAAACTAGAGGAATAATTTTTTTCATTTTAGTATAAGATTAATGAGTTTGTGTGAATTTGATCTTTAAGTATAGTTTATTCTTAAAATATCAAATAATTACCATTTAGTTAATTTCAGTACCAATTTATTAAATATTATCTAAATAATGATACTTTTTTTTGAAAGAATCTTAAAAAAAATAACGATCCTATGCTTGCATAGGACTAAGATGAGGTGCTAACTACCAATGTTTACAAGGGTTTTAAGGAAAAATACTACAACATAAGATAACCTCAAAAAACTGGGTTATTTTTTGTGATAATGAAAAAATTGCATGGTAAATTTTAAAGAAACAACAAAATACAAGCTTTAAAAACTTATAATTTCCGTTTTATGGAGCCGGTTACATCTTCAATATCATTTTTCGCCTGAGTGATTTCTTTTTTAATATCGGATGTTATGGAATTAGGAAGTTCTGTATCTATTCCATGTTTTTCTGCACTTTTAGTGATCTCAGATTTGATATCATTAGTAGCGTCTTTAACGATACGCATACCTTTACCTAAACCGCGAGCTATTTCAGGGATTTTATCTGCACCAAAAACCATTACAAGAATAAATACTATAAATGCAATTTCAGTTCCGCTTATGAATAAAGGTATTGTTATCATATCCCTGCAAATATAACTACAATAATGTATACAAAAAAGCCGTTCGACACTACGAACGGCTTTAAAATTTTGATTTAAAGGTTTTTTAACTTATTGACCTTTTACTTTACTTTTAAATTTATCAAACTTTCCTAGTTTTTTCCTTTTAGGCCAGCTATTATTAGAAGTATCTATGTCAGCAGTTTCTTGATTTGGATCTACTACGATTTTAGAAATCGCTTTTTCAGAAGCAACTGCTCTCCGAACTGAAGCATCATTCTTTCTCCATATTTCTGCTGGATATGTAACCGTTTCAGAAGTTCCATCTTCATATGTATATTCTACAATCAATGGCATTACTAGACCTCCTGGTTTTTCGAATGTAATCTCATAAAAATATTTTGGTTCTTTAAGTACTTCTCTTTCTTCAACAGAAAAGTTATCTACTAAATATTCTTTTAAGGTCTTAGCATCATCTATGATGTTACCATTTTTCTTTATAGTTTCATACTCATCACTTCCTTCTTCTACCATGAACACTAGTGGACCAAAATCTTCAATGTTAGCGCCTCTTGCTGCTGCAAAATCTTTCGCTCTTTGATTTGGCTCTTTAGATACAACATATTTCTTTACATCTGTAACACCTATATCGGTATAATCAGTAGTGTAGAACCAACCTCTCCAAAACCAATCTAAATCAACTGCAGATGCATCTTCCATTGTTCTAAAGAAATCTTCAGGAGTTGGATGTTTGAACATCCACCTTTGAGAGTAGGTTCTAAATGAATAATCAAAAAGATCTCTTCCCATAACTGTCTCTCTAAGGATATTTAGTCCAGTAGCTGGTTTTGCGTAAGCATTGGCTCCAAATTGGTGTATATTATTTGACTGAGACATGATCGGAGAAATAAAACTCTGGTCTCCACTCATATAAGGAACAATCTTAGCTGCAGGTCCTCTTCTAGATGGATAACTTTTTAGTGGTGCAACAGCATCTGGATACCATTCTCCAAAATCTTGTTCTGCAACATACTGTACAAAAGTATTTAAACCTTCATCCATCCAAGTCCATTGACGCTCATCACTGTTTACGATCATTGGGAAAAAGTTATGACCTACCTCATGAATAATTACACTCATCATCCCGAATTTGGTACGATCACTAAAATTACCTTTTTTATCTGGTCTTCCGTAATTCCAACAAATCATTGGGTATTCCATTCCTTGATTCTTCGCATGTACAGAAATAGCTTTATGATACGGATAATCAAAAGTCATTCTACTATAAGACTTCAATGTACTTGCAACAACTTTAGTCGACCAATCTTCCCATAATGGGTTTCCTTCTTTAGGATACATTGAAACAGCCATAACATCTTTACCGCCAATTTTCACGGCCATCATGTCCCAGATAAATCTTCTTGAAGTTGCAAATCCGAAGTCTCTCACGTTTTTAGCGCGAAGTTTCCAAGTTTTTTTACTCTCAGAGAATGATTTTTCTTTGGCTTCTGCTTCTTCTGGTGTTACAATAAGTACAGGTTTATCATATGATTTTTTAGCCTTGTCATAACGATTCATCATTTCCTTAGTAAACACTTCTTTTCTATTTACTAAAACTCCTGTAGCATCTAAAATATGATCGGAAGGAACTGTTATATTTACTTCAAAATCTCCAAAAGGAAGTGCGAATTCTCCTCTACCCCAGAATTGATGATTTTGCCATCCTTCAACATCATTATAAACCGCCATTCTTGGATAAAACTGAGCAATTACGTAGGCTCTATTTCCATCTTCAAACTCTTCATAGCCAGATCTACCTCTTCCGTTTACATGATCGTTTATATTATACCACCAATCTATAGAAAACACAAACTTCCCTCCTGGCACTAAATCTTTAGGCATCTCAACTCGCATCATTGTAGCATTGATAGTATACTCTAGAGGCTTTCCTGAAGCATCTTTAACAGAAGTTATGTTAAACCCTCCATCAAAAGGCTTTCCTAAGTATTTACCAACAAATCTTTGTGGTGGATCTGCCGCATCAACACCTGTTGGCTGAATTAACGGAGTCTTAGATTTTCTGGATCTCATATTTTGATCCAATTGCACCCAAAGAAACTCTAAGTTATCAGGTGAATTATTTGTGTACGTAATGGTTTCTTTTCCGGTAAGTTTTTTATTCTTATCATCAAGCTCAATATCCATTTTGTAATCCGCTTGTTGCTGATAATAAGCAGATCCAGGTGCTCCTGATGCTGTTCTATACATATTTGGTGTCGCAAACTCATCATACATTTGCTTAAACTTGTTTTCGTTTGTATGCCCTAGCTCTCTAGCTTTTTCACTAGAACCCTGATTCTGTGCATACAATCCCGTTCCAGATACCAAAAAAGTAATCGAGAGAATAAAGAGAATTTTTTTCATTAGAAGTGTAATTGTGTTAAGTAATAATCCGCAAAATAATTGTTTTTTAAAAGTTTAGTCATTTATTCACTAAACTTTAACATCCCTTGATCCCTTTCTTTTTCTAAGATCAAACTTTTTCGTTTTTTTCCTTTCTTAACATGTATTATATTTTGCTGTTCTTCAAAGAAATCCATTAATGCCAGGTTAGAAACTTTGATAGTTTCGAAGGATGAAACATTCTCAACCTCCAGATAACACAATACCAAATCATTATCATACTCTTTACCTAAAAAACTAAAGAATACTTCTTCTCCATCAACAGTAATTCTTAGCTTTTGTTTTAAATAGGTATTTAGATATTGATCAACCTTTGTTTCTTGCTGCTTAGATTGTAATTCAAGTTTTTCGTCATAACGTTCTCTCAACACTTTTTCAATGTCGTCGATAAAAATTCTGGAGATTATTTGCAATGATTGTTCCTCCTCGTTGAATTCTATCTGGGTTACGCTCACATAAAACTTATGTAACACGTTAAATGAACATAATGAAATTACAAGTACTGATACTATAAATAATTGTTTCTTCAATTTCTCTTATTTTAGAAAGTCGTAAATGTACTATTTTGGCATAAAATACCGTGCCAAAAAATCTTTATTGTAAAAAAATAAATGTCAGTCAATTTCTTTATGCACTTTGTATTCTTTAGATTTTTTCTGAAAGAACTCCAGTAATGACAACCTTTTCGTGTTTTCTAATAAATTCTCGAAATACTCATCTTCAGAACAATAATATACAAAATCAGAAATCAGATTTTCTGGTAATCCTAAATCTTCAGTAAAAAAGGTAGTGTCAAAAGCTCTTTCTCCTTTTTCGATAAGACTTTCTAAATCCGCAAGTTCTTTTAGCTTTTTTAATTTTTTCAACCTTCCATTTAAAGTATTTAATAACAAATCTACAGGTCCAGAACTTGCTGTATATATCCTCCTAACCTCCAGAGTAGGTTGTTTTATATTTCTAACGGGCAATCCTAGTACTCTATTATCTATGTGTGGTTTTATCTGAATATCTTTAGCATCTTTTGTTATATCTCCGGAAAGTTTCACATTACTAACATTGACTTGATCTAATTTTTGAATTACAGGAAATAATTTAATTTTAAAAGTTTCTTTATCAAGATCATCTTCGGATACGATTATAGAAACAACTTTATACTGAACCGATGAAAAAATAATAGAGTCATTCGCAGATGCAGGAATATCAAAGAATCCACTTTGATCGTTAGTTGTTCCTATTTTTTTGGTGTAGTTTACAATATTAATTGCAAAACCTTGTAATGAATCTGCAACAATAGTCCCTTTGAGTCTTGTATTTTGTCCAAAAGAAAAATGAAACGCAAAAAAAATAAGTATAAAGAAAGGTAGTATTTTGATCATATATTGAATTAGTTTATGACCAAACTTGAAATATTTTCAAAATTCAATCAACTAATCCAAAGACGAAAATTTCCTAAAAATGTTGCGAAAAGAAAAGAGTGTTACTAGTTACGTCCTTTATAGACTTTGCTTTGAGAGACTAAAAATTCTATTAGATTCAACTCATTTCCTTCCTCTAAATATGTGGTATTAAGACCATTCTCTTCCGCGAAAAATATAAAATCATTGATCTGATCCATTTCTAAAGCTAGATTTGTCTTAAAAAACTCATCATCATACATTTTTCTCACTTTCACATCAATATCCGCTGGAATCTTATTATCTTTTTTATTCGTTTTCTGAAACACTTCTCTAAAAAGATTGACAAAGTTTAATCCATAAATCATTCTATCTTCTAAAAAAACTTTGTTATCCAGCTCTGATAGCTCATCTTGGGTCCAACTATAATCAGTATCATTAATTCTAGAAGAAGTTAACTTGGCTACCTCATCTACTCCACTTTCGGCAACATTTATTTTTTTTACATCTATAGTCACGTTACCTAATAAATCATAAGGAGTAACAATCACTTCTTCTAATAAATTAACAGATTCATTTAAGAAAATATTTAATCTTCTATTATCCAACACCCCTTTATCGACTAATACAACAAATTTTTGATATTGCATCGCAATAACTTCTATCTTATCATTAGTTCCTACACTAATTCTAAAATTACCATCGCCATCTGTAATCGTTCCTTTTTTTGTAGTTAGGTTATACACTACAACTCCTTCCACGTCATCTCCAATTGGCGCACTTATTCTTCCATCAATCATAACTCTTGAAGTAATTTGAGCAATCGAACTAGTAACAATAAGGAATATAAAAAGTAGGGATAATTTCATTTTCATAGTTGGTGCAATTACATTTCTTCGTATTCAAGATACTATATTTTTTCAATATCCTCAGAAGATTTCTTTATAAGAAAACGTTAAACTACTTTTACAAAAAATAATTTTATGAGAAACTGTATCATAGCAAGTACATCTACAATTCATGGTAGTGGTCCTTTAGAATATTTATTTGAAACTTTAATAGAACTATTCAAAGATGCTGATCAAATATTATTTATTCCCTATGCGCGTCCTGGAGGAATTTCTCATGATGAGTATACCATTGGGGTAAATAACATTTTCAAGAAAATAAATAAACGAGTACTGGGCATACATATGTTTTCTTCTGTAAATGAAGCTTTTGAAAATACCCAAGGTATTTACACTGGAGGAGGAAACACCTTTTTACTTGTAGATCAGTTATATAGAAATGAAGTTTTACCTTCTTTAAAAACGGCAATTAATCAAGGTGTACCATATTTAGGAACAAGTGCAGGAAGTAATATTTGTGGTCTCACGATGCAAACTACAAATGATATGCCTATTGTACATCCACCAAGCCACAAAACCTTAGGAATACTTCCTTTTAACATAAATGCGCATTATTTAGATCCTGATCCCAACTCCACTCATAAAGGGGAAACCCGAGAAACTCGCATTAAAGAATTTCATCATTTAAATCCTCAACCTGTTGTAGGTTTAAGAGAAGGAAGTTGGTTAAAAATAAATGGAGATCAAATATCGCTTGAAGGCAATCTATCTGCTAGAGTATTTGAACAAAATAAAACTCCTTATGAAATAGCTACTGGTAGTTTTTTAGCTGACTTAAACTAACTATTTATATGGAATATCAGAAGATCTTAAACAGTATTGAAAAAGAAGCTTTTCATAAAAAATCTAATGGTAATGTTGCTTCTTACATTCCTGAGTTAGCTAAAATTAATCCCAATAAATTTGGAATGCATCTTTATTGCATTAATTCTGGACATTATGGTTTTGGAGATCAAAACGAACGGTTTTCTATTCAAAGTATTTCTAAAGTATTTTCATTAACATTGGCAATGTCATTACTTGAAGATGATGAATTGTTCAAACGCGTTGATGTTGAGCCTTCTGGAGATCCTTTCAATTCTTTAGTACAATTGGAATATGAAAATGGAATTCCGCGAAACCCATTGATCAACGCAGGTGCTCTGGTGATAGCGGATATATTAATTTCTATTGTAGACGATCCTAAAGAGAAGTTTCTAGAACTTATTCGGACTATTTCTGATAATAAGGAAATTGATATCAATCCTAAAGTATTCCAATCCGAAAAAAAATTTAGTCATAGAAATGCTTCTTTATTAAATCTAATGAAATCCTTTGGCAATATTAAAAACGATATTGAAAAAGTATTGGATCTCTATATTTTTCAGTGTGCTATCGAGATGTCTTGCAAAGAATTAGCAACTGCCTTTATGATTTATGCTAATTCTGGTAAAACGCTGTTTGATGACACTCAAATTATTTCTAAACGGAAAGTAAAAAGAATTAATGCTATTATGCAAACCTGCGGATTTTATGATGAAGCCGGAGAATTTAGTTTTAGAGTAGGTTTGCCAGGCAAAAGTGGTGTTGGTGGTGGAATTGCAGCAATACATCCAGGTCAATATGCAGTTACTACATGGAGTCCTCAACTAAATCCTAAAGGAAATTCTGAATTAGGTATGTTTGCATTAGAAAGATTAACAACTCTTACTGGATTTTCTATATTTTAATATTATTTTAGTACAACATCAACATTATTAAAACAAAGTATGAAGATTAATTTTTTTAATAAAAAGGCACCAACGATTATTGAGTTTTTTAGCTTATTAATTATTCCTTTTATAGTATTTATAATATTGTTTTCAAAAAGTAAAAGTGAAGTTGAAGAAAAAATTAAGAACGATCCAGTTTCTACCATATCCAAAGAAGAACAACCTAAAAAAGAAAATGAATTAATTCAATTGGGTATCAATTATATGGTTAATAAAAAATATAACGAGAGCATAACTATAAATCTACAAGTATTAACAATCAATCAAAATAATAAAATTGCCCATAATAATTTATGCTATGCATATGGAGAAATAGGACAATATGAAAAAGGAATAAAACATTGCGAAAAAGCAATAACAATTGATCCAAATTTTCAATTAGCGAAAAACAATTTAAATGCTCTTAAAGCTAAGAAAAATAACTAGATGAAATTTTCTTAGATATATGATCCCGTAAAATACATTTTAAACAGATACAAAACACCTGATAAAAAGTGTAGTAGCAAAACACCCCAAACGATAAACATCTTCCTAGAAAAATCTCTCTTTTCCGAATGCTTAGACACTAAAAAAAGAACAGTACTTAAAAAAACCATATAAGCACAAACTATATTTTGCCAAGTGAAATTACCGTGAAACTTTCTTGATCCATCTTCTATAAAAAAAGCACTTACCAAAATTCCGAAAATAGCTAGATATACTGAATATACAAAAGGGAGATATTTCAAAATCTCCTTATAAAGGGAAGCAACAATAATCGGAAAAGCAAAAGAGAATATAAAAGCAAAAGGTATATACCAACTTGGAATAAAATTCCTAATAAACTCAAATGGAGTCCCAATTGCTATAGAATTGTTATCCACTTTTAAAGATTCTGATGTATTGTAATAAATACTAATGAATTGAATTAAAATTACGATAGCCCCCAGTACAATTGGAAAAATTTTAATTAAAAAATCTTTATAATTACGAATATCAAAGTGCTTAAGAATAAAAAGAGCAGTAACCGGAATATACACAAAAACAAAAGAAGGTTTAATTAATATATTTATAATAACCAGTAGAGATACTATCATAATATCCTTATGAAACAACTTTTCATAATTGTTATCAAATATTCTTAATTGCTTCCAAAAAAGAAGTATTGCAAAGGGAAAAACGGTTATAATGGTAGAATTATGCCAAACCATAGATGGGGTTCTCCCTAAATACATCATTTTTAAAACAAAAAAGCTATAAACATCCGGAATTGCAAAACAGAACAGCAATGCAAAAGAAATCATTTTAATTACAGTAGCCTTATACTTTTCCTGAATACCTAACCCAACATCTGAAATCATTCTATCTGTTATTAAATATTTACCAAGACTTGCCAATGCTAAAACTACTGCTGTAACAAAAATCATTAAAGAAATATTATTGGAAAAAAAAGAAAGAAAATTAACTATAAAAAAGAACAAAAAATGTGGGGAATAAGACTCTTGCCCATTATTTACTCTAACAATTGCATCAATATGAAGCTTCATATCTGCAGGAAGGTATTTTATGATAAACCAAAAAAGAATAAAAAACAGTGTAAACACCACTATTCGATCAATTACTTTTGATTCAAAGATATTTTTAACTACCATATTATTTATTTTTTTTGGTAATAGTTCGTATAAAAATATTGACTATTTTTTTTCAAAAAGAGCGTACAAATTATTTTCGATAACCTTTTTATTAGGCACATTGGCTCCTGGTCTACTCAGAATATAATCATACTTCCCAATTTTAACTTTTTGATATTGCACAATGTAACGAATAGGTGAATTATTAGTATTACGCAATGGCAAACTAAGTAAATCTAAAGAAAAATCCTGTGGTAAATAAGCCAATAAAATAGTACTATTATCTGGAACTTTTTCTGCAATCTCACTGTATATTTTTTTTTGCTTATTCAAATTTTGTACATCAACGCTATTTCTCTCTGAAATAACTCTATTGGAAGTTTTTAATGTTAGAAAAAACAAACAACATAAACCTGTCACTAATACATACTTCCCAATATTATTTAATTTTAACACTATAAAAATAACATGAAAATAGAACAATGGAGATAAGGTTCTAATTTCTCTCCATGCAAAAGCATCGTACAAAAAAAATAGTAACAAAAAATTTATAATTCCGATTAACGCAATTGCCATAGACAATCTGTTTCTATCTTTAATTGCATCAAAAGAAAAGTAAGCTACAAGTCCAAAATTGATATACTTTATAGAAGTATAAATTATCGTAACATCATCTTCAAAAAAATAAAGCCTAAGATTCTTAAAAAAATGATTCACCACAGAACTAATCGCCTCTATAATTTCACCTTTGGTTAATAAGTTTATGACAGAAGTGAAATAATTTGAAACTGGTTCAGCAAATAACTTAACAAAAACAAAAGAAAGTATAACACCAAAAACGAATATCAGTCCATATTTTACAAATTCAGGTTTTGTTTTTGCCAACGGAATTAGTCCTATTAACCAAAAAAGCCATAACAGACGAAAAAAACCAGCAGCAATGGTAATACCAATAAAAATTGATATATAGATTATGTTATCATTCTTCTTATAGATATTATATAATAATATGCTCATCAATATCCCTATAAAGACGTGAATTATTTCCTGCATATAGGTGAAAGAGAATATAGGAAAAAAAGGAAATAAGAGTATGATACATGTTATCCATAACTTTTGATTGAGTGAAATGGATCGCATTATTGCTATAAAAAAAATAGCTACTAATACTATAATAAAATTAAAATAAATGAAATTAAGATGTCCCCATCCAAAAACTTCACCTATAAAACCATGCATTAACGGATATCCAAAACCATGTGAATCAGTCCCAAAAACAGGGCTACCGTTTCCCGTAAATGTCAATGCTGCTCTAAGTGTATCATTTAAAATGTAAGATTCTGTATTTATGAAATATAAAAATTCATCGCTTTTTACTGGATAGTAAGAATCGGTAATTAAAGTAATAAGTGCAGTATAATGATATAATATACCATACAGGACTATCAAACCTAATGTTATATCTACATATCCTCTATACCTATTTGAAATTAAAATATTCACAGAAACTCTATAATTTAAATTAAGTAAAAGAACTTCACTTCTTACTTATTTTTTTGACTCTCTTCGGCCCATTTAAGATTGTTTTTTGCCATTTGAAAATCAGGAGCAATTTCTATTGCTCGATTACATGCTTCTATAGCCTTATCATAAAGACCTAATCTAATATAAGAAGTACATAAATTGTTATATGCTACAGCATTATTCGGATCTTTCTCGAGCAACTCTTCAATGGCAAGAATACTTTTTCTTTGATATCCTATTTTATAATAATTGTCACTAATAAAGTTATATTCTTTTACCGTAAAATTTTTAGCTTTCCTTTTTTGGATACCTTGTATAGCTAAACTCCTATTATTTTTTGCCAATCCAAAGTCTGATTTAATTAACAAAGCTTTTTCACAAGCAATTTTAGCTTCATCAAACATCAATAGTTGATTATATGTCGAACATAAATTATTAAATGCAATAAAATTGTAAGGATCTAATCTAACGGATTCGTTCAAAGCATCTATACTTTTAAAATAATTCCCTTTATCATATTCTAAAATTGCCAACTGTCCATATCCATTTGAAGAAGCTTTTTTTTGTAATTCTAACTTAAGTTCTGAAATATGTCTATTTAAATCTTTATGATTTTTGAGGATAAAACATATAGCAACATCATCAATTCTTATTTCATGAATTGTATGGTCTTTTGACCAGTTAACATTGAGATGATCTTTATTATATTTTCCTTCTGCCAATAAAACGATAGAATAATCCCAATCTAGCGAATGCCTTCTATCCTCGATATATTTCAGACCAGTTTCTTTCTCATCTCGATAATTAAATTTGGTTTGACTACCATAATACATTCGCACTTTTGGAGGATTATTCTTGTCTCCTACATTTTCTGACAACCAATCCACAGCAGATTTTGCCGCCACACCGTAATAATCAATCTCATAATTACCAAATGCTCCAGACACACCACCAATGATTGGACTAAAATACAATGCTTGCAATGGATGGTATTGTATCATAAATTTCAAAGGCTGTAACATCAGAAATACCATACAACCAAAAACAATTCTGACTATATTTTTAGTAGGAATCATACTGAATAATTTATACCAACTAGCTGCACTTAAAATAACCATAGGTAATACCAAAAACATGAACTGTCTAGAACCGTCGTGGCTATTTGGATTTGCAATAATTATCAAGATCATTGGAAATACTGATGCAAATAAAACCATCGAAAGTTTGAGTATATTTTGTTTGGTTTCTTTAAAATACAGTAATGGTATCAAAAAGAAACCTAGAAATGCATGTAATGGCATCATAATAATAAACAGGTTTTTTATGGCATAATACCAAGGCATTTCAAAACTACTCTTCCATTCGCCCTCAAACAACTGTAAATTTTCAAAACCTCTAAACTCACCCATTTTAAATAAAATCTCCACTGGAACTTTTAAAGGGTTTGTTTGTGCATATGGCCAGAAAATACTTACCGCCAAATAAGAAAGTATTGAAACCCCTATTGTTTTTCCTAACAAAACCAATGTAGCTTTTTTGTCTATTTTTGTGAATTTCGATTCATAATTTTCTAAAAACCACCATAAAAAAACAGCTAGCACTAAATAACCTATTGTCATTAAACCAATAACTCTAATATTGATTAGCAAAGAAATATTTACAATTAAAAAAAAGGCTCTCTTTAAACTAATTTTAGGCAGTTCTTTTATTAATTTGATAATATGATATAAGGAAAACATATAAAATGCAGCAGCAGGTATATCTTTAGGGTTATTCATAGCGTATCCAAAAAACACTGGACATAATACCGCAAAACACAAAGCCAACATCCCGGTTTTCCAATTACCAATTTCTTTTCCTATCAATCCGCAAAAAAGAAACAAAAGGAAACCAAAAACGGAATTGATAAGGTTTTTAAAAGTGTAAACATTAACGTCTTCAAAATACTGATGCAGAAAATTGGTTAATAAATCAAAAAAACCACCAAAACCATTCATCCCACGATTTTCATTATCCTTACTTAATGCAACGTCAATATACTTCCCATTTTCATCAACCGGACTCAGTGACGCCAATTCATCTACTCCTTTGAAGTAATTTAATATACGCACACCATGATCCTGATGAATTTTTGTGTCTTCTAAAGGTCCATAATCCTGACTTAAAAAAGTCATCAACAATCCAATAAAAATCGAACAAAATATAAATGCTGTTCGATATATATTTTTGCTTAAAAAGTCAGATATCATACTTGTTCCTTTCTATCAAAAAATGTTTTTATAAGATCCACTATTTTATTTTGATCCCCTACATGTAATTCATAAAATAAAGGTAACCGCAATAACCGATCAGAAAAAATATCACAATTATGCAATTCTACATATTCATTCCTATCCAAATAAAAAGGGCTTTTATGAAGTGATAGATAATGAAAAACTGAACAAACATTATTATCATATAAAAATGAAATCAATTTACTCCTTTGTTCTAGAGAGTTACAAACTATATAAAATAAATGACCATTACACGTAGCATAATCAGGTATTTCAGGTAGTTTTATCAATTTTTCTTCTTCAAGCACCTTTAAATTATCATAATAATTATTCCAAAGTGTTTTTCTTCTCGATTGTATTTTTTGTAAGTTTTCTAATTGGGCATACAAAAAAGCTGCAGTAACATCCGAGGGCAAAAATGAAGATCCTACATCTACCCAAGAATATTTATCCACTTCACCTCTAAAAAACGCAGAACGATTGGTCCCTTTTTCCCATATGATCTCAGCTCTGGCATCAAATCTTTCATCATTAACAACTAACATTCCGCCTTCTCCTGAAATGATATTTTTAGTTTCATGGAAAGAAAAAGCAGCTAAATGTCCTATAGTACCTAATGGTTTACCCTTATAATAAGAATCAATGGCTTGAGCTGCATCCTCTATTACAAATAAATTGTATTTGTTAGCAAGATCCATAACAATGTCCATATCACAAGCAATACCCGCATAATGGACAACTACAATCGCCTTAGTTTTTTCAGTTACTAAATTTTCTAATGAATTTGCATCTATATTAGGATTATTTTCATAGGAATCTGCAAACACAATTTTAGCTCCTCGCAATACAAATGCATTTGCCGTAGACACAAAAGTATAAGATGGCATAATCACCTCATCTCCAGCTTTTATATCTACTAGAATTGCTGCCATTTCTAAAGCATCTGTACAGGAAGATGTTAACAAACAATTTCGAAAACTAGCTTTCTCTTTAAAATAAGAATGGCATTTTTTGGTATAATATCCATTACCAGAAATTTTCATCTTTGATACTGCATCTTTAATATAATACAGCTCATCGCCAGTCATGTAGGGTTTGTTGAATGGGATCATTTATTGATTGGTTATAACTTAAAAAACTTAAATTTAATTATTTTTCAGAAGTATTTAAGTCTTTTTCATAAATCAAATAAAAATAAGTTGATTAATTTAATAATTTAAAAAAATAGTTACCTTAACATAAAAAAACATTTGAAAATATCAATAGTAAGTCCGGTTTATAAAGCTCAAAATCTTATTCATGAACTTGTAGAAAGATTAGAGAGCGTATTATCAGAAGTCTTTGATACTTATGAAATCATCCTTGTTGAAGACGGTTGTCCAGATAACTCCTGGGAAGTTATAGAAACTGTATGTACTAAAAATAAAAATGTAAAAGGAATTAAGCTAAGTCGAAATTTTGGCCAACATTATGMAATAACCGCCGGACTAAATAATGCCGTTGGAGAATGGGTAATCGTAATGGATTGTGATCTACAGGATCAACCTGAAGAAATACCAAAATTATATAATAAAGCTATCGAAGGTTATGATATTGTATACGCCAAAAGAGAATTAAGACAAGATGGCTTCTTTAAAAAAATATCTTCAAAAATATTTTACAAAATTTTCGGTTACTTAACAAATAGCAAACAAGACCCAACCATTGCTAATTTTGGTATATATCATCAGAAAGTGGTTGCCTCTATTCTTTCTATGAAAGATCATGTTAGGTTTTTTCCAACTATGGTTCAATGGGTAGGATATAATAGTACGAAAGTAAATGTAGAACACAGCTCTAGAGCAGAAGGTGAATCTTCTTATTCATGGAAAAAACTCATTACGTTAGCTATTGACAACATTATTTCTTTTTCGGACAAACCACTAAGACTAACAATTCGTTTAGGAATAAGTATTGCTGTACTTTCTTTTATTGCTGGACTTGTATATATTTATAAATATCTAAATAATGAAATCCTTGTTCTTGGGTTTGCTAGTATAATTATCTCTATTTGGTTTTTATCAGGTTTAATTATTTTTATATTAGGAATAATAGGAACTTACCTAGGTAAGACTTTTGACAAAGTAAAGGAAAGACCAACTTTTATCATTTCGGAAAAGCTTAATTTATGAAAAAGAATCAAAAAATAATGAGATTAGATTGGGATTCTGATTTTTTTGGAATTGAAGTTGGAAGTTTAATAAACAAAGATGAAAAACTGTCCTTAAGCAATACGTCTTTTGATTTGATATATGTTCATTCTGAAAACGAACTTTTAACAACTAAAATACCCTGTTATGACAAAAAGGTAACATTTGTTAAAACGATATCTAATGATCATAAAAACTTAACTCCAGCTGTAAAAGAGTATAAAGGAGGCTTAACGAAAGAATTAGTAGATCTAGCAATCGCCAGTGGTTTATACTCAAGATTTAAATTAGACCCTAAGTTATCTCATCGATTTGAAGAATTATATACGCTATGGATCCAAAATAGTCTAAATGGCAAATTAGCCGATTATGTTTTTGTTTATGAAAAAAATGATGAAATTATTGGTTTTGTAACTTTWAAAAAGAAAGATGGATTTCATCAAATAGGTTTAATAGCAACCTCAGAAAGACATAGGGAAATGGGGATAGGAACAGCTTTATTACAAAAAATAGAAGAAGTTACTTTACAAAATAATCAAAACCAAATTAAAATTATATCTCAATTTGATAACCTTACAGCTTACAAATTTTACAKCAAAAATGGATATAAAGTAGACTCCTTAGAATATATATATCATTTATGGTCATAGGTAAAATTCACCAACTAATTTTCTAATTAGATGAATCCCAAGATATTTCAGTCTTTCTTCCGCTCCATTTTAATGTTCCTGCCTTTTCCCAAGGAGAATTAATATTATTTTTCAATAGATCCTTCTGCCACTCAAAAACCACGTTTATTTTTTTTCTTACAATTTCAAATTCCTGCCCTTCATAGATATTTAATCCATTATTATGCATCCAAAAAGAAGTATAATCCTCAAACCCTTTTCTTAAAGAATACCTATTTTGCGTTGGCCTATTAACCCTCCACATCCAATTAACCCAAGTACCTCCAGACAAATATGTATCTGGCATTCCTCTTTCATCGACTATTGGCAAAAACTCTCCTTTATATTTTAAAGTGTATATCGTATTATACCCTCTAAAATGAGCATCCATAAAAACAGGATGTTGACAAATCCCAAAATGCTTAACCAAAAAATGATTCACGTTTCTAGTTGTTTCTCTAGCCTCAAAAAAACTGTAATGAACTTGTGTTTGAGCTATACAAGAAAAGAAAAAGAATGAAGTTAATATTACATTTCTCATTTTATAATGAAGTTCATCATTAGCACCACCTTTCTCAATATAAGAAAAGCTATTTTTAAATTCTGAACTCACTTTTGAATCACTTAGCATTGAGAGTTCGTGTATTGATAACTTATCAAAAACAACAAGCAAATAACATATTGGAGAAACTTGAACTATTTTATTAAGTAATAACTTTTCTGTATACTTATTTTCATTCTTATCAATTCCATAAATCTCACTCGCAATCTCCTTTTTATCAGAAATATTATTACTGTCTTGAGTTGTTGCTATTTTAAATTCAACTTTTTTAAATATATCTAATGCCTCAATCATCACCCTAAATTTTTGATGTGATAAATCTAAATGGTTATAATATATTGTAAGATTTTTTTTATTTTTAAAAATCTTATCCCATAATTTAGACCAAAGACTTACAGGTACCATTAAAATATAAACTGCACTACAGCCTAAACCAAAATATGGAATAGGGTACTCTATAAGAATCCCTAAATGAAGACCCACCCCTATTATAAGAAGTGGTATTCTAAACAGTTTGTTCCAAAACATAAAAATAAATACAAACTCAAAGTAAAGGGTTAGATAAGATAATGATCTTACCAAAAATTCTTGGTTTAAAAACCATTGATTTTCAGAGATTGTAATTTGAGGCAATGAAGAAGGCAACCATAAACCTAGCCCTCTAAGCCACATAGGAGATTGCATTTTATAAAAAATCACTGAATCAAAATACACCAATCCTAAGCCAACAAAAACCGGCACTAGATAATTTAATTTAGATACTTTGGGTGCTACATATATGAAACCTTGTTTTAAATAACTTAGTTTTTTTCGAATCGAATCAATTGAGATTGTCGTTGAAATAGGCAAAAAAACAAGAAAAAAGTTCATACCAGAATACACATAAAACATATGATATTCGTAAGCAACTGCGCTTGAAATCAGAAAAAGAGTAAGAACATAATTAATTATGGTCATTATCCTTGTATAAAAACCAAGAATTAAAAATACAATAACGACCATCCAAAAAATGAATATCAAACTAACATCGGGAAAATGAGGATTTAGATATGGTAGATTATCATAATACAACTGTCGATAATTAAATATTTTTATTACTTCTAATAGGAATATGAAACTATAAACTATTCTAAATATAGCTAATCCTTTTGAGGAAATTTTTTTTGAAAAAAAATATTGTATTCGTTTTATCATCTATTGATACAATGATTTGTTTATACTATTTCTTACGTAAAATCTTTGCTGGAACTCCAATATATATTCCACTTTGAACTACATCTTTAACAACCACCGCTCCTGCTCCAATTTGTGTTTTGGATGTAACCGTTACATTATCTATAATTGTGCAATTAATACCCAATATAGATCGTTCATTAATCACTACAAAACCAGCTAATGCTACACTAGGTGACAAAAAACAATGAGATTTTATAACTGTATCATGAGCAATAGCGCAACCAATATTTAAAAGTACATTATTTTCGATCACTACATTGGCATCTATAGTTGAATTTGGATATATAATTACTCCTTCTCCAATTTTTGAAGATGGATCAATCCAACAAGAAGAATGTACGATGGTAGCGAATGGTATTATACTTTTATATCGATCATATATCTCAGCTCTCACATCCATATGCTTGTAACCAATACCTATCATTAAATGCGTTATTTTCTTTTCAGAAAAACTATTCAACACATCGTCAAGTTTACCTAACACTTTACATCCTTTAATGACATCTTTATCTGTATAATCATCAAAAAAAACAACCTCTTTAAAGTGATTGTCCTTTAGAGCGAAGTTTGCAATTTGCTGTCCCAAATCACCAGCCCCAATGATACCTAAAATTTCACTCATACCTATATTTTAAAGCTTCAATAAATCTATCACATCACGAATCAAATATTATAAAACTCAACGCATAGATTAATCATAGATTTTTGAAATCACCGTTAAAGGCCTCTGTTTGACTTCATTGAATATTTTAGATAAATATATCCCCAATATTCCTATGCTGATAATAATTAAACCGCTTAAAAACCATATTGAAACAATCAATGAGGGCCATCCTTCTAAATAATCATCATAAAAAATAGCTCTTATAGTAAAATATACAAGACCTGCAAAAGAAGCGACGCTAACTATTAATCCTAAATAAAAAACATAAATTAATAATCGATTTGAAGTAGCTGTAATTGCATTCACCAATAAGCTCATCTTCTTTTTAAAAGTATATGTTGTATCTGGTCTTGATCCTTTAGCAACCGGAATTGAAATTTGGTTGTATCCTACCATTGCAAAGACACCTCCCAAAAACAATTCTTTTTCATTATATTTTTTCAAAGATTCTACATATTCTTTATTCATTAATCTTGCCATTAGAATATTTTCTTCAATGGGTATCTCAGACATTAAATTAAACATGGTATAAAAAAACTTACCAGTTATTTTTTCAAAATATTTGCCTTTCCTCTTTTCTTGAACTCCATAAACAACATCTACTTTTTTATCAACCATGTTATCATGAAATACTCTTAAGAGCTCTGGTGGTTCTTCTAAATCAATATCAAGTAGATAAATCAAATCTCCAGAAGCGTATCGCAAACCAGTCATCACCGCTTTATGATGACCAAAATTCCTAGAAAGTTCAATAAGTTTAACATGATCATCTAATTCTCTCGCTTGTAAAACTTTCAAATTAGAATTATCTGGAGATCCATCATTAACAAAAATCAATTCATAATCATCTGTAATTTCCTTAACAACAACACTAACCCTTTCATAAAATTCTTTTACAAATCGCTCTGATCTATATAAAGTTGTAACTACTGATAACTTCATGAATTAAAGGTTTTAAGAAATGTCTTAGCTTGATCTCCTGTATTAAATATAAGATCTAAAACACTGACTCTATGTTCAAATGGATTCCACATTTGTTTATATTCCTTGTATCCCGAATAATCTATCCATTCGATTAATATAGAATTTTTCTCAAAAATAGATTCATTTATATAGGCTTTTGCCGCTGGTCCTGATAGATATGTGGTTGCACTTAACTTCTCGCAAGCATCTACTAACCTTTCATTAGCATTCCCTTTAAGCGAAAGCTCTCTACTATCAATTATTGATGTTTTAATATCTAATATATCACAGATTTCTGAAATAAATCTGCGATTAATTTCACTTAAAAGAGGAGTCTTTATTCCTAGATATAATTCTTCAAATCTTTCTTTATAATCTTTAAAAAAAGGTGATTTTCCATATATCGCCTGTATAGTTTTCCAGTGTTTAACATTCCATTTTGAAAAAGAAACTTCAGTTTCATCTATTGTCTGGCCTAATTTATTTTGTTTAACTGAAATAGTTATCCAGTCTGAACCATTTTTCGTTTTTAAAATATTTCGATTTCTCCAGTCATTTTTAGTATACTGAACCTCATCATAGATAACAAAAATATCTGCCATATTAATCATATCGAAATATCCTTTCCAAGGTATATAATTTGATTGTGATATAGCTATCTTTTTTGAAGTCATTCTTTATTAGGAAGAAAAATTGTTTCTCTTTATGTAATTGTTTTTTATAAAATAGAATAAAACCAACCAATTTTACACTCATGAAAGTATAAAAATTAGGATAAAAGACCCAAAGAAAAATTACAATTAATAAAATAGAAGCTAATTAATTATTTGAAAATGTATCAAGAAAATCTCTTCATAAACGGATGATAATCCTCTTTTAATGGGGAAATTTCAGCATTTCTAATATCATGAACTATTTGTATAGAAGGTTTTGCTTCTAATAAGCCAAATCCTTCACCTTTTAGTATACTTTCATAACTTCTTGTATGCAACTCAGTAAATCCAGAACTAAACTCAATTTCTTCATTATCTAAGGTGATAGATCTATACGTACGTTTACCTTCTGCTTTGATATGTTCAGGGATATTATCATAATTAATCGACAAAAACCATCGAACTCTCGCCTTCTCAAATTCTAAAAAACCAGACGCACTATCATCTGTTAACAAATGAACTTTATTACCTTTAACTTCTCCAAAAACCCAAGATAACATATCATAAAAGTGAACACCTATATTAGTTGCTATTCCTCCTGACTTAGAAACATCTCCTTTCCAAGATGAATGATACCAATTACCTCTGGAGGTTAGATACGTTAAATCAAAGTCATATATTTTGTCTTTAGGACCATTTGCAACTTTCTCTTTTAAAGCAATAATACTAGGGTGCAATCTTAACTGTAAAATAGTATTCACATTCCCTTCGGATTCATTTTCAATCTCGACCAGCGTATCAATATTCCATGGATTTAAAACTAATGGTTTCTCACATATTGCACTCGCACCTCTTCTCAAAGCCATTCGAATATGAGAATCATGCAAATAATTCGGTGTACAAATACTTACATAATCCAACTGAATATTTTTTCTTCTTTTTAGCTTCTCAATATGCCTATCGAAACGTTCAAATTCTACAAAAAAATGAGAATCAGGAAAATAACTATCAATAATACCTACACTATCAAATCTATCCAGTGCAGCTATTAAATTATTATCTGTATCCTTTATAGCTTTAAGATGTCTTGGCGCGATATAACCTCCGACACCCATAATTGCAAAATTCTTATTGTTCATAAACTATATTTTAAAAACGGTTTCGTCTATTAATTCATATTCTTCATTACTCTCTGAACAAATAGCTTTATTATTCATATCAAATTCTAACCTACTTCCATATTCACTCATCCATCCAACCTGTCGCGCTGGATTTCCTACCATTAAGGCATATGGCTTTACTGCTTTAGTAATAACAGATCCTGCTCCAATAAATGCGTATCTTCCTATATCATTTCCACATACAATAGTTGCATTAGCTCCAATTGTAGCCCCTTCTCCAACATGAGTCTTTGAATATTTCCCTCTTCGATTAACAGCACTTCTAGGATTAATCACATTAGTAAACACACAAGATGGACCCAGAAAAACGTAATCATCACAGGTTACTCCAGTATATAAAGAAACATTATTTTGAATTTTTACATAATTCCCGACTATTACTTCCGGTGAGATCACAACATTCTGACCAATGTTACAATTATTTCCGATGGTAGAACCAGACATGATATGAGAAAAATGCCATATTTTGGTAGCCTCTCCTATTTGGCAATCAGCATCAATCACTGCGGTTTCGTGTACAAAATACTCCTTATTCATTTAGCCTTTTTAATTGTACTTAAAAATTATTTTTAAGATTCCCAAATATAGAATAATTCATTTTTCTTTTATTTCAAAAATGAAATTATTAGATGTCTTATCTTAAAATTATTTATTCGGAACATCTCTTAAAACAAGTTAAAACTATTATATTTAAAATTTAAATTATATTCGCATTACTCACTTTTAAAAGCAAACAAGATCTGGGTAAAACTTGCTTGTTATTTAGTATTAAAAAACCTCAAAATTTATATGCTTAAAAATTTTGCTTCAAGAAAATTTGAGATTTTTATCTTAACACTAATCGTAGTCATAACCACTTTGGTATATATTGGTCATTTTGACAATCCTTTTTTTTTCGATGATAAGCATACAATATCTGAAAACGAATCTATCCGGAGTTTACAAAACTGGACTGATTTTTTCACCAATGCGGACACATTCAGCTCCTTACCAGCTAATAGAGCCTATCGTCCATTAGTAACCCTTATGAATGCTATTGATTATTCTATGGCCGGCAGATTGGATTCTAAGTTTTTTCATTATCATATTTTCTTTTGGTTTATTGCCCTTATTATCCTAATTCAAAAATTATCTAAACACATATATTCAATTTCTTGGAAAGACAAAAAGTATCTAAATATTATTGCTCTTTTTAGCACAACCTGGTTCGCCTTGCATACAGCAAATGCAGAAACTATAAACTATATCTGTGCTCGTTCTGATTCTTTTTCAACCCTTTGTATAGTTGCTTCGCTCTTATTATACATACACCCTTTAGGAAGAAAATGGTTCTTATATCTAATTACAATGGTACTTGGGATATGGACTAAACAAACTGGAGTAATGTTCTTTCCAATTCTAACCGCGTATGTAATATTATTTGAAGAAGAATCATTAATAACCAATTTTAAAAAAGATACAATTGCGAAATTAATTAGAGTAATCAAAAAGATTGCGCCAACAGGTATCATAGCTGTTTCACTTTTTATTTTCAACCAATATTTTCTTACACCTACATCGACACATTCTACAAATTATGATGTATCAAGATTTGAGTATTTTAGTACCCAATGGTACGTAACAGTTCATTATTTATCTAATTTTTTATTACCTATCAACCTAAGTGCAGATCCAGATATTGCTATTATAAGACCATGGTATCATTTCAAAAATATATTTGGACTATTAGTAATTCTCGGAATGCTGACATTGATGCTTAAAACGTCATTTAGCAAGAAACTAAGACCCATTGCTTTTGGAATAGCTTGGTTTTTTATTGCTTTACTTCCAACTGCATTGAATCCATTATTTCAAATTGCAAATGATCATAGAACTTTTTTCCCTTATATAGGTCTTTTTATTACCATTCCTTATGGAATCTATATCTTATTGCAAAAGTATAATCTTTTACAAAAACATAAAATTTCGATAATCTCTGTATCGATCTTACTTTTTATTGGTCACGGAATTGGAACAATCAACAGAACAAAGGTATGGTCTTCTGCAGAGTCTCTATGGTTAGATGTAACGATAAAAAGCCCTAAAAACGGTCGAGGTTTAATGAATTATGGCCTTACCCATATGGCTAAAGGAGATTATGAAAATGCACTCTTATACTTCAATAAAGCACTAGCTATTTTACCAAATTATTATGTACTTCATATTAATCTTGGCATACTCTACAATGGCATAAACAATGAAGCAAAAGCTATAGAACATTTTAAAAAAGCTTTGAATCTTAATTCTTCATCCCCTGATCCCGAATATTGTTATGCAATTTTTTTAGTGGACAAAAAAAGATATAGTGAAGCAGAAAAATATCTAAAGCTTGCCATACAAAAAAGTCCTAATCATACAAGTTCTAAAGAGTTATTGGCTCAAATTTCAGGTAAAGCGGATAATTATCAACAACAAATAAAAAGTCTCTTGAACAATGTTAATAATACAAATTCAATAGAGGATTTTATAAAATTAAGTCTAGCTTATTACGATGCCAGAGAATATCAAAAAGCCATACAGACTTGTAAAGAGATTTTAAAACTTGACCCTAATAATGCAGATGCTTACAACAATCTCTGTGCTTCATACAATCAACTTAAACAATGGAAGTTAGGAGCTGAAGCTTGCAGAAAAGCATTAGAGATCAAACCTGATTTTCAATTAGCTAAGAATAACTTAAGGTGGGCCACAAATAATATTAAAGAATAACAAAATGCTGAATAACAAAACAATTGCCGTAGTAGTACCTTGTTATAATGAATCTCAACAAATTATGATGGTACTCAATAGTATGCCTTCATTTGTGGATAGGATTATAGTCGTAGATGATGCTTCAAAGGATGATACAGTTGGCACTGTAATGAAGCATTTAACAGAAAACACAACTAAACTTAAACTAACTTCCAATTTAAAAAAAGAAATTACTGCAAATATTTATAATAGAGCTGATATTGAAGTTAGACAGAAAAGCATCGATGAAATCAAAAAATTCACTCCCAGTGAAATCGTCAATACAAATCCTGACAATGAAAAAATTATAGTAATCAAACATTTAACCAATGGAGGTGTTGGAGCGGCAATTGCTACTGGTTATAAATGGTGCAAGGATCATAATATTGATTGTACAGCCGTAATGGCTGGAGATGGACAAATGGATCCTGATGAATTAGAATCGATTTGCAAGCCTGTGGTTGAAGAAGATATCGATTATGTAAAAGGGAATAGATTAATTCACAAAAGCGCTTGGGTAATCATACCTAGAGTACGATTTCTAGGAAATTCTATCCTAAGCATTTTAACGAAAATTGCTTCAGGATATTGGGGAGTATCAGATACTCAAAGTGGATATACTGCAATATCAAATAATGCACTTAACTCTGTTCCTCTATACGATATTTATAAACGATATGGGATGCCTAATGACTTATTAGTAAAATTAAATATTGCGTTTTGTACAATAAGAGAAGTAAAAATTAAACCGATCTATGGAGTAGGAGAAAAATCAAAATTGAATATAATAAAAGTTTCACTCCCTATACTGTTCTTATTAATTAGATGTTTTTTTAAACGCTTACAAACAAAATATCTATATAGAAGTTTTCATCCATTATATTTATTGTATTGGATATCATTCATTATAGCCATTATCAACAGTTATTTCTTTTATCAATTAGTATCTAATTTTTTAGATCCAGACACCAAGACTCCAACAGATTATTTAATAATATTTATATTCTTAACCATATCTGGTTTTCAATCACTACTCTTTGCAATGTGGATGGATATTCAAGATAATGAAAGACTTTCTAAGTAATCTAATTGTCTTTCGAAAATTTTAGTTCTTTTAATTCAATTGGAGATAGATAAAACCATATTGCTCCAGGCATGAATGACAGTATTTGAAGTAAAAAAATTATCAGAGATAAAGCAATAGCATCTTCTGCTGGAAGTTGATATAATTGAAAAATAAGAACAAGAGAAGTCTCACGAACTCCTATACCTAAGACAGTGATTGGGAGTAAACTTAAAATACCTAATATAAAAGTCCCTAAAAACAAACCAACATTATCTATATCAATTTCCATTGCCCAGGCAATAAAATTAAAGACTCCGTAGATCAAAATCATGCTAAATACAGTAAGAGCTATGCTTAAAAAACTCTTTATCACCCCTAAATCATGTGAATTGAACGCGTTCCACCAAGGTTTTATTTTGCTCTTAAATTTCCCTCTATATCTAAAAATTATAAAGAAAAATATAACACCTAATATTAACCAAAGAATAATCAATCCATATTCCTTCGGTAACTTTAAAATATGAAAAACGAACTGATAATAAATAAGAGCTAAAAAACTAAAAAAGGATAAGCATAACAAATCAAACAACCTATCCATTATTAGGCTCGACCATCCTATTTTTTGACTAGGCAAGTCATCCTTAATGTATAACAACCTCCCAAAGTCACCAAGTTTTCCTGGAGTAATATTCCCTAAAAAAAGCCCTATAAAAAATACTTTAACAGCTTTAAAGGTTCCGAATTTTATTCCATAAGAACTAGAAATAATTCTCCATCTAATACTCTTTATAAAAAAAGCAAGCCATAGAATTATTAACCCAACTATAATATGAATAATTGAAACTTTCTTTATCGATAATAAAGTTTCTTCCCAACCAACTCTATAAATTAAAAAAGCTAATAAAAAGAACCCTAGAAACTTTAACCAAAAACTAATATTAATGCTATTTTTTTTCATCAAAATGGTGTTAGAACCATTAACAGTTTTTCTAAACTAAACAAATATAAAATACTATGTGATCTTTTTTTTCTTAACTTCTGTTAGTATTAAACGAATTTAAAAAGCCTTTATCTAACTAATAAAACAATACTTATTTAGCAAAATACATGAATTCAAATAAAAAGATAAATTATATAAAAACAAAAAACCTATCTAAAAGACAGGTTTTTGAGCGGGAGACCGGGTTCGAACCGGCGACATTCAGCTTGGAAGGCTGACGCTCTACCAACTGAGCTACTCCCGCTTTTACGCGACAAATGTATTAGAATTCTTTAAAAATAAAAACTAAAAATAAATATTTTTAACATTTAAAATAATTCCCCATCTTTAAGAAGCTAAAAAACACACTATTACTATTGATTAACAAGTACTTGTAAAAAATTAAATTTGCATAAAAAAAGCATTTTATCGAAAAAAAATGCTTTTTATCGAATAAAAAGTGTATTTTTGTAGTTAAGAAAATATTAATATATTAGCAACTTATCTATTTTAGCAAAGATAAGACACTGATAATAAAAAAGTTAAATTACGCGATAACCCCAACCAAAAGAAGGTAAAACCTCTTTTAAAAAGAAACTTCCTACAGCCTATGAAGATAAAATTACTTATTTTTATATGTATATTTTCATCATTAGCCCAAGTATATTCTCAGGTAAAAGTTGGAGATAACCCTAATCAAATAGATACATCATCTATATTGGAGTTAGAGAGCGTAGATAAAGCTTTTGTTTTAACAAGAATCAACACTGCTCAAATGAATGCAATGACTCCATTGAATGGAGCATTGATCTACAATACAGATGACAATTGTATCTTTCAGTATAATAATAATAGTTGGACAAGCTTATGTAGTGGAAATGATAATCAAGTCCTAAGTTTTGATCCAGTTACCAATATTCTTACATTAGAAGACGGAGGGTCTGTGGATCTTACTTCTCTAATAAATGATCCAGATCCAGATCCTACTAACGAAATTCAAATTTTAAGTCAAACCGGTAATACGATAACACTATCTAATGGTGGAGGCAGTGTAACAGAAACTATTTCTACCTTAGTCGATAATGGTGATGGGACTTTTACGTACACAGCAGAAGACGGAACTGTTACGATAATAGGATCTATTGGATTACCAGGACCTACTGGACCAACAGGACCTACTGGTAGAACTGGATTCACGGGTGCTACYGGAAGAACAGGATTTACRGGTAGAACTGGATTCACAGGTGCTACYGGAAGAACAGGATTTACGGGTAGAACYGGATTCACAGGTGCYACMGGAAGAACAGGATTTACTGGTCGWACAGGATTCACAGGTGCKACYGGAAGAACAGGATTTACRGGWMGWACWGGATTCACAGGTGCKACYGGAAGAACAGGATTTACRGGTAGAACYGGATTCACRGGTGCWACYGGAAGAACAGGATTTACAGGTAGAACTGGATTCACAGGTGCTACYGGAAGAACAGGATTTACAGGTAGAACTGGATTCACAGGTGCKACYGGAAGAACAGGATTTACRGGTAGAACTGGATTCACWGGTGCWACTGGAAGAAC
>NZ_WEKL01000035.1 GCF_019295435.1 Aquimarina litoralis
GATGGTAAATTATTAGGAGATAAATGGTTTGAAAATGCTGAACCTTTTGTTGAAGTAAAGTAGTTTTTTAAATTCCGGCAACATTAGACGATTGTTAAAGTTGCCTGGTTTTTTTTAATATTGTTAAATATATCTTAATTTGGAATAATTGTTGTTTTATGCTTGTTCAATAATTATTTGACCTTAAAACCAAACACGTAAATGAAATACGCCCTTGTAACTGGTGGTTCCAGAGGAATTGGAAGAGCAATAGCTGTAAAACTAGCAAAAGAACTAGAATACCCAGTATTGGTAAATTATCAATCTAATGACGCAGCTGCTAATGAAACAAAAAAGCTGATCGAAGATGAAGGAGGACAATGTTCTTTATTAAAATTTAATGTTGCTGATCGTGAAGATACACATAAGGTATTAGATGCTTGGATAGCTGAAAACCCTGAAGCAACAATTGAAATCATAGTTAATAATGCAGGTATTACAAGGGATGGATTATTTATGTGGATGAAACCAGAAGACTGGCATGATGTATTGAATATAAGTTTAAATGGTTTTTACAATGTGACAAATCATTTGATTCAAAAAATGCTAACAAATAGATATGGTCGTATCGTAAATGTTGTTTCTGTTTCTGGAGTAAAAGGAACAGCAGGACAAGCTAATTACTCTGCTGCAAAAGGAGCTTTGGTTGCTGCTACAAAAGCATTAGCACAAGAAGTGGCTAAGCGAAAGATTACAGTGAATGCAGTAGCTCCAGGTTTTATTAAAACAGATATGACAGCAGAGATGGATGAAAAAGAACTAAAACGAATGATTCCTGTTAATCGTTTTGGAGAAGCGGATGAAGTAGCGGATTTAGTGAGTTTTTTGGCTTCTAAAAAAGCATCTTACATTACAGGTGAAGTGGTAAATATTAATGGAGGAATTTATTCATAGAGGATTAGTATGCGAAGAGTAGTTATCACTGGAATGGGAATTTATTCTTGTATTGGTACGAATGTTGATGAAGTAAAAGAGTCTTTGTATCAAGGAAAATCGGGGATTGTTTATGAACCTTCTCGGAAAGAGTTTGGTTATAGATCTGCGTTAACGGGTACCGTGCCAAAACCCAATTTAAAAAAGGAGTTGAGTAGAAGGCAAAGAGTGAGTTTTGGTTCAGAATCTGAATATGCCTACATAGCTACTAAACAAGCCTTTGATCAGGCAGGAATCGATCAGGAGTTTTTAGATAATGAAGAAATAGGAATTCTGTTTGGAAATGATAGTACGGCAGAATCAGTGATGGAAGCTATTGATAAGATACGAGTAAAGAAGGATACAACATTAGTAGGATCGGGAGGAGTTTTTAAATCCATGAATTCTACAGTAACAATGAATCTTTCAACTGTTTTTAAGTTAAAAGGGGTGAATTTTACCATTAGTGCAGCTTGCGCAAGTGGATCGCATTCTGTAGGAATGGGATATTTGCTAATTAAACAAGGTTTGCAGGATTATGTTTTATGTGGAGGTGCGCAAGAGATCAACGACTATGCATTTGGCAGTTTTGACGGCTTAGGTGTATTTTCTGTTAACGAAGAAAACCCAACGAAAGCATGTAGACCATTCGATAGTCAAAGAGATGGTTTGGTGCCAAGTGGAGGAGGAGCTGCACTTTTCATGGAGACTTATGAAAGTGCAGTAAAAAGAGGAGCTACTATTTTAGGAGAAGTTGTTGGATATGGTTTTTCATCAAATGGAGCTCATATATCTACTCCTAATCAAGAAGGACCTGCAAGAGCTATGAAACGAGCTGTTGATCAGGCTAATATTAAACCTGAAGATGTTGACTATGTAAACGCTCACGCAACTTCAACTCCTATCGGAGATGCTAATGAAGCTAAAGCTATTAATGAAGTCTTTGGGGAATCAAAACCATTCGTAAGTTCAACAAAATCAATGACTGGACATGAATGTTGGATGGCAGGAGCTAGCGAGATAGTGTACTCTTTGATTATGTTGAATAATTCATTTATAGCACCAAATATTAATTTAGAATCACCAGATGAGGATTCAGTAAAGTTAAATTTGGTAAAAGAAACAGTAGATAAAAAAATTGATGTATTTTTGTCGAATTCATTTGGATTTGGGGGCACAAATTCTGCAATCGTCATAAAAAAGATTTAGAATAGAAAAAAATTACTAAAAAGATGATGGAAACAAGTGTAATTGTCGAAAAAGTTGATGACTTTTTGATAGAAGAATTCGAGGTGGAAGCAGATGAAATTGCTCCCGATGCAAACCTTAAGGAAACCTTAGATTTAGATAGTTTAGATTATGTTGATCTTGTAGTAGCTATAGAGGCTACTTTTGGAGTTAAATTAGTAGGAGATGATTTTGTAGGAGTAGAAAGCTTTCAGGATTTTTATGATTTAATAGAACGTAAAGTCAATATTTAAAAGACTAGAATGGCCCAATGGGAAGGTAAAGCTAAAGGAACACCTTTAGGCTATAAAATTTTTATTTTTTTTATAAAGTATTTAGGTCTTAATGCAGCATATACGATCCTTGTATTTGTTGCTGCTTACTATTTGGTGTTTTCTTACTCTTCAACAAAAGCAAGTTATTACTTCTTTAATAAAAGATTAGGTCAATCTTCTATTAAGTCTATTATAAGCATCTACAAGAATTACTTCGTATTTGGTCAAACACTTATCGATAGAACGGCTATATCTTATGGACTTAAAGATAGATTTTCTTTCACTTATGATGGAAGAGAAAAAATTCAACGCCTATTAGAACAAAAAAAAGGAGGTGTAGTCTTTAGTGGACATGTTGGGAGTTTTAATATAGCCAGATATTTTTTTGACGAGTTCGATATGACGGATACTGGAGTTAATTTAATAGTAACCGATCAGGAAAACGAACAGATAAAACAATATGTTGGAGCTGTTTCTTCGGATACTACAATGAAGTTTATTGTTATTCAGGAGGATATGTCACATATTTTTCAAATGAATGAGGTGTTGTCCAATGGAGAAGTTATTGTTTTTGCAGCTGATCGATATGCCGAAGGAATACAGTTTATAGAACAAGATTTTTTTGGAAAATCAGCCAAATTTCCACTCGGTCCTTATAAATTAGCGGCACGTAAAAAGAAACCTATTCTATACATGTATATAATGAAAGGAAAAGGTAAAGAATACAATCTCTATGCCCGTGAACCTGAGTTTAAAGAAACCTCTGTTAAGCCAAGCCATGTTTTAAAAGAATATATACGTTACACTGAAATTATGCTAAAAAAATATCCATTACAGTGGTTCAATTATTATGATTATTGGGACGATCTTAATAACTAAAATATGAAAAGTATATTGGTGTTATATTATAGTCAAAGTGGACAGCTTGGCGATATTTTGTCAAATTTGATGAGCCCACTTAAGCTTGATAAGAACTGTTCAGTTACATTTCAAAAAATTACTCCCGAAGTCCCATATCATTTTCCTTGGGATAAAAAAGACTTTATGCAGGTTTTTCCTGAATCTTATCTCCAAATTCCAAAACCAAATAAACCAATTCCTGATGATATTAAGGTTAAAAAATATGACCTTATCATTCTTGGGTATACAGTTTGGTATCTTTCTCCTTCTATTCCTATAAATTCATTTTTGAAAAGTGAAGACGCAAAAATATTATTAAAAGATACGCCTGTTATTACCGTTAATGCATCCAGAAATATGTGGATTCTAACACAAGAAAAAGTAAAAAAGCTACTAATGGATTGTAAAGCAAAGTTAGTTGGTAATATAGCTTTTGTGGATCGTCATTGGAATCATATAAGTGTGATTACTATCGTCCATTGGATGATGAAAGGAAAAAAAACGAAATATCTTGGTGTTTTTCCTAAACCTGGTGTTTCAGAACAAGATATTAATGAAGCAGACAAGTTTGGTGTAATTATTAAAAAATATCTTTTCAAAGAAAATTATGAACAACTTCAAAAGGATTTAGTAGATAAAGGTGCAGTGCAAATAAAACCTTTTTTAATACGTTCAGATAAATCTGGAAATCATATCTTTAGTAAGTGGTCTGCTCATATATATAAGGTAGGTTTGAAATCACAAAAAAGAAGACAAAAATGGTTGAACTTTTTTGAGTATTATCTACAATTTGCAATTTGGGTTTTTGTACCTATAGTTTTTATTATATTTTTGTTGACTTATTTGCCTTTTTATGCACGAATTAAAAAGGATATTAAATATTATCAATCAATTAGATTAAGGTAGGTTATTACTTTTATGAAGAACGTTTATATAACAAAAACAGGGCATTTCTTGCCAAACGAGCCAGTCTCAAATGACGAAATGGAAAAGAGATTAGGTATGATTGATGATCAACCATCTCGTGCTAAAAGGATCGTTCTGAGAAATAATGGTATTAAAGAAAGGTATTATGCTGTTGATAATAATGGAAATATAACCCATAATAATGCCCAACTCACAAAAGAAACTATCAAAAATCTATGTGATTCGGATTTTTCTGAAAGTCAAATAGAATTACTTTCTTGTGGAACATCTACTCCTGATAATTTATTACCTTCTCATGCATCTATGGTTCATGGGCTGTTAGATACCAAAGAAAGTATTGAGTTAAATACTTCTTCTGGTGTTTGTTGTTCTGGAATGAGTGCGTTAAAATATGGGTATCTTTCTATTAAATCAGATAATACTAATAACGCTGTTTGTACTGGAACTGAAAGAGTTTCAACATGGATGCAATCTAGAAAGTTTGATAAGGAAGTTGAGAATTTAAAGGCATTAGAAGAGCAACCTATAATTGGCTTTAAAAAAGATTTTCTTCGTTGGATGTTATCTGATGGAGGTGGAGCATTTTTATTAGAAGATAAACCTAGAGGAGAAAATTCATTAAGAATTGATTGGATGCAAGCGTATTCTTTTGCACATGAGTTAGAAGCTTGTATGTATGCAGGAGGTGATAAAAATGAGGATGGTACCATAAAACCCTGGAGTGAATATGAACCAGAACAATGGTTGTCTGAATCTGTTTTTTCTTTAAAACAGGATGTGAAGATTTTGGATAAGTATGTAGTTTCAAAGGCAGTTTCGAGTATGAAGGATGCTTTTGAAAAGAATAATTTGAACTTTGAAGAAATAAACTATTTCTTACCGCATATTTCTTCATTTTATTTTGAGGAGAGGTTATATAATGAAATGGTTGATAAAGGTATCTCAATTCCTAAAGACAAATGGTTTACTAATTTAGAACGAGTTGGTAATGTTGGATCTGCCTCTATTTATTTAATGGTAAATGAATTAAAAAATTCAGGACAACTTAAAAAAGGAGATAGGATTCTTGCAATGGTTCCTGAAAGTGGACGTTTTTCGTATTTTCATATTTTGTTAACCGTTTGCTAATGAATAATCAGTTACAAGAGGAAATCAAAGATATCAATTTTATAAAAAAATTGATTCCGCAAAAAGATCCATTCGTAATGATTGATAAATTGATTTATTTTGATTCCGATAAAGTGGTTTCTGGTTATAAAGTTTCTGAAGAGAACATTCTAGCTTCAAATGGTTATTTTACAGAAGGAGGATTGATAGAAAATATGGCCCAAAGTATAGCGCTGCATAGAGGTTATAGAGGTTTTATAAAGAAAGGGAAAGACGGAAAGCCTAAAACAGGTTTTATTGGCTCTATCAAACATGCTACAATTCATGAGTTGCCTAAAGTTGGTACTGAATTGATTACCACAGTTGAAATTATAGCAGAAATCATGTTAGTTTCTTTAGTGATGATTGAAGTGAAGGATACTAATGGAAATTTGTTAGCTTCATCTGAGATGAAAACAATTATAGTAGATTCCCAATAGTCAAATATTTGGGGATTTTTAAAACCAAACTAAGATGAAAAAAGAGGAAGTACCGCAGGATGAAAGTAGCCTTTCTAAGGCTAATATAAAAGAGGTGGTGTATGCCGTTGATAAGGACGGTAAGTATGGTAAAGCTCTTAGTTCTGGTTGGGAGGCGAAAACAATTGCTTTAAATGAGTCATTAGATTTAATTGAAGAACAACTTCAAGAAACTATCCAAAAAATAAAAGAAGGAGAATTAAGTCCTATAGCATTTTACATGGAATCTCAACGCATGGATGTGGTTGTGCTTTCTGGTTATGTTGGAATATGGCAGTGGAGAGTGAAAAGACACTTGAAAGCAAAAATATTCAAAAAATTAGGCGAGAAAACCCTTAAAAAATATGCGGAAGCTTTCGAAATCTCTTTAGAAGAACTTAAAAATCCAAAGATTTGAAAATAAACTTTGAACACAATCAATCAGCCCATTGTGAAAATGGAGTGGTTTCTAATTTGTTAAATTATAATGGACTCCAAGTGAGTGAACCTATGGTTTTTGGGATAGCTTCAGGAGTTTTTTTTATATACATTCCTTTTGTTAAGGTGAATTTTGCACCCATGTTTAGTTTTAGACCAGTTCCTGGTTTTATATTTTCTAGGGTAAGTAAAAGACTCGGTTTTAAAATTAAAAGACATAAGTTTAAATCTAAAGAAAAAGCTCAACAAGTCTTAGATGCTGAGTTGTCGAAGAACAATCCTGTAGGATTACAGGTAGGAGTATATAATCTGACTTATTTTCCAGATGAATATCGCTTCCACTTCAATGCACATAATTTGGTAGTATATGGTAAGGATGGAGATAATTATTTGATTAGTGATCCTGTTATGCAAGATGTAACTACGCTGTCAGCTAAAGAACTGGAAAAAGTACGTTTTGCTAAAGGTCCTTTTGCTCCTAATGGGCATATTTATTATCCTACCGAATTGCCTAATCAAATAGATCTCAAAAAAGCAATTACTAAAGGTATAAAACAGGCATACAGGCATATGTTAGCACCGGTTCCGGTGGTTGGATATAGAGGTATAAGATATGTGGCTAAACGTATTCGTAAATGGCCTGATAAAATTGGAGTAAAGAAAACAAATCATTATTTAGGGCAATTAGTTCGTATGCAGGAAGAAATTGGAACCGGAGGTGGTGGTTTTCGATTTATTTTCGCGGCTTTTTTACAAGAAGCTTCTGTTATTATGGAAAATCCAAGATTAGCGGAATTGTCAGAAGAAATGACTGCAATTGGAGATCAATGGAGAGATTTTGCGATTGATGCTTCTAGATTGTATAAAAATAGGAGCAGAGAAACTGATGCCTATAATAAAATTGCTGATAAGCTAGATGCAATTGGATTGGCGGAAAAAGCTTTTTTTCTAGATTTGAAGAAAGCTATTAAATAGTTATGAGATGGATCAAACTCCTCTTGTTCAAATAAAAAATATCTCTAAACAATATAAGGGAGCAACTTTTCTTTCTTTAGATGATGTAAATCTTGAAATCAAAAAAGGTGAAGTTTATGGGTTGCTTGGGCCAAATGGAGCTGGTAAAACTACTTTGATTTCTATTTTATGTGGTCTTATAAAACCAACTTCAGGAGAAGTCACGATTTTTGATAGAAATCTAAAACAAGAAACTAAAGAAATTCAAAAACTTATTGGAGTTGTACCTCAGGAGTACGCTTTATATCCCAAATTAACAGCCAAAGAAAATTTGTTTTATTTTGGAAGCATGTTCGGAATGACAAAATCCGAATTAAAGCCAATTATTTCTTCTCATTTAGAGACTTTAGGGTTACTTCCGTTTGCAGATAAAAAAGTAAAAACATTTTCTGGAGGTATGAAACGAAGAGTGAATCTGATAGCAGGTATACTTCATAACCCACAGCTTTTATTTTTAGATGAACCTACGGTTGGCGTTGATGTTCAATCAAAGCAAGCTATTACTAATCAATTAAAAGAACTCAATAATAAAGGAACTACGATTATCTATACTTCACATCATCTTAGGGAAGCGCAAGATTTATGTTCCTTAGTCGGTATTATTGATTCTGGGAAAATCATAGCTGAAAATACACCAACTAAACTTATTTCTAATACTAAAGATGCAAGAAACCTAGAAGATGTTTTTATAGAATTGACTGGAAGAGAACTAAGAGATTATGCATAGGTTTTTGGCGTCCATAAAGAAAGAATTTTTGTTGCTCCTTCGAGATCCTGGGGGCCTTATTGTTCTTTTTCTTATGCCAATAGTGCTGGTTGTAACTATTACACTCATACAGGATGCTACGTTTAAATCAGTTTCTAGTAACTCTATAGAAATTTTATTAGTAGATAATGATAAAGGGAAGTTATCTGATGAGATTCAGAAAAGCTTTGCGGATATTGAGTTTTTAGAACCTATTTCACAATTTGAAGAAATTCCGTTGTCAGAAGAAAAAGCAAGGCAACTAGTGGCTTCTGGAGAGTATCAATTGGCTATCGTAATTCCTGAAGGTTTAAGTAGTGAATTACAAAAACAGATTGACAAAAATATAGGTCAAATACTTGAGGAGTTTGAAGGTATAGCTGACTCCTTGAAGGTATCAGATGTTGAGAGAAATTTAATGGTTAGCAAAGTGGTAAAACTTTATTTTGACCCTATTACTCAGGAAACATTTAGAAGTTCTGTGATCTTTGCTGTAGATAAATTGGTAGCAAGTATAGAAACTAAATCAATTTATGAAGCTTTTGAAAAAGAACTAGGTGAATCTGAAAGTTTACGATCTTTTAATAGAGATAACTTTGTAAAATACGAGCAAATTAACCCGTCGCTTTCTGGAGAATCAATTATCCCTAATTCGGTACAACACAATGTACCTGCATGGACTTTGTTTGCTATTTTTTTTATGATTTTACCATTATCATTAAATCTGGTACATGAAAAAGGGCAAGGTACTTTTATTAGGTTACAAACAACACCAACTAGATATAGCACTATAATTGCTGGTAAGGCTTTTTTATTTTTAATAGTGAGCTTATTGCAGTTTACTTTAATTCTTCTAATAGGAGTTTATGTTTTTCCAAAAATGGGCTTACCTGTTTTAGATGTAGGAAATCAGCTAGTTTTATTATACACCGTTGCTTTAAGCGCTGGTTTAGCTGCTATAGGATTAGGGATTTTATTAGGTACTGTTTTTAGTTCACATGAACAGGCGGCTCCGTTTGGTGCGGTTTTAGTAGTGTTATTGGCAGCAATTGGAGGGGTTTGGGTTCCCGTGTTTGCTATGCCTGATACAATGCAAATAATAGCAAAGATTTCACCAATGAATTGGGGTTTAGAAGCTTTTTATGATTGTTTTCTGAGAAAAGGCAGTCTTGTAGATATTCTTCCAGAGATTGGTTTGCTTATTGTGTTTTTTATTAGTACTATCGTAATTGCTATATTATATTATGAAAAGAAAAAGGCGATCTAAGCAAGTTATTACAGATATAAAACACGTTCATGAGGTAAGAGTTAGATTTAATGACTGTGATCCACTGAGCATTGTATGGCATGGTATCTATATAACTTATTTTGAAGAAGGAAGAGAAGCTTTTGGGAGAAATCATGGTATTTCTTATTTACATGTAAAAGATAATGACTATGTAACCCCAATTGTGAATTCTAACTGTGATCATAAGCTTCCTTTGAAATATGGAGATGTAGCGACGGTTGAAACCATATATGTAGATAGTCCAGCAGCAAAAATGATTTTTAGATATAATGTTTATAATCAAAATCAGGAACTGGTTTGTGTTGGAGAGACTACACAGGTATTTTTGGATATGGATGGAAATATGTCTTTAAATATTCCTGAATTTTTTCTGGATTGGAAACGAAAAGTAGGTTTACTATGAGAAAAGTTTACTTAGTAGATGATAATATTGTTTCTCCACTTGGTTTTTCTACACAAGAGAACATTGAGAATCTTCGAAATAATTATACTGGAATTAAGAAAGTAGATAATAGCAATATTTGGTCAGAACCTTTTTATGGAGCAGTAGTTGATAATGAACAACTTTCTGAAGCTTGGAATATGATCTCTAAAAATGATAATGGAGAATATACCAAGCTGGAAAAGATGATTATTTTATCCGTTTCCAAGYTCTTAGACAATAACCCTTCTCTAGATATCACCAAAAGCGGAATAATTATTTCAACAACCAAAGGCAATATCAACAACTTAAGAGATGGTCAGGATAAGAAAGTTTATCTCGGGAGTATTGCAGAAACTGTTCAGCATTATTTTCAGTTAGATCGAACACCTAAGGTTTTATCAAATGCATGTATTTCTGGAGGCTTAGCATTAGCAATTGGTAAAAGAATGATTCAATCAGGTCTTTTTGATGATATCATTGTTGTAGGAGGAGATTTGTTATCAGAATTTACACTTTCAGGCTTTTTTTCTTTTCAAGCAGTAAGTCCAAAACCGTGTAAACCTTTTTGTAAAAATAGAACAGGAATTAGTTTAGGAGAAGCAGCCGCATGCGCTTGGTTATCTGGAAATAAAGAATATGCTTCAGAACAACCTATTAGTATAGCTGGAGATGCTTCGGCAAATGATGCTAATCATATATCAGGACCTTCTAGAACCGGAGAAGGTTTATTTATAAGTATTACAAGAGCATTAGCAGAAGCGGATTTGAATAGCGATCAGATAGATTATATTACAGCACACGGAACCGCAACACCTTTTAATGATGAGATGGAGGCAATTGCATTCAATCGTGCTGGTTTGCAAAACGTACCACTAAATAGTCTTAAAGGTTATTATGGACATACATTAGGAGCATCGGCATTAATTGAGAGTATTATTGCAAGGCATTGTTTAATCAACAATGAACTCATCGCATCAATAGGATTTGAGGAACTTGGTGTTTCACAACCTGTTAATGTAATCACCAAAAATGAAAAAACTAAGTTAACTCGCGTGTTAAAAACGGCTTCTGGTTTTGGAGGTTGTAATGTTGCTTTAATAATAGAAAAACTGACCGATTGAAAACAGAAAATTTTTACATATCTGATTTTTGTACACTGCGAAATGGTAAAGTCTCTAAAAATGGTGAACAGGTATATTCGAATTTAGAATCCGAAAATATTAAGGATTTTGCAAAAGGAATCTATAAGTTTTTGGAATTGAAATATCCAAAGTTTCACAAAATGGACGAATTGTGTAAGCTAGGTTTTCTAGCAACCGAAATTTTATTCCAAGATATGGAGAAAATTGACGAGAATACAGCATTGGTTTTATCTAATAAAGCTTCTAGTCTAGATACCGATAGAAAACATCAAGATAGTATTAACAATAGAGAGGATTTTTACCCTTCTCCAGCTGTATTCGTTTATACATTGCCCAATATTATTATGGGTGAGATAAGTATAAAAAATAAATTGAAAAGTGAAAATGCATTTTTTGTATCAAAACGTTTTGATGCTGAATTTATGACTAAGTATTCAGAAATTTTGCTAGAAACAGAAAAAGCAACTAACGTTATTTGTGGATGGGTTGATTTGGATAATGATAAATATGACGTATTTTTGGCTTTTCTTTCAAAAAAAGGTGAAAAAGAGCTAACAAAAAAAGAATTAAACAATTTATATAATCAATAACTATGGCTGAATTAAAGGAAGAGCTTAAAGAAAAGATAATAGAACAATTAAGTCTTGAAGATGTAGAAGTGAGCGAAATTGGTGATGATGATCCTCTTTTTGGCGATGGTCTTGGTCTAGATTCAATTGATGCTTTAGAACTTATTGTACTATTGGAAAAGGATTATGGGATAAAATTAAAAGATCCTAAAGAAGGAAAAGCTATTTTCGAGTCTATTAAAGTAATGGCTGATTATATTTCAAAACATCGCACGAAGTAATATGAGTAAGGGCGTTGCCATAACTGGTATGGGAATTATTTCTTCTATTGGTAATAATGTAGAAGAAAATTTGAATGCTTTAAAATCAGTTTCTCATGGAATTTCCAGAATAGATTTATTGGAAACTCGTCATAGGGATCAAATTATGGTCGGTGAGATTAAGAAAACTAATAACGATCTGGAAAGAGAGTTAGGTCTTAATCCATTAAATAGTTTTTCTAGAACAGCTATGCTTGGTACTATAGCTGCAAAAGAAGCTTTAGCAGATGCCCAAATTTCTGATGTTAACGAATACAGAACAGGTTTTATTTCAGGAACTAGTGTAGGAGGTATGGATACTACGGAAAAGTACTATCTACAATATCCGGAATCTGAAGAAAATAGACGATATATCAAAGCACAACATGCAGGTTATACAACACAATCTGTTTCAAATTACTTAGGTATACATGGATATGTCTCCACAATAAGTACAGCTTGTTCTTCTGCAGCAAACGCTATTATGTTAGGAGCGCGAATGATAAAGGCTGGTAAAATTGATAGAATGATTGTTGGAGGAACAGATGCTTTGTCGAAATTTACAATTAACGGTTTTGGTACACTAATGATTTTATCTGATGAAGAGTGTACTCCTTTTGATGATAACAGAAAAGGTCTAAATTTAGGAGAAGCTGCAGCATTCTTAGTTTTAGAAAGTGATGAAATTGTAGAAAAAGAAAATAAAAATATTCTTGGAAGAGTAGCAGGTTGGGCAAATGCTAATGATGCCTATCATCAGACAGCTTCTTCATCTGATGGAGAAGGCGCTTATCTAGCTATGAAAAAAGCACTAAAAATAGCGGGACTAAAACCACAAGATATTGATTATGTGAATGCACATGGTACTGCAACTCCGAACAATGATCTATCAGAAGGAGTGGCAATGACTAGAATTTTTGGAGAGGAAAACACTCCTGTTTTTAGTTCTACAAAAGCATTTACGGGACACACGCTTGCTGCGGCAGGTTCTGTAGAAGCTGTTTATTCACTATTATCGCTTCGTGAGAATTTAATTTTTCCTAATTTGAATTTTAAAACTAAAATGAAAGAGTTTTCATTGGTTCCTCAAACCGAGTTAATTCCAAAAGAAATGAAAACGATTTTGTCTAATTCTTTTGGTTTTGGAGGAAATTGTTCCACTTTAATTTTTACGAAATAATGAGTGATTGCTACATAAATGGTATAGCCAATATTTCGGCGCAACCAACGTCGGATCCAAATTTATTTCTTGATGAAATAATTTCTCATAAGGAATCTATATTTAGATCTCATGACCCTAATTATAAAGAATACATAAAGCCAGCAGCGATGCGGCGTATGTCTAAATCTGTAAAAATGGGTGTTACAGCTGCATCTATGGCTTTGAAGAGTTCAGGTGTGGAAATGCCAGACGCAATTATTACAGGTACAGGTATGGGATGTAAACAGGATTCTGAAAAGTTTCTTGAAAAAATCCTTTATGATGACGAGCAATTTTTAACTCCAACATTATTCATCCAATCTACGCACAATACTGTAGGAGGACAAGTAGCTCTTGGATTAGGATGTAAGGCATATAATTTAACTTATGTTCAGGGTGCAGCATCTTTTGAAACTTCTTTAATCGATGCTCAACTAATGTTATCCGAAGAATCGGAAAAGAATGTACTAGTAGGAGGTATTGATGAAGTAGCAAAGAATTCTACATTACTTCATAAATTAGATGGTCAGATTAAAGGCGATGATATTAATGTGATTGATCTTTTTAACTCTGGAACTGGAGGAACAGTACATAGCGAAGGTGCTACCTTTATGGTTCTTAGTGGCGAAAAGACAGAAAATAGCTATGCTAAAATGGTGGATATTGAAACCATCAGTAAAGCAAGTGAGGTGGAGATTAAAGATATCATAGAATCTTTTTTAGACCGTCAAGGAGTTACCATGGATAGTGTAGATGCAGTAGTTCTAGGTAATAACGGAGATATAGGGTATGATCACTACTATGAAAATTTACAAACATCTATTTTTTCCAATACAGAACAGCTATGCTATAAACACCTAATTGGGGATTATCCAGTAGCTTCTAGTTTTGGGTTTTGGCTTGGTTGTAAAATTTTTGAAAATAATAGGGTTCCAAGTATTCTAAAGGTTAATGAGGTATCTGCAAAAAAATATGATACTATACTCTTATATAATCAGTATCTAGGGAAGAACCATAGTATCGCGTTATTGCAAAGATGTTAATCAGAAATACAGTTAATATCATAACCGTTTTAGCTGGCGTATTGATGTTAGCAGCAATAATATTTTATAAGCTCCCTTGGTGGAGTTTATTTATTTTACTACTTATCTGGTTTCTAATTACTGCCTATGGAGTAGCTAATATTAGGTCAGGTTATTTTTTGAAAAGCCTTAGTAGTAATCCTAGAATTAATGAAAGAAAAATAGCTATTACCTTTGATGACGGTCCAGACCCTAATACTTTGGAAATTCTTGAATTATTGGATAAGTATGATGTGAAATGTACTTTTTTTTGTATCGGAACACAGATAGAGCAATATCCTGATATAGCCAAGARGATTACAGATAGTGGTCATGTCATCGGGAATCATACCTTTAGTCACAGTAAATTTATTGATATGTATGGGACTAAAAGATTTATAAGCGAGATAGAAGATGCTGATCAAATAATAGAAAAACATACCAAAAAAAGATCATTATTATTTAGGCCTCCTTATGGAATCACCAATCCTAATATTGCAAAAGCAGTAAAAACAACTGGACACTCTGTAATAGGTTGGAATAAGAGATCGTTTGATACCACTATTCCTTCTGAAAAAGTGATTCTTAAAAGAGTTACCAAAAACCTAAAAAATGGGGATGTAATACTACTTCATGATACAAAAAAAATAACTTTGTCAGTATTGGAACAATTGTTGTTATTTTTGCAAAAGAATAATTTTACAACAGTAACAATAGATGAACTATTTTCAATACAAGCATATAAGTAAGCTTTTCATGTTAATAGCATTTTTAGCTAGTTTTTCATGGATACAAGCACAGGAAGTAAAACTTTCAGCTTCTGAGGCTACTACTTTTATAAATGATGTAAGTAAGAGTGCTAAGCAATCCAAAACCATTGTAAATACATTTACACAATTAAAGCATATAGATTTTTTATCTAATGATATAGAAAGTAATGGTGATTTATATTTTAAATCTCCTAATATTATCAAATGGTCATATACAAAACCTTATAAGTATAGTGTGATTTTTAAGGATAAGAAATTATACATTAATGATGCAGGTAAGAAAAGTGATATCAATCTAGCTTCAAATAAGGTGTTTAAAAAATTGAATGATCTGATTGCAAAAAGTGTAAGTGGAGATATGCTAGATGAATCTCAGTTTGCGATGCAATTTTTTAAAAACAAAGGTATTTATATTGCTAAATTAGCTCCTAAAGATCAAACATTGAAAAATATGTTCAAACAGATAGTATTAGGTTTTGAGTCTAAAAGTTATCTGGTCTCAAGTGTAAAACTTATTGAGCCTTCTGGAGATTATACACTAATTAAGTTTAAAAATACTTCTGTCAACAAACCTATTCCGGATGCGGTATTTATACATTAGTATATTTCTTTTTTGTTGTATAAGTTGTAAAGTAGCAACAGTAAAAGATTATACAGAAACAGATATAGAAGGTGATGAATTATTTCAGAACCCTTATTTTTCTAGTTCTGTTGTTGATTATGTTTACAAAGCGGATATAAAAGTATACGGAAATGAATTTAGTGGTATTCTGATTCTAAAAAAAGTAGCCCCTTTAAAACACCGTATCGTTTTTACTTCTCAATTTGGAACTACTTTTTTTGATTTGGAAATAGAAAATGATTCTTATCGTATCAATAGTATTGTAGAACAGTTGGATAGAAAAATCATCCTAAATACCCTGATACGAGATTTTTCATTGTTAATAAAAGAAAAAGGTGCTGTAACAGGAAAGTATTACAATGATGAATTCACAGTACTGCAAAGTGACAGTAATAAGAGAAGTAATTATTATTTTTATGAGCTTGCTAATAAAAGATTACATAAGATTGTTCAGGCTACAAAAAGAAAAGAAAAAGTGATTATACGGTTCAAAGAGTTTTCAAATAATCAAGTTGCTGAAAATATTCGTATTGATCATAAAAATATTAAATTAAATATTGAATTAAATTTTTTAAAAAAATAATATGCTAATTGCTGATTTATATAAAATTAATGAAGATTCTGTAAGGGATGGTATCCAGATAGCGACTATAACACTTAACCCCAAAAGTGATGTTTTTAAAGGTSATTTTCCAGGAAATCCAGTTACACCAGGAGTATGTACATTGCAGATCATAAAAGAATTAACCGAGAAGAGAATAGGTTGTTCTTTATTTATGAAAAAGTCTTCTAATGTAAAATTCATGGCGGTAATTAATMCAGAAAAAAATCCGGATTTAGAGATTACCAATGATTTTAAAGATACTGATGAAGAAATTAAAGTTAAAAGTACTGTAAGATATGATGATACAGTTGCTTTAAAAGTTGTGATTACTTTTACTAAACTATAAATCAAAGATTATGAAGTTTTTAGCATTGTTTATAACATTGTTTTTTGTAAATATAAGTTCGACTTCGGACATTACAGAAGTAAGGAGCTTATATAGATATGCTAAGGATACAAAGGAAAATACAGAGAAGTTTTATAAAGTTACTCAGAATACGGATTATCAAGGAAATCCAGTATTATCTGCTTATTATGGATGTGCATTAACTTTAAAAGCTGCTTATGCAGATCGCACAGGACAAAAAATATCTTTTTTTAGAAAAGGAAAAAAATTGATAGAAGCTGCTATAGAAGCAGAACCAGATAATATAGAATTGAGAATGATAAGACTAAGTGTCCAAACCAGTGCTCCCAGAATTACGCGATACTATAAAAATAAAGATGAAGACAAGAGCTTTTTAACTGATAATATAGAAAAAGTTTCCTCAGCTAAATTGAAAAAATTTATAAAAGGTTTTATGTCTACTTCCGAAGCTTTTAAATAATATTACGTCGTTACTTCTATAATTATAGATTCCTTTATTATTAAAATTATTATTATGCTATTTTTGCATCGGAAAAAATAGTTCTGTGATAGAAAATACTTCTTTTGACTCACGTTTTGAAACACTAAACTGTTGTGTTTTTATTCCGACGTATAACAATCATAAAACCTTGGAAAAAGTAGTTCAAGGCGTTATGAAATATACAGATCGTATCATTATTATCAATGATGGATCAACCGACAATACTCCTAATATTCTAGAAAAATATCAAAATGCCTTTACAGTTATTACTTTTCCAGAAAATAAAGGAAAGGGAATGGCGCTTCGAGAAGGTTTTAAACAAGCTGCAACATTAGGATATGATTACATGATTACCATTGACAGTGATGGTCAACATTTTCCTAGTGATCTTCCAATATTTCTAAATGAATTGGAAAAACAAGATTCTACAATTCCTCTTTTATTAATTGGTTCTCGTAATATGGACGATCCTTCTGTACCAGGTAAAAGTAGTTTTGGGAATAAGTTTTCTAATTTTTGGTATTATGTAGAAACAGGAATTAAGCTCAAAGATACACAATCCGGTTACCGTTTATATCCAATTAAGGAGATTAGCAAATTACGCCTGTTTACCACAAAATTCGAACTAGAAATTGAAGTGATTGTAAAACTGGCTTGGAGAAATGTTGAGGTTCGAAATGTTCCAGTACAGGTGTTGTATGACGAGGCAGAAAGAGTTTCTCATTTTAGACCCTTTAAAGACTTCACGAGAATTAGTATTTTAAATACTTGGTTGGTTACACTTACATTACTCTTTTATCTTCCTAAACGATTAATTCAAAAGGTAAAAAAAAAAGGCTTTAAAAAATACTGGAAGGAAAATGTTTTAAGAAGTAATGATCCGCCTATAAAAAAAGCAGGAGCTATTGCTCTTGGACTTTTTATTGGAATAGCTCCTTTATGGGGGTTTCAAACAATTTTAGTGATTTCCTTAGCAGTATTACTGAAATTAAATCGCGCAATTGCGTTTTTGTTTTCTAATATCAGTATTCCTCCAATGATTCCATTTATCATTTATGGAAGTTATCAGATTGGAGCAATTGCAATGGGAAAGGAAATGGATGCTACTTTAAATATAGAAGATATTAAATCAGGGACTGATGTTTTTAAAAGTCTAGGGCAATATATCGTAGGGAGTTTAATTTTGGCAACGCTTGTGTCAGCTATTTCAGGAATCATTGCGTATTTGTATTTTAGCTTTCGTGAACATAAAAAAAATGCCTTAGATGCATAATTTTTTTCTATCCTTATACCAGTATGTTAGGCGAAATAAATTGATTGCCTGGCCAATGATTATTGGTTTTGTGGCAGTTTTCACGTTTCTGGCAAGTCGCATTGGTTTTGAGGAAGATATTACTCGATTGATACCTAGCAATGATAAGTCTGAGATTACACAAAAAGTGCTGAAAACAGTATCCTTTTCAGACAAAATTGTGGTCAATATTTCYAATAGAGGAGATGATGCTGATAATCTTACAACATATGCATCTTCCTTTATAGATTCTCTAAACCAGCATCTTCCAAAGTATGTAAAAAAAATTCAAGGAAAAGTAGCAGACGATAATGTTATGGAATTGTATGATTTCGTTTATCGACATCTACCTTTCTTCCTTACCGATGATGATTATGCTTTTATTGAGAATCAAATCAATCCAGATTCGATTACAAAAGTAATAGAGAATAATTATAAGTCGTTGATTTCTCCAGCAGGTTTGGTAACACAAAAGTTTATTGTAAAAGATCCATTAGGATTAACACCAAAAGGTTTACAAAAACTTGCACAATTACAACTCGGAGATAACTATGATTTGTATAATGGATTTTTAGTCACAAAAGACAGAAAAAATCTGTTGTTATTTCTAACACCAGAATTAGCAACAAACGAAACAGGAGAGAATACAATTTTTGTAGAACAACTAAAGCAAATTACAGAAGAACTAAATAATACGTTTCAAGAAACCGCTAATGCTACTTTATTTGGTTCTACCTTATACGCTGTTGCGAATGCTAAACAGATAAAAGGGGATATACAGCTTACTATTAGTATAGCTATGAGTATTCTATTGCTAATATTAATTTTCTTTTATCGCAAGCTTACCGTACCTCTTATTATTTTTACACCAACAGTTTTTGGAGCTATTTTAGCAATAGCAATCCTATACATAATTAAAGGCAAAATATCTGCTATTTCACTCGGAATAGGTTCTGTGCTTTTAGGAATTACACTAGATTATTCTTTACATATTCTTACTCATTTTAGAAATAATAATGATGTAAAAGAATTGTATAAAGATGTATCTATGCCTGTTCTGATGAGTAGTCTCACCACAGCAGTAGCATTTTTGTGTTTGGTTTTTGTAAAATCTGAAGCGTTAAATGATCTTGGGATTTTTGCAGCGATAAGTGTTGTTGGAGCTTCTGTATTTGCACTCTTGTTTATTCCGCAAGTGTATCGATTTTCAAAAAATAACAAGGCGAAGCGAAAGACTTTTATCGATAAAATCTCAGAGATTAATTTTCATAAAAGTAAAGTGCTCATATCGATTATAAGTTTGATATTCATAATTGGCTTGTTCTTATTTCATAAAGTAGGCTTTAATACAGATCTCAATACGATGAATTATCAGCCAGAAGAACTATTGGCTGCAGAAGAAGATCTGGATCGAATTAATAATAATAAAGCAAAATCAATTTACTTAGTATCTTATGGTTCTTCTTTAAATGAGGCTTTAAATGCTAATAACAAATTGTTTAAAACATTAGAGCAAAAGAAAATAAATCAAGAAATCATCAATTTCAGTTCGGTAGGTGGTGTAGTGTTATCCAAAGAAGCTCAAGAAGAAAAGATCAAACTTTGGAAAGAGTTTTGGACACAACAACGAAAAGATTCCCTAACCAACTTGTTAATAGAAAAAGGAAGTGCTATTGGTTTTAAGCCACAAACTTTTAACCAGTTTTATGAAACTCTAACCAATAAGGTGAATCTAATAGGTTTTGAAGAATATCAAAATATTAAAGAATTATATCTAGATGAATTTGTAACCACAGAAGAAGATTTTGCAACTGTAGTTTCGGCAATCAAAGTACATCATGAAAATACAGACCAATTAAATACATCGCTGAGTAAAATTTCAAATACTGTAGTAATTGATCGAAAGCAACTAAATGAAACTTTGTTGGGTAATCTCAAGAATGATTTCAATTCATTGATAGGGTATTCGCTTGTAGCAGTTGTCGCTTTACTTTTGTTTTTCTATAGAGATCCGATGCTTACACTAATTACAGCATTACCAATCGCAATTACTTGGGTAATTACATTAGGAGTTATGAAAGTCTTAGGTATTGATTTTAATATTTTTAATGTGATCATTTCTACATTCATTTTTGGTTTGGGCGTGGATTACAGCATATTTATTACCAATGGATTGATAAAAGAGTTTACATACGATATAAAAGAACTTCCGACCTATAAAACTTCTATTTTATTATCTGTCATTACGACTATTCTTGGAGTAGGAGTTTTGATTTTTGCTAAACATCCTGCACTACGTTCCATATCAATTGTATCTCTAATAGGTATTTTATCAGCTGTTTTAGTGGCGTTTACTATTCAGCCGATGTTATTCAGAGCCTTTATTACGAATAGAGTGAAAAAAGGCTTATCACCATTGAGAATAAGACAAACATTGTGGTCCTTATTCAGTTTTGGTTATTTTATTGTTGGAGGTTTTATAGTTTCCTTGCTCAGTAGTTTAATAATTCCATGGTTTCCTGCTAGTATGAAAAGGAAAATGGGAGTTTTTCATAAAGTAGTTTCCAAGCTAATGCGCTCCGTATTATTTTCTAATCCCTTTGTGAAAAAGCGAGTGTATAATCCTGAAAAAGAAGACTTCGGTAAACAGTGTATTATCATCGCAAATCACTCTTCTTTTTTAGATATTATTTCTATTGGAATGCTTTATCCTAAACTAATCTTTTTAGTGAAAGATTGGGTATATGATAATCCAGTTTTTGGTAGAGCCGCTAAGCTGGCAGGTTTTTATCCGGTTTCTTCTGGTATTGAGGGTGGCGTAGAACATTTAAGAGAAAAAGTGAAGCAAGGGTATTCCCTAATTGCATTTCCCGAAGGTAGTAGAACTAATACTGCTAAAATGAGTAGATTTCATAAAGGATCTTTTTATTTAGCGCAAGAATTAGAATTAGATATATTGCCAGTTCTTATTCATGGGAATTCAGAAGTATCGCCCAAAGGAGATTTCGTAATTCATGATGGAGCGATTCAGTTAAAGATATTGCCTAGAATTACCAATGACAATACCAATTTTGGAGTAGGTTATGCAGAAAGAACAAAAAAAATAAGCGCATATTTTAAAGAAGAATACTTCGAACTACAAAAAGATCTAGAAGGGATTGATTATTACAAAAAAGCCTTACTGAACAATTATAGATATAAAAGTTGCTTTAAAAAGATCAAATCTGATTATTCAGAAAACAAAGAGAAGTTTTACAAAGCAGCAAGTTTTATTGATCAAAAAGATCAGGTACTTGTGTATGATGATCAGTATGGTCAACTTTTACTATATATAGCCTATAAAAGGCCTTATGCTAAGTTAAAAGGTGTGTTAATCGACAATGAAAAACTTGCCGTTGCGAACCATTGTTATTCTTCAATTAGAAACAAAATAGAGTTTGTAGATATTGAAGATTTGACTTCGACAAAATTTGATGTACTTTTGTTGTATACAACTACACCAGTACAACCACAACATTTAGAAAAAATAGTATCAGAGAACATAAAACGAATCATTATTTTCTCTGAAGAAAATTATCTTTCCGAATTTGTAAAGGAAACGTTTAAAGTTTCTTCTCAAGAATTTGGACTAACCGTTTTGAATAGAATATAATACATGCAGGATAAATTTGATGTTGTCATTATCGGTAGTGGGTTAGGAGGATTGGTTTCGGCAAACATTCTTGCCAAAGAAGGCAAAAAAGTGTGTGTCTTAGAAAAGAATAACCAGTTTGGAGGAAACTTACAAACCTTTGTAAGAGATAAGAGTATATTCGATACAGGAATTCACTATATAGGAGGGCTCGATAAAGGACAAAATTTGTACCAATACTTTTCTTATTTGGATATCATGGAGGATCTCAAAATCAAGAGAATGAATATCGATGCATACGATGTCATCACTTTTGATAATGACGAAAAAGAATATCCTCATGCACAAGGTTATGATAATTTCGTAAATCAGTTGCTGAAATTCTTTCCTGAAGAAGAAGAAGGAATACGTACATATGTAGAAAAAGTAAAAGATACCTGTTATAGATTTCCTTTGTACAATTTGCAGGAAGGTGATCGGTATTATGGTGAAGATTTGTTGACTCTTAAAGCAAAGGATTATATTGATAGTGTGGTTCAAAACCCAAAACTAAGAGCAGTTTTAGCTGGATCGAACTTATTGTATGCTGGAGATCCAAATAAAACTCCTTTTTATGTGCATGCATTATCTATTAATTCCTACATGGAAAGTGCTTGGAGATGTATTCAAGGAGGAAGTCAGATTGCTAAGCTCTTAGTAAAACGATTTAGAGCCCTTGGAGGTACCATTTATAAGTATCAAGAAGTTAATACCTTTAATTTTGAAGAAAAAGAGATAGTTTCTGTTTCCACAACCAAAGGTGATACCTTTTATGGAGATAACTTTATTTCTAATGTCGATCCTAAGCTTACTTTACAGATTATCGGGAAAGAGCACTTTAGAAATTTGTATTATAAGAGAATCCAAAATACCGAAAGTATCATTTCATCCTTCAGTATTTATTTAGTGTTTGAAAAAGGAACCTTTCCTTATCTAAATAAAAACTATTATCATACACTTAYTGAAGATAAAGTCTGGACAACTCAGGATTATACCGAGGAAAATTGGCCCGAAGCCTATTTGATATCGATGAATGAAGATCTTAAAAACCCTGGTTTTGCAGAGAATTTGACATCAATTGCCTATATGCGATTTGAAGAAACACAAGCTTGGGCAGATACCTTTAATACAGTTGCTCAAAAAAATGATCGAGGAGAAGATTATGAAGAGTTTAAGCAACGAAAGATTGAAGCTTATCTAAAGGAACTTGAAAAAAAGTTTCCTAATATTCGATCTTGTATCAAATCTGTTCATACATCAACACCTTTGTCATATAGAGATTATATAGGTTGTTATGAAGGATCAATGTATGGTTTTGCTAAAGATGCTGAAAACCCAATGAAATCATTTTTATCGCCTAGAACCAAAATTCCTAACTTGTTATTTACAGGTCAGGGATTGAATATGCATGGCGTATTAGGTGTTACTATTAGCGCAGTAGTTACTTGTGGAGAATTAGTGGGAAAGGAAACACTATTACAGAATATTAAAAATGCATTAGCAGAAAAAGAGATGTTGGATTCATAATGAAGAAGAAGTTCTTATATCATATTTTTTTACTGTCTCTGATAGTGCTTTCATCTTCTTGTGGGGTTAAAAAATCATTACGAGCGAGACCAGATATTTCAGGTATCGAAAATGTGGATACGACTAGGGTAAAACATAGCAATACCTTTTATACATTAAATAACAATCTGTTACGAAAAAATAAGCAAGGTTTATGGGAATTGTATATAGAAGGTACACCACTAGAAAGAGGAATTGCCGCAGGAAGTTTAAGTAGAGAATTAATAAAAATTCAGGAAGATGCTTTTATTGGTAAGGTAACAGAATTAGTGCCTTCAGAAAGTTATTTGCGATTTTTAAGTAAGGTGGTAGCTTGGTATAACAGGAAATTACATCTGAATGTTCCTGAGGAATTTAAAACCGAAATTTACGGAGTTTCCAGATATGCCTCTAATGATTATAATGACTTCGCTGAGCCATATGTGCGAATGTTGTATGCACATGGCGCGCATGATATCGGTCATGCGTTACAAGATTTGATGCTAGTGGGATGTACATCATTTGCTGCTTGGGGCGATAAAACGAATGATGGAAAGTTATTAATTGGACGTAATTTTGATTTTTACGCGGGAGATGATTTTTCCAAGGAGAAATTAGTAACATTTATGAACCCATCTAAAGGGTATAAGTTTATGACCTATGGATGGGCAGGAATGATGGGAGCTTTATCGGGTATGAATGAAACTGGATTAACGGTAACAATAAATGCGGGGAAATCAAAAATTCCATTAATTGCCAAAACACCGATTTCTATTCTTACAAGAGAAATATTACAATATGCCTCCACTATTGAAGAAGCTGTTGCTATTGCCAAGAAAAGAGAAGTATTCGTTTCCGAATCTATCATGATTGGAAGTGCAAAAGATAAAAGAGCTGCTTTAATAGAAGTTTCTCCAGATAATTTTGGAGTGTATAATGTCCCGAATTCAAATCAATTGATATGTTCGAATCATTTTCAGAGTGATTCTTATAAAGAAGATAAACGCAATCAAAAAGCCATCGAAGAGAGTCATTCTTTTTATCGCTATCAAAGAATGACCGAACTATTATCAGAAAATGACAAGCTCAATCCAGAAAAAGCGGTTGCTATTTTACGCAATAAAGAAGGCTTAGAAGATAAGTTGATAGGTTATGGTAATGAAAAGGCTTTAAATCAGATGTTGGCGCATCATGGGATTGTATTTCAACCTGAAGAACGAAAAGTATGGGTGTCTACAAATCCTTATCAGATGGGAGAATTTGTGGCCTATGATCTCGATGAGGTTTTTGATAGAATTGCAAAGCAAAAAGAAGATGTAGTCATTGCTTCTGAAGCGTTGAATGTTCCTGAAGATCCTTTTATTCATACTAAGACCTATGAAAATTATGAGGCATTTAGAATTTTAAGCAGAAAAATAGAAAGTGCTACAGAAAATGAAGCAACTATTTCCGAAGAGGAACTAGCCAAGTTTCAACGATTAAACCCTAATTATTGGGCTACTCATTTTGTTATTGGAGAATATTACTACACACATAAAAAGTATAAAAAGGCATTGATTGCTTTTAAACAAGCCTTAAAAAGAGAAGTAACTACAGTTCCGGATGTGGAAAATATACAGAAGTATATTAGAAAATGCGAACGAAAAATTTAAGTTGATGATTYAAGATATAGAACGATCTACACAGACGGAAATAGAGAATTTGCAGAATGAAAAACTCCAGGAGTTAATTTCTTTTGTATTGCAAAACTCACCTTATTACAAACGATTGTTTGATCAATTAGAACTTTCTGCATCTGATATCAAAAGGGTTACAGATCTTAAAAAACTTCCAATCACAACCAAGGATGATTTACAGGAATATAATGATGATTTTTTGTGTGTTCCAAAATCTGAAATTGTAGACTATGTAACCACTTCAGGAACTTTAGGAAAGCCGGTTACCTTTGCACTTACCGAAAAGGATTTAGAGCGACTAGCCTATAATGAAGCTACTTCTTTTGCTACAGCTGGAGTTACTAAAAAAGATGTGGTACAGCTTACAACTACCTTAGATAGAAGGTTTATGGCTGGTTTAGCTTATTTTTTAGGAACTAGAAAATTAGGCGCAGCAATGGTGAGAGTAGGATCAGGTATTCCTGAATTACAATGGGATTCGATACATCGTTTTCAATCTACATATTTAGTAGTAGTTCCTTCTTTTCTATTAAAACTGATTTCTTATGCAGAAGCGCATGGAATAGATTACCATAATTCTTCTGTAAAAGCGGCTATCTGTATAGGAGAACCCTTAAGAGATCAAAACTTTAATTTAAACACTTTAGGAAGTAAGATTAAAGAAAAGTGGGATATAGAATTATATTCTACATATGCCTCTACGGAAATGAGTACTGCTTTTACAGAATGTTCCGCACATCAAGGAGGCCATCATCGTCCAGAACTAATTATCACAGAAATACTTAATGATGAAGGGACTCCGGTAGCGGAAGGAGAAGTTGGGGAATTAGCAATTACCACTCTAGGGATTGAAGCAATGCCTTTAATTCGATATACTACTGGCGATATGGTACAAGCGCATACAGAACCATGTAGCTGCGGTAGAACAACAATGCGTTTAAGTCCTGTTTTGGGTCGAAAAAAACATATGATCAAGTATAAAGGAACTACCTTATATCCGCAAAGTGTTATTGAAGTTTTGACCAGTTTTGAAGGTATAGGAATGTATGTGATCGAAGTAATTACGGGTGATTTGGGAACAGATAAATTATTGATTCATGTATCAGATAGTTTGAGTGCTTTACAACAAAAAGAACTCAAAGAACACCTACGAGCCAATCTTAGAGTAGTACCGGACTTGGTACTGAACGCTAAAGAAGCATTAAAAGCCAAAAAGTTCCCAGAGATGAGTCGAAAACCTATTTCTTTTATAGACTCTAGAGGGCTGGTATCTGCAGATAAGAATTAAAAATAGACTTATGTTGACATCTCTCTAAATCTCCTCGCCGCGGCGAGGAGACTAAATGTTCCTCTCCTTTGGAAGGAGAGGTTGGAGAGGATATTTTTAATATGTAATTAGACCTCACAGGTTTCTAAAACCTATGAGGTCTAAAATTCTAGATTTAATTATGTAAATAGTGTTAGGGAAATTTTAGTTTTTGGTTTAAATTTAATCATAACTTAAAACCTATTACATATGAAAATTAAACATTTCATACAGATCCTCACAGCAGTGATATTTTTATTGTTTATTTCTTGCCAACAAGAAGAAGTCACAAGTGAATCAACTGAACAACTAAACGAAAATTCATTTGCCAAAAATTGGCAAGAAGCAGATTTATCCAAAATTTTTACAGGAAAAGAAATGAACTACCCAATTTCTGTAGAACAACTAAAAAGCATATTAAATCATAAAAATGTCTATTTAGTACGCTTTGTTCCTGGAGTTATAGAAGGTAAATTACAGGTAAAAGTGGTAAGTATTGATGCTAAAGGAACTGTTCTTGATGAAGAATTAGTATTACAAAACGAAGATTTACGTATTAATGATCAACTTCAAGAACTACGAACTATTGTTTTTAATAAGGAAACAATTTCTGATCCAATGGTGTCTAAACATATATTACAATTTGATGAAGCAGCAGATTTTGTTGGCTCATGGAATCAAAAATCATCATTGGATTTAAATGAGGTTACTTCTTATGATGGAATACGCATCCGTTATTTTAGTATGGAACCTAATGCTGTACAACATATGGCAAATACAGAAGTGGAGTATATCAATTTATCTTGGGGGCTTAATAAAGACAATAAGTTAACTACTGTTTTTGTGCCAATTGTTGATACCAAAATAGCTGCTAAAACAAAAAATGGAAATAATCGATCAGCTTATGATTTTACAGATCCTTGCCCAAATACTTGTAGACCTGATTAACAAAGATTTTTCTTTAATATATATTATTTCAGACCTCACAGGTTTCAAAAACCTGTGAGGTCTTTTTCATAATACTAATCAAAAATTGATTTTAACAATTGTCTATGGGGAAATTATAGTTTTTTTATACATTTAAGGAATACTAATTAAAACCAAATAGATTATGAAAATCAAAAACGTTACACTGATCATCATTATGTCTTCTGTACTTTTACTCTTTGTGTATTATATAGAAGAAGGAAAAAAGGCAGTAGCATCAAATCAATCAACTGTAAATTTAATCGCTGAAAACATACAAGAATCTCATTTTTCTCCAATTTTAACTACCAAAGAAGCCAACTTTAATATTACCAAACGAAAATTGAAGAATGCACTCGATGCTAAATTGATGCAAGAAAAAAATACCACAGATACGGTTTCATTAGATACAGCAAAAGAGTGGACAAGTGCTTGGAGAACGGCAAATCCTGATACTACAGCTACTAGAAGTTATTTTGTGCCTGCAGCGGATTTAGTACAAGTACTTAATGAAATAGGTGTAATCAATGATGCTGCAGCAACATCAGCAGATACCACTAATCAAGGAGTACGTGTATATATGGCGATTGAAAAAATTGGAAAAACGTCCATAGATAAAATACTGATTGTAGGAACTAAGTTAGATACTATAACTGGGATTCACAGAGATTTTATCAATGGTACTCTAGATGGAAAAGGAACAAGACCTCCTAATACAACAAGCGGAATTTATGATTTTACAAGTCCTTGTCCTAATACTTGCGATGACCAGAGCCCTTTGGATAATTAATTTCTTAGTTATAAGTAATTGACTTTCTATAGATAAGCTCTTTTTTTATGATTTTTTTAGACTTCTCTTACGATTTCCATAGTATTTATCATAAATTTAGACAAATCTATGGAAGAACTAAAATTGCTTTGTGCTGTTAAATGTTTTCTTCTTTAGATACATAATTTGCATACTAGTTACTCCATATTTTGTAAGCTTATTTAATCATATTATTAATCTAAATTAAAACAAAATGAATCCAAACGACGAAAACACAGTGTCATTAGAAAAAGCGCAAGGTTGGACAGCAGAGTGGAGGAAACAATGCCCCGATAATTGTAAAGCTTTTTTGGTTCCCACAGCAGATTTAATTGAAGTTCTAAACGAATTAGGACTCATAGGAGATAAAGCAGCTGCTAAAGCTCAAAAACGTGCTACTAAAAAGAAATTGGATGTAAGAGCTTATATGGCTATAGGAGCTGAAGATGGGAGTCCTGTTGAAGAAAGACTATTGCTTGTAGGAACGAAGCAAATTGATGGTGTATATAGAGATATTATCAATGGAGAGATAGATGGTGAATCTTTAGGTTTAACAGATGATCCTTCTAGTGGTATTTATGATTTTACAAGTCCTTGCCCGAATACATGTGATAGTTCTAGCCCTTTAAATGATTAATGAATTACAATCAATTAATAGCGTATATAGGAACATTTATCTTATTAATAAATGTAATAGTATTTCTTAAAGGTTTTTCTAGTAATGGAAAAACCTTTAAAATTTTATCTTGTTATTTAGTAATAATTTTTCTCATTCAGCTTGGATTATTAACTCTTTGGAATTTAAAGGAAAATAATATCTTTCTCTCACATTTCTATTTTATTATTCAATTTACCATATTGTCATTTTTCTATAAGAAGCTTTTAAAGAATGAACGTCAAAAACGGATGTTAAATATTATTTTGATAATAGTCGTTTGTACAATACTATTTCAATATATATACGATACAGATTTATTTTTTAAATTTAATTTGTTTGAAATAGTCTTAACCTCAGTTCCCTTAATAATGTATTCTATTGTCCATTTTTATAATATGTTGGGAAAAGAAAAAGAGTATTTTTATATCAACTCAGGGATATTTATATATCTCACAGGTAGTACATTATTATTCGTGGCAGGAAATTATATTATTGCATCTAATTCAATACTTAATAAGTCAATCTGGATTATTAATTCAGTTCTGTTTGTAGTGTACCAAATTCTAATATTCGTAGAATGGAAGAAGTCGTTTTATCAGAAGGAAATTCAATAATATTTATGCTAATCGCTGGGATCACTATATTGCTATTAATGGCTTCAGCGTTATTGTTGTTTTTCTATTTTTCAAATAAAAAAATTATTCAGAAAGAACTAGAAAAAGCAAATCTAGAGATCTCTTACCAAAAAGATTTGCTACATAGCACTATTGAAGTACAAGAAGAAGAACGAAAAAGAATCGCTCAGGATTTGCATGATGCGATTAGCTCTAAACTAAATGTGGTGAGTTTAAGCACCAATTTTTTAATTGATGGAAATTTAGAAGAAGATGAAAAAGAGCGAACCTTACAGCATATACTTTCCGTTACTACCAAGACTTTAGAAAGTTCCAGAAGATTGGCTCATAATTTATTACCTCCAATACTAGAGAATTTTGGGCTACAAGCAGCCATAGAAGAACTATGTGATGAGTTTGTGTGCAGTCAGAAAATTAAAATAAATCATCAGATTGTTTATACAAATTTATTGTCTAAGAACAATGAATTGCATATCTTCAGGATCATTCAGGAGTTGTTAAACAATTCCGTAAGACATGGTAAAGCCACGAATGTCACTTTAGATATTAATGAAGAAAATGAACAACTGTTCATAAATTATTCTGATAATGGAACAGGATTCGACATGAATACTGTAAGTAAAAACAAAGGAATCGGACTAAAGAACATTGAAAGTCGAGTAGAGATACTCGAAGGGGAACTTTCATATCATAGTGAGGTGGGGAATGGAGTAACTTTTAACATCAGCACTAACAAACCTAAACCATGAAAAAAGACATTATTAAACTAGCCATAGCCGATGATGAAACCTTATTTAGACAAGGAATCACATTTATTCTAAATAAAGAGCAAAATATCGACATCAATATTCAGGCAGAAAATGGGAATGATCTCATTAAGCAATTAGAAAACACAAGAGATTTACCTGAAATCATTCTGATGGATCTAAAAATGCCTGATCTTAATGGGGTAGAAACTACAAAACTTGTAAAGAAAAAATTTCCTGAGATAAAAATCATTGCGCTAACAAGTTATTATAGCAAGCCTTTTATTACGAATATGATACAACAAGGAGCAGTTGCATATTTAGCCAAAAATGCAAATCCTACTGAAGTTATAAATACCATTAATCATGTTGCTGTAAAAGGATTTTATTATGACGAAAATGTAATGACGATGCTTGAGGAAGCTTCGCTCAAATCAAATAGACAAGCTAAGGATGATGAATATTTGACAAAAAGAGAGCGCGAAGTATTAAAGTTGATATGCGAACAAAAAACAACTACAGAAATAGCAGATCAGTTATTTATAAGTCCAAGAACTGTAGAAGGGCATCGAAATAATCTGCTTGTCAAAACGGGTTCGAAGAATATCGCTGGATTGGTGATTCATGCAATTGAAAACCAGATATTTGTTAGAAACGCGGAGCTGTAATCGAATGTAAAATCCTTAAAACTACTGCTTATTACAAACTAATACGATCTTTTCATTACTACAATTGGTGGTAAAAAATAAATAAATATCACCGCCATCTTTTATTTTAAACCTTTTCCGAAGCTGAGATACTGTTTCAGGAAAGTTGCGAGTAGTAATATTGGCTTTGGTGATATTCGCTGCTTTCATATTCTTTTTATGATAAGGAATTGATTGGATGATCTCAAAACGTCTTCCAGGAAATTCTATGAGGTTGTCTGAAGTATAAAGATGTGAATGCATATGAAGTTTTTCTGCTTCATAACTTTTAGAAAGACTATAAAATCCTCCAGATTTCATAATTGCTGAATTTGGTTCATACAAGTATCTTTTAGGAAGTGATACATTAGCAATGTTGTCTTTCTCACCTTTTAAAGAGAAGGAAAATAATTCTCGAGTATCCTTTTGAAGATTGATCGTTTTTATGATGGTATCTTCCGTATCATCTTTTTCGATAACCCAGAGTAATTCTTTAACCTCATTCTGTACAGCAACTACATGAATTTCTTTTACAAACCGCAATGACTTTAAACCAGCATTTATATCGAGTAGAGGAGAAGTTTTCATTAAAATATGATCACTCTTAGAGAATAAAAAATCTAAATTAGAAGGAACATCAGGTAAACAATCTTCCAGGAAAAAAACTTTTCCCTTACTTTCATGTCTGCGAGAAGGGTCAATATAAATCCAATCTAGACGATTAAAATCTTTTAAGATCTCTAACCCATCTCCAACTCGAGTTTCAATATTGGTAGCATTTAAAGTCTTAAAATTGTGATTTGCTATTTTACTAAGTTCAGTATTTAATTCACAATGAATAATCTTAGCAATCTTTTGAGAAAAAAAATAGTCATCAATACCTAAACCACCTGTTAAATCAATTAAAGAAGTACCAGAGACTAATTCACTTTTATAACTAGCGGTAAGTGCTGATGAGGTTTGTTCTAAATTAATCGTAGGTGGATAATAAATTCCTTTTGTATCATACCAAAGAGGCAGTTTAGTTTTTGCTTTATATCGTCCGTTAATTTGTTGTGCTATTTCTTGCGCACTGATAGCTTCAAAAGGACTACCCGACAGAATTAATTTAGTTAGATCAATATTGCTATTGGATTTTTCGAAGATATATGCTTGTACTTCGGTATGTAAAATATGATCATTCAAGAATTACAACTCTTTAGTCAATTGCTTCACAATTTTGTACTCCGATAAAAATTCCTTGGCAATTACTTTTATTGCTGTGTAAAAAGGTACCGCAACGATCAATCCTCCAATACCAAATAAAGCTCCAAAAATGAGGATCGCAAGGAAAATCTCTAAAGGATGCGATTTTACACTATTACCAAAAATTAAGGGCTGATTCAAGAAATTATCTATTAACTGAATAACAATATAACCAATGAGAATGTATGTTAATTTGGGCAAGATAACAGATTGAAAATCGGATCCTAAATTGCTGGTAGTTGCAAGAATAAGTACCAATGCTCCTCCAAAAAGAGGACCCACATAAGGAATCAGGTTAAAGATAGCCGCAATAAGGGCTAAAGCCACCGCATTATGAACACCAAAAATTAATAGTAGAATGGTGTATAAAACAAATAAGATTAATACTTGAAGTAACAAACCAACGAAGTAACGAGATAATAAATCTTTGATCTTGTTAAAGGCTCTCATGAATCGAGTCTCATTTTCTTTTTTTGCAAAAACTAATAGGCTTGTTTCTAAAAGTTGACTATCCTTTAAAAGAAAAAAGGAGATAAAAAGTACAGAAAACAGACCGATGAGTAAAGCTCCAAAACCACTTAAAAAATTATTAATAGTATCAGGAATAGCTTTTAGATCAAAGAATTCCATTAAATCCGTTTGCTTGATTAATTCAATAAAATTTAGTTTTTCAACATTAAAATAATCACTGATCTCTTGATTTAACCGATCTAAATCATCACCAACTTCATGGATGTTGATTTCACCAATCAATTGGCCTTGTTCGGCAACAATAGGAACAAAAAGTAGAAATAAGCTCATAAAAAGACCTATCGAGATAAATAAAGTAAACATTACCGCAAGGGTGTTGTTAAACTTCAACCTTCGTTTTAGGAATAATACAAGTGGTCTTCCCATTAATGAAAATACAGCAGCAAAAGCTATATAGATTAAAATGGATTGTATTTTATATAAAAACCAAAGTAGGATGAGTATTCCAACAATAACACCAACTGCTCTTAGAATACCATATGCGATTGTTTTTGAATTCATATGAATGATTTTTCAGTAGTCTCAAAGTTAACATAAACAACGAATTAAACTTTGAATCTATACGTTTCATTTTATAACTATTTTAGATCAATCATCAATTGCTTGGTGATTTCATAAAGTGCAATACCAGTAGCAGTTGCTACATTCATACTACTATTCTGTCCGTACATGTTGATGTGCACACTTTTTGTTAGTCTTGCTAAAACTGTTTCCGAAATCCCTAGATTTTCTTCACCAATAATCAATGCAATTTTATCAGTTTTAGAAAAATTACAATTGGCTACTTCAATACTATCGTTAGTAATCTCCAAACCAATAAGTTGATATCCTTTATTTTGCAAGTCATCTAGTACTTCAATGATATTTTCGTTTTGTTGATATGCTACAAAATGGTGAGTGGATCGAGCCGTTCGCTCCATTCGTTTGCTAATCACTGTAATGTCTTCTCCACAGAAATAGATATGTTCTACCCCAAAACTATCGGCGATTCTAAAAATACTACCAATATTAGCTGGAGCATTTACACGATCACATACCAAAGTGATTGGAAATTGTTTTTTAATAAAGGTTGTGCTTTCGTGATTGAGTTGTGAAGACATGTAATTAATTTTCAAAAGCGTACTTGATAATATTTGCTCCCATTTTTAAAGCTTTTTGTCGTACTTCTTCTGGATCATTATGAACTTCTGGGTTTTCCCATCCATCTCCCAAATCACTTTCAAAAGTAAAGAGTACTAATAAACGCCCTTCATGCGTAATTCCTAATGCTTGAGGTCTTTCTCCATCATGCTCGTGTATTTTCGGTAAACCATCGGGGAACTTATATTTTATTGAAAAAATCGGGTGTGAAGCTGGTAATTCCTCAAGTTCTAAATCAGGAAAAATTTTCACCAATTCTTTTCTGATATAAGGTTCCATACCATAGTTATCATCGATATGTAAAAATCCTCCACTTAATAGATATTCACGTAAGTTTTCAGCATCTTGCTCTGTGAAGAATACATTTCCATGACCCGTCATATGAATATAAGGATATTGAAAAATATCTACACTTTCTGGTTTTACAGTTTTAGGCTTAGGACTCATTGCTGTGCTGATATTCTGATTACAAAAAGTAATAAGGTTAGGTAAAGCTGTAGGGTTACTATACCAATCGCCACCACCATTATAATGTAAAACAGCAATATCCTGAGCATTTATCATCGAAGAAAAGAGCAATAAGCCAATAAAACTTGTAAGTTTTGTAATCATCATCGTCTAAATAAGAGATTCTAAAAGTACTAAAATAATAGAGATGATAAGAAACCTTTTGATACTATTAACGATCACAATTTCATCGTGGACTTATGCACAGCAAACAAATGAGTCTATTGTGGTTATGGAACTGTTTACCTCACAAGGATGTAGTAGTTGTCCACCAGCAGATGAACTTCTGGATGTCATCAAAGAAAAATATCAGGATGATAATGTTTTTGTATTATCCTATCACGTAGATTACTGGAACCGATTAGGTTGGAAAGATCCTTTTAGTACAGCCGGATTTACCGATTATCAACGAGATTATGCTTATCAATTTAATAGTAGATCTATTTATACACCTCAGCTAGTAGTGAATGGTAGTGAACATTTTACAGGATCTAATAGTAGAAAAGCAGTATCCGCAATTCAAAATTATTCAAAATTAAAAACTAGCAATTCTATTAGGTTGAAAGATGTACAACGAAAAGACAATGCTATCGAAATTAACTATGATGTAAAGGGAGATACATTTAAGCAGATAACACTAGCACTTATTGTATCTGAAAGAGTGACCAAAATAGGTAGAGGAGAAAATAGAAATAGAACTTTAAAGAATACGAATATTGTTGCCAATAGAATCGTAGGTTCAAAAGAAGCTGATTCGGTTTCGATATCAATCCCTGATTGGATAGAAGATAAAGATGAATTAACAATTATAGCCTATACCCAAAACGATAAATTAATCACTACTGGTGCTTCTAAAGTACAGATTTGATTAATTACTTTTTTCTACATACTTTAAAGTCATAATTAGTAATATAATTATGACTTTTTTTTGCATTATTTTTATTAAGTAGATGTATTATTCTTTTAAAATAAGAGTTTAATAGCTTAGAATACTCTAGAATTGACCTGATATTTATGGGAAAATTTAGTATAGAAATGATGTAACAAAAATGGTGTCTCTGCGTCTACTTGGTGTAACAAAGTTCAGACGAAACTTTACATTGTCTTAAATTGAAAAGTATGTTTTTAACTGATAATTCCAATATAAAAAGGGTAGTACTATTTTTATGTGTGTCATTGTTTTTTGGAAATCTATATAGTCAAAGTGAAGAAGAAAATCCAGAGATAAAAAAATACTTTTTGATTGCTGCATCTACTAAAGATTATAAGGAAGCGCTTTCAAAAGCAACTTCTTTGGCTAGCAAATTAGAACTACCACTTGATTTGCGTAATTTAGAACAAAGTGATGGGGATTTAGGGCTAACTTGGTCAAAAACTGAGTGTGAAGGGAGTAATTGGGAATATCCATGTTATGTCGCCAGAGGAAGATATGATGATGGAAATTTTGTAAGTGTAGAATGGTCAAGTGCTTATAGTGGTTTTTCAAAAGGATACTACATAGTTATTGTAGCAGGAAGTAAAGATTACGATAATGGAATAAAAGACCTAATGAAAAGAACCAAAGAAGTTGTACCAAGTGCATATATTAAATCTTCAATGGTGTATTTGGGCTKTTTACACTAAATAAAGAATAATCAATCGAAACCACATAAATCAATTATCATGAAAAAAAAAAGTACTTGGAAGTTTTGGACGTCAAGAATACTATTAGTCATTTTTGCCGCAGGAGCATTTTGGCTCGGAAATTTAATCTGGTTTCGTCCTTTTAATATTAATCATTTTTATGATAAAATATTTGCTGAATTGGCATTAGACAGCCCAGAATTAACAACGGCAATGGGAATTCCTGTTATTTATGATTGGTCAAAAGATGAGTTGGATGATATTTCTGATAAGAAACAATGGGAAACTTTTACGAAAATAAAAGAAGACTATGAAACCTTAAAAAGCTATGATTTTGAAAGTCAATCAGAAGCTAATAAATTAAATACAAGGATTTTAGCTTACTATCTGGAAGGAGAGTTAGATGGAGAACGTTTTTTCTATCATGATTATCCAGTAAATCAAATGGGTGGCATACAGAGTTCATTGCCAAGTCTTATGGAAGATTCTCATAAGTTGAGAGATAAAAGTGATGCAGAAGCCTATATTACTAGATTATCTAAATTCGATACAAAGTTTGATCAGCTTATTGAGAATTTAAAAATAAGAGAAGAAAAAGGTATTATACCACCAAAATTTGTGATGGATCGTGTTCTTGATGAGATGAATGGTTTTATAGGAAAAAGTGCTAACAATCCTAAAGAAAGTGAAGATGCGGTAATATCAAATATCTTGTATAGTAATTTTGATACGAAGGTAGATAAGATTGAAGATTTGCCTCAAGAAGAGAAGGAAGAGCTTAAGAAACAGGCAAAGGAAGAAGTTAAAACTACAGTATTTGGAGCTTATCAAAAACTTATAAATTACTTTGAGCAATTAAAACAAAAAGCAACAACAGATGCTGGAGTATGGAAATTGCCTGATGGAGATGCCTATTATCGCTATCAATTAAAGCAACGCACTACAACTGATTTAGATCCAGAAGAAGTACACAATATTGGTTTGTCTGAAGTGTCTAGGATTAAAAAAGAAATGGAAGAAATTCTTTCTTCAGAAGGATATGAAGATTCCACAAAAACAATTGGTGCAATTATTCAAGAATTAAATAAGGAAGACCGTTTTCTTTTTCCTAACAATGATGAAGGAAGACAGATGGTTATAGATGAATACAATCGTATTCTTACCGAAATAAGTAACGGTTTGGATGATGCATTTGATATCAGACCTAAAGCAGAATTAGAAGTAAAGCGAGTTCCTGAATTCAAAGAAGAAGGATCTGCTGGAGCTTATTATAATCCGCCAGCCATGGATGGATCTAGAGGCGGCGTGTTTTATGCAAATCTTAGAAACGTGCACGAGTCCGTAAAATTTGGCATGAAAACCTTAGCTTATCATGAAGGGATACCTGGACATCACTTTCAGATTGCAATTCAATCAGAATTAGAAGGTGTTCCTATTTTTAGAACTATCGGACTCTTCACTTCTTATCTGGAAGGTTGGGCATTGTATTCTGAACAATTAGCTTGGGAACTTGGTTTTTATGAAAATGATCCTTTTGGAAATCTAGGTAGATTACAAGCAGAAATGTTTAGAGCAGTTCGGTTAGTAGTGGATACCGGAATTCATCATAAAAAATGGACAAGAGAACAGGCAATTGATTATATGGTACAAAATACAGGAATGACAACAACTGAGGTTACTACCGAGATAGAACGTTATATTGTTTGGCCTGGACAAGCCTGTGCCTATAAAATTGGGATGCTTAAAATCTTAGAATTAAGAGAAAAAGCAAAACAAAAATTAGGAGATCGTTTTGAACTAAAAGAATTTCATAATGCCGTTTTAAAAGATGGAGCCGTACCTTTAGATATTTTAGAAGAGATTATTGATGTCTACATAGAGGAAACATTAGCGAATAGCTAGTTAATAATTCTAAAATGTTTCCGTACCTATTTAAAAGTAATTAGTACAACATATACCTTACAAAGAAATTATGGATTTACAACAAAATAAAGAGAATGCCGTAGCATTTTACAAAATGGCTTACGAAGGTAATCCAAGAGAAGCTATTGATAAGTATGTTGGAGATCAATATATTCAGCATAACCCTGATGTAGCTGATGGTACAGAAGGTTTTGTCTCTTATTTTGAAAGAATGCAAGAGGAGTATGCAGATAAATCAATAGAATTTGTAAGGTGCATTGCAGAAGGAAATTTAGTAGCATTACATACGCATCAAACCTGGCCGGGAAATGACCAGTACGTAACAATGGATTTTTTTCGGTTTGATGAAAATGGAAAAATTTGTGAGCATTGGGATGCAATTCAACAAATCCCAAAACAATCTGAAAACCCTAATACAATGTATTGATTTGAAAGTTATATTGAAGATTAAAGTATCATGAAAATTGCCTATATACTATTTAATGAAATAACACTTTTAGATTTTATTGGAATTTATGATCCAATAAAGAATATTAAGACAAAAAAATATCTAATAGATTTAGATTGGGATCTTTGTGCTACCCAGAAATCTATTAAAGATAGTTTTGGTTTAGAGTTGGTTGTGGATAAAGTTAAGCCTGACTTGTCTTCTTATGATATGATTATCGTTCCAGGAGGATATGGAACTCGAGCATTACAATATGATCAAGAGTTTATATCATGGTTACAAACTGCCAAGAATGTTGAGTATATCGTTTCTATCTGTACTGGAAGTTTATTGTTGGGAGCAGCAGGATTTTTAAAAGGGAAATTAGCAACAACTAACTTTAACGAGTACGACTCTTTAGATAAATATTGTAGAGAAGTTGTGAAAGATAGAATAGTAGAGGATCACAAAACAATAACAGCAGGAGCAGTTGCCTCTTCATTAGATTTAGGATTATACATTTGTGAAAAATTAATAGGGAAAGAAAAAACAGAAGATATACGAAAAGGTATGGATTATCATCCAAAAGAGTTTCATATTACCGTGAATAACTCCTAGAAATGATTAAAAAAAAGAGTGTTACCGAAAAAGTAACACTCTTTTTTCGAAGCATTGAATCATGCTAAATATATATAATAAAGTTACTAAGGTTTTAATTTAAGGTTAAATCCTCTACTAGAATTTTGATTATTGGCTTAAAAGGTTCTTAATGTGTATCTTTACATACTTATTTTTTAACTTTAATGGGAATTATGAAAAAAATTACTTTATTACTCACTTTATTATGTACTACCATTTCTTTTGGGCAAATAATTATAACAGAGTTAGCAGATCCTAATAATAATGCGTCTGCTAGATATGTTGAAATTTATAATATTAGCTCTTCTGATGTTGATTTAACCGATTGGGAACTTAGAAGATGGACTAATGGGAATATGGATCCACAAAATTCAGGAATAGATCTTACACCAATAGGTACATTAGCTGCTGGAGAGTTTGCTGTCATTGCTGCAAATGGAACTGAATTTCAAACTGTTTTTGGATTCGCTCCTGATATTAGTGCAGGCACTGGAGGAGCGGCAGATAGTAATGGAGACGATCAAATCGCTGTTTTTGACGCTAGTGATATGACTATTGATATATTTGGTGTACCAGGCGAAGATGGATCTGGTACTTGTCACGAATATGAAGATGGAAGAGCAGAAAGAGTAGGAAGTGTTACAGCTTCTGCAAGTACTTTTGATGAAGCAGAATGGAATGTATGGGCAGATAGTGAAGTTATGGGGTGTACAAATCATACATTTGCTGCTCAAGATGTAGTTGGTATATTCGATCCTGGTTCTTGGATTGGAGCTTCTAGCGATCCTTCTTTAATTGCAAGTACAAGTTCTTCTGTTTTTACTCCAGGGACTACTTCTGTAGATGTAACATTTTCTGTAAATAATTTCACTTTAGGAGGAGATAATGTTGTAGAGTATATCGTAGATGGTGGAACACCAATGACAACAACAATGAGTCCAATAAGTGTTTCAGTTGTAGATGGACAGTCTTATTCAGTTACACTAGAATTAAAAGATGCTGGAGGTTCTCTTACTCCTCAGGTAATAGAAACAGTTAATTTTTCAGTAGCTTCCGCAACAGATGTTTCTGATATAGCTGCTTTAAGAGCTTCTGCAGAAGATAATTTTTATACGTTAACAGGAGAAGCTTTTATAACATATCAACAAACTTTTAGGAATCAAAAGTTTATTGAAGATGCAACGGGTGCTATATTAATAGATGATGATAGTGCAGTTATTACAACTATGTATTCTAGGGGTGATGGAGTTACTGGTATCACTGGAGAATTAACCAGTTTTAATGGGCAGTTACAGTTTGTACCATCAGCTGATCCAGGAGCAGCTACTACCACAGGAAATTCAGTGGATCCTCAAATTGTTACTGTGGCACAGCTTGCAGCTAACCCAGAAAACTATGAGTCTGAATTAATAGCACTTTCGGATGTTACAGTAGATAATACTCCGTCAATGACTTGGGATAATGGAACTGAATATCCTATTACTCAAAATTCTGATATGTTTACGTTTAGAGCAACATTTTTTGATGTTGACTATATTGGAGAGACAGTACCTACAGTAGCTACTAATATAGTAGGTTTAATTACCGAAAGAAATAATGGAAGTTATTTTATTACGGCAAGAGATAGTAATGATTTTCCTGCTACTTTAAGTGTTGCAGAATTTACGGATAATAACAATTCCATAAAAATATATCCTAATCCAGTAAATGACGGTGTAATTAATCTACCTGCTATTGCAAATAATAATTCCACAATTAAAATATTTAATATTCTTGGTAAGGAAGTTGCTAGTACAAAATTAACTAATACTTCTACTATTTTAAATGTTTCTAATTTTGCTCCAGGAGTGTATCTAGTGCAATTATTGGAAAACAACAAAAGAATTTCAACTGATAAATTGGTGATTAGATAATTTCCGATTTTTCTGAAAATACAAGAGCACTTTGAAAAACTATCAAAGTGCTTTTTTATTTTTAAAATATCCTCTACTGATTTAAAAATGCTACACTATGTGTTGCTACTATGGCGGCAGTCTCTGTTCTTAACCGGTTATTTCCTAGTGTAATAGGAGTGTAGCCCTTAGTTAGCGCCATTCCAATCTCTTTATTAGAAAAATCACCTTCTGGACCTATTAAAATGGTAGTTTTTCCCTTCGTTTTCAGAGTTTCTTGTAAAGATTGTTTATTAGTTTCTTCACAATGTGCTATTAATAATTGATCGCTATTTTCCATTTGTAGAAAATCTGAAAAGGAAATAGCAGGGTTTAGTTTTGGCAGGTAATATTGTAAAGACTGCTTCATAGCACTTTGTAAAATACGTTCAAAACGCTCTTTTTTTATTATTTTTCGCTCACTATGATCACAAATAATAGGTGTGATTTCATCAATACCAATTTCTGTTGCTTTTTCCAGAAACCATTCATATCGATCGTTCATTTTGGTAGGAGCTACTGCAAGATGTAATCTATAATTTTTAGGATCTTGAAGTTTCTTTTCTTTTAATGCTATTATACACTTATTAGGACTGGAAAATGTAATGATGCCCTTACATAATAAACCAAATCCGTTAGTAATTTGTAATGAGTCACCTTCTTTTTTTCGCAATACCTTGGTAATATGTTTGCTTTCTTCTCTAGAGAATTCAAATTCTTCCGTGGATTCTAGAATTTCTTTGCTGTAAAAAAGTTGCATAACAATTAAAACTTAATTCTAGCTTTGGCTACAATACTCATATCTGTAAAATCTTGTTGCAAATACTTCAAATATCCTACAATACCAATCATTGCAGCATTATCTGTTGTATATTCAAATTTAGGAACGAAAGTTTTCCATCCATATTTGAATTCGCCATCTTTTAATGCTTTTCGAATTCCTGAGTTTGCAGATACGCCTCCACCAATAGCGATACTTTTAATTCCAGTTTCTTTAGAAGCTTTTTTTAATTTATCTATTAAAATATTAATAATAGTGTACTGAATTGAAGCACATACATCGTACAAATTTTCCTCAATAAACTGTGGATTTTCCTTTAATTGTTTTTGAATAAAATAGAGGACTGCTGTTTTAAAACCACTAAAGCTAAAATTCAGCCCATCAACTCTCGGTTTGGTAAAAGGAAAAGCTTTGGGATCTCCAGATTGGGCATATTTATCTACTAAAGGACCACCAGGATAAGGGAGGCCTAAAATTTTAGCACTTTTATCAAATGCTTCTCCCACTGCATCATCAATAGTTTCCCCAATAATTTCCATATCAAAATGATTGTTTACTTTCACTATTTGAGTATGACCTCCACTAATGGTTAATGCTAAAAAAGGAAATTCAGGTTTGTCATACTCATCCTCATCAATAAAATGTGCTAGAATATGCGCTTGCATATGATTTACATCAATCAGTGGTATATCAAGAGAAAGAGCCAAAGATTTTGCAAATGACGTTCCGACCAATAAAGAACCCATAAGACCAGGACCTCTTGTAAAAGCAATAGCAGAAAGATCTGATTTGGTAATTCCAGCTTGTTTTATTGCCTGATCAATAACAGGAACAATGTTTTGTTGATGTGCTCTGGAAGCTAATTCTGGAACAACGCCACCATACTGCTCATGAATTTTTTGAGAAGCTACAACATTTGACAACACTTGATCGTTGCATAATATAGCAGCAGATGTGTCATCGCAAGATGATTCAATACCTAAGATGTATACATTTTGTGAACTCATTATGAGGAAAAGGGCATAGAAATTGTTAATATTGTCAGCAAAGTTAAAACAATAAAACGTATCAAAAAATTTGGGAAAATATTGAAAAGGATATTCATTATCCTTATATCACTATTTGTAGTATTAGTGATCCTATTTTCAATCCCTGCCGTTCAAACATTTTTTGGTAAAAAAATAACGAATTATATCAATGATGAATACAAGGTAGCTATTAACATTGGTAAAGTCGGTTTGACTTATTCCGGTAAGGTAAATTTAAAGGAGGTTTTTGTAAAAGATCATCATGAAGATACCTTACTATATGCTAAAAGTATAGCGACTTCTATTTTAAACCTTAAAGAGATTTCAAAAGGGCAACCCGAGTTAGGAGCTGTTTCTATTGATGATTTAACTTTTAGGATGAAAATGTATAAAGGTGAAAGGAGTGACAATCTTATGACCTTTATTCGAAAATTTAATACGGGTAAAAAATCTTCATCGAAAACTAAGTTTTTACTGACTACTGGAAATGTTACTATGGAGAATGGTAAGTTCAGTTATATTGATGAAAATCTTAATTATTCACAAATAGTGATTTTAAGAGATATCATGTTAGATGCAGAAAGTCTAAAAGTGGATGGAGAAGACTTTTATATTACTACCGATCTTTTGGCATTTAAAGATCATAGAGGTTTAAATGTATATAATTTGAAAACTGATTTTTCTATTACTCCTACAGAAATGCGTTTTCGAGATTTACTGATAGAAACAAGAGATTCCAAAGTTAACGGTGAAATTGTATTTGAGTATGAACGAGGAGGACTTATAGATTTCGAAAATGCCGTTAATATCACTGCTGACTTTTCAAAGGCTGTGATTTCTACCAATGATTTAATCCCATTTTACAAAGAATTTGGAAGTGATGAAGACCTTAGGCTAAAAAATACAGTAGTAAAGGGGACACTAAATGATTTTAAAATAGTAGATGCTAATATTTCAGGATTAGATCGATCGATAATCCAAGGGGATATCAGAATTAGAAATGCGGTAACCAATGTTTCAAATTTTAGACTAGATGGAGATTTAGAAAATTTAACTACGAATTACTATGATCTAGTGAATTTACTACCTAATATTTTAGGAGAATCTCTACCTAAACAACTGTACCAATTAGGAAGTGTGAAAGGTGTGGGTAATGCTATTGTTACTATAAAGGATGTGGATGTTGATATGGATTTCTATTCTCAATTAGGAAAGATAAACGCATTCGTGTTACTAGGAGATTTAGATAACGTAAAAAATGCTACTTACAATGGTAGTGTTATATCTAATAGCTTTAATGTTGGTCAATTATTGAATAAACCAAACTTAGGAAATGCTTCATTTGATATTAATGTAGATGGTAGAGGATTTACTTTAGAGAATTTAGACACAAAACTGGAAGGAGATATCAAAAGACTAGAATTTAATGGATACACCTATACAAACCTTAATGTTTTTGGAAATTTAAAAGATCCAGTTTTCGACGGAAAGCTTGTAGCTGATGATCCAAATATGAAGTTTAGCTTTAATGGTGTTGCTGATATTTCCGAAGAGATTAACAATTATGATTTTGTAGCCAACGTTGACCATATAGACTTGAATAAACTTAATATTTTCACCAGAGATAGTATTTCCATTTTTAATGGAGATGTGAAAATGAAAATGAAAGGCACAGGTATTAACGATGCATTTGGTACGATATCTTTTGAAAAAACATTGTATAAAAATCAGAATGCTAGTTATTATTTTGATGATTTCGATATCACATCAAGTTTTGACGACAAAAATGTTCGAACGATTACGATGAATAGTCCAGACATTATTGAGGGTAATGTGAAAGGAGTATTTAGGTTTGAAAACGTTTATGATTTATTCCGTAATTCCATAGGTAGTTTATATACTAATTTTGAACCTACTGAAATTACAGATAATGAATTCATGGAGTTTAATTTTAGGATTTATAACAAGATTGTAGATGTGTTTTTTCCTGAGATCCAGTTTGCTCCGAATACCTTTATAAAAGGGAAAGTGGAAAGTAATGATTCTGAATTTAAGTTGACTTTCAAATCTCCTTCGATCAAAGCATTCGACAACCTTATGAAAAAGGTCGATATTCAAGTAGATAACAAGAATCCACTTTTTAATACCTATGTGGCTATTGATAGTATTAATACGCAGTATTATGATGTCTCTAAATTTAGTTTGATCAATGTAACGCTTAATGACACCTTATTTATGCGTTCAGAATTTAAAGGAGGTAAAAATAATGTAGATGATTATAATTTAGAATTTTATCACACCATCAATGAAGATAACAATTCTGTATTAGGGTTTAAAAAATCTGATTTCACTTTTAAAGGATATACGTGGTATGCTAATCCAAATAAAAGTAAGAGTAGTAATAAAATTATTTTCGATAATAACTTCCAAAATATAGATATACGATCCATTAAACTAAGTCATGAAGGAGAGGAGATAAGTGTTTCTGGAACTATGGAAGGAAAAGATCAAAAAGATATTAAAGCCACTTTTATTGATGTTGATTTGAATAAAATAACGCCCTATATAGAAAATTTACAATTATCTGGAGTAGTAGATGGAGATTTAAAAATATTTCAAGATAAAGGTGTATATTTTCCAAGTTCTACCGTCATAATTGATGACTTATCTGTAAATGATACAGATTTAGGAGAACTGCGTGTAAATGCTTCTGGAAATGAATCCCTGACTCAATATTCTATTAATACCCGATTGGTTAATAATAATGACGTTAAAACGCTGTCTGCAATTGGATCCATAGATGTTTCTGATAATAATCCAAGTATGAATATTGATGTAAATCTTGATCAATTTGATGTATCTGGATTTAGTGATTTAGGAGGTATCGTAATATCTAACCTTAGAGGAGAGGTTTCTGGTAATGCCAAAATAACTGGAAATTATGTAAACCCATCAATTGATGGAATTTTAACCCTTGATCAAGCAGGTTTAAAAGTTCCTTATTTGAATGTGGATTTAGACTTTGATAATAATTCTAGAGTGATTCTAAAAGAACAACGTTTCAATTTTGATAATATCAATATAACCGATACTAAATATGAAACAAAAGGTATTTTAGGTGGTTATATTGGACATCAGCGTTTTTCGAAATGGGATTTGGGGTTAACCTTAACTGCCAAAGAAAGGTTACTAGTTCTTGATACAGAAGAAGACGAAGAGTCATTGTATTATGGAACAGGTTTTATTAGTGGAGATGCCACGATTTCTGGGCCGACAGATGGTTTAGTAATCAATGTAAATGCTACTACCGAAAAAGGAACTGTTTTTAAAATACCGTTAAATGAATCCGAATCTATAGGAGATAATTCATATATACATTTTTTAAGTCCAGAAGAAAAACAAGCACGTTTGGATGGTAAAGAAATTATTTTAGAAGAAATAAAAGGTTTAGAGCTTAATTTTGACTTGTATGTGAATAATAATGCGCTTGTAGAAGTTGTAGTTGATAAAAAGACTGGTAGTTCATTAAAAGGTAGAGGAGCAGGTACTTTATTGATAGAGATTAATACCAATGGAAAATTCAATATGTGGGGGGATTTCGTAGCATACGAAGGAAGTTATAACTTTAGATATGGAGCATTAGTAGGTAAAGATTTTACAGTGAGATCAGGAGGTAGTATCAATTGGGACGGTAGCCCAACTAGAGCAAAATTAAATCTTAGTGCTGTATATAAAACCGAAGCGAACCCAGCTGTATTGTTAGAAAACGCAACAATTAATAGAAAAATACCTGTAGAAGTTGTAGTTGACCTTAATGGAGAACTAATTCAACCAGATCTTAATTTTAATATAGAATTGCCAAATTTAAGTTCTGTAGCAAAAAGCGAATTAGAATATCAGTTAGAAGATCAAGCTACAAAAGAATTACAAGCTTTGTCATTAGTAACGCAAGGACAGTTTTATAGCGGAAACTTAGATCCTACTTTTATAACTGGGAATCTGGTGGAAAGAGCAGCAGGATTGGTGAATGGTATTTTCTCTGGAGATGATGATAAGTTTAGAGTTGGAGTAAATTATGTGCAAGGAAACAGAAATCTAGATCAAGAAGCAGCTGATCAATTTGGAGTAACCGTTTCTACGCAGATTAATAATAGGATTTTAATAAATGGAAGAGTAGGAGTTCCTATTGGTGGTGTAAGTGAATCTGTAGTTACTGGAGATGTAGAGGTAGAATATCTGTTTAATGAGGAAGGAACACTTAAAGGAAAGATTTTTAATCGTCAAAATGAAATTCAATATATAGGTGAATCCCAAGGATATAAGCAAGGTTTGGGTATATCATATTCCGTTGATTTCAATAATTTTGGAGAACTGTGGGATAAGGTTTTTAAATCTAAAAAAGTAAATGATACTTTAGTTCAAAAAACTAAGGATACTATCGATATAGATACACCAGAATATCTTAATTTTACAGATAAGAATAATTAATTTTGAAGAAATTTTACTTACTATAATGGCCAAAGAAATTCGTACTATAGGTGTAATGACTTCTGGAGGAGATTCTCCTGGAATGAATGCAGCTATCAGAGCAGTAGCAAGAGCGTGTTCGTATTATAATGTAAAGTGTATAGGCTTTTACAGAGGATATCAGGGAATGATAGAAAATGATTATTGCGAGATGAATGCCCGAAGCGTACGTAACATTATAAGTACAGGAGGAACTATTCTTAAATCAGCCCGCTCATCCGAATTCAGAACTCCAGAAGGGAGAAAAAAAGCTGCTGAAAACCTTAAAAATGCAGGTGTAGATGCAATGGTTTTAATCGGAGGAGATGGTACTTTTAAAGGTGGTAAAGTTTTTAGTGAAGAATATGATATTCCTGTGATTGGGGTTCCAGGAACAATTGATAATGATATAGCTGGAACCAATTTTACAATCGGTTATGATACAGCTCTGAATACCGTAGTAGAAGCTATTGATAAAATTCGGGATACTGCAAGTTCACATGATCGATTATTTTTTATTGAAGTAATGGGGCGTGATGCTGGATTTATTGCTTTAAATAGTGGAGTAGGGGCTGGTGCGGAAGAAATATTGATTCCAGAAGAAGACCTTGGATTAGACAGAATGTTAGAGTCCCTTAAACGCAGTAAAAGATCCGGGAAATCCTCCAGTATTGTAGTGGTTAGTGAAGGTGATAAAATCGGTAAAAATGTGTATGAATTAGCAGATTATGTTACCGAAAACATGCCTGATTACGATGTAAGAGTAACGGTTCTTGGACATATGCAGCGAGGAGGTTCTCCTACTTGTTTTGATAGAACATTAGCCAGTAGACTTTGTGTAAAAGCAGTAGAATTATTATTGGATGGTGAACAAAACGTAATGGTGGGATTAATTGATAATAAAATTGTAGCTACCAATTTTGAAGATGGTCTAAAAGAAGATCACAGTATCAATAAAGAACTACTTAGAATTTCTGATATACTTTCCGTATAAAATTAGTATGACAATAGCAATAATAGCACACGATGGAAAGAAAGCTGAGATGGTACAGTTTCTAAATGAGCATCGTGATATCCTAGACTCTAAAAATATAAAACTTATTTCTACAGGAACAACAGGAGAAAAAGCCAAAAGAGCTGGTTTTAATGTACAAGCATTACTTTCTGGACCTCTTGGAGGAGATGCCCAAATTGCTGCAGGAGTAGCGGAAAAAGAAGTAGATATGGTAATATTTTTTAGAGATCCGTTGGCTAAGCATCCCCATGAACCGGATATTTTTATGTTAATGAGATTGTGCGATGTATATGATGTCCCGTTAGCTACCAACCCTTCAACAGCGCAATTATTATTAAAAGGAATATAGTTTTACAAAGATAGATTTGCGATGCATTGCTCTCGTAATTCCCAAATTTTAGTAAAAGAAAAATCTACTTCTTCACTGATAATCCAGTTTTTAATGTAATTCTGATGATAGTTAACCTTGTATTCGCCGACCTGATCCGGCTGAATAATTTCTTCCAATAAAAGATCATCTTTTATGAGATCAAAATTAGAATTTACAGAAGTAGCATCAATAGTAATATTATGATATCTTAAATAAGTATGAGCCTCAGGAATGTAGGTTAAATCATGATCTGTTAAAACAGTACCAATTTTAGGAGTGTTGGTGGCGTTCATTTTGTATATCCCAATGATGAGTTCAATATCTGTTTGTTGATGAAGATTAGCAATCTTTTTTAATAATGCATGCTTAGAGCTACATGTACCTCTGTTTTCTGTAATAACTAGTTTAGAATCTGTTCGGTTAGCATTTCTTCCATAGGGAACATTTTTAATAAAATCAATTAATGTGTGCCAAGAAGTAATTCCTTTTTCTACTAAAAGTTTGGATAATGGATCATCAGAAGTTAATAAGAAATCAATCATTCTTAAAAATAAAAAAAATCAAGTAAAACATATAAGAATAATATGTTAAGCGATTTTTCCCTTTAAAATACGGAATTAATTAAAGAAGTATTTAAAAAGAGGGTTAATTTATTACTGGGAAAATAAAATGTTTCTTATCTAATTTAAGGTTTGATTAAAAAAGAAATTCGTTGATTTTTTTGTTATCTCATTCGCATATTTTCGCGAAAAACTAACAACTAAATATCATTCCACATGAAATCAAATCTAAGAAAACTCATCTTTTTATTTTTGTGTACACATTTTTTTTATGCTCAAGACCTGAATACTGTTCTAACCAAAATAGAACGTACTGTTGATGCCGGAAATATCTCTGATTATTTTGATTCTTCTTTGGCGCCATTTTACCATGGAGTTGCCTCTGGTGATCCATTAGAAAATGCCGTTATTATATGGACAAGAGTTACAACAAATGCTACTAATATAGAGGTAAATTGGAAAATTGCTAAAGACCCTCAAATGAATCAAATAGCTCAACAAGGTATTATAAACACGAATCAGTCAAAAGATTATACGGTAAAAGTGGATGTGAAAGGTTTAGAGCCTTACACAACGTACTACTATCAATTCGAATCATTAGGTGTAAAATCTATTGTAGGTAAAACAAGAACGGCTCCTCGACAACAAGACATGGTGGATAACTTGAGATTTGCTATAGTTTCCTGTTCTAATTACCAAGATGGATATTTTAATGCATATAATCAAATAGCGAATCGTACCGATTTAGATGCGGTAATACATCTTGGGGATTACATTTACGAATATGAATCTGGAGGATACGGTTACAGTGACGAAGTGGGTAGAGGACACGTTCCAGAAAATGAAACGATTACTTTAAATGATTATAGAGTTCGTCATTCGTATTATAAACTAGATCCAATGTTACGAAATGTTCATCAGCAACATGCATTTATTAATATTTGGGATGATCATGAATTTGCAAATGATGCTAATAAATTTGGGGCAGAAAATCATACACCATCCTCTGAAGGTGATTGGCAAATAAGAAAGAACAATGCTTTTAAGGCATATTTCGAATGGATGCCAGTTCGAGCAAATTCCATTGAGCAATATAGATTGTATCGTAAGATCTCTTATGGCAAGCTCATGGATTTAATAATGTTGGATACTCGAATAGAAGGTAGGGATACCCAAGTAAATTCTTCCAAAAACATAATTAGTGCTGCAGCTTCAAATGATGCTTTTAAGTCATTTGCTCAACATGTGATTGCTAAAAAAGATCTTTCCAAAGAAAAAGAATTAAGAGAGGTTTTAAGAGAAGTGTTACCCATGATCTTACATGTTTCGAATGGTAAGGAGGAATCTAAAAATGAAAATGCTCTGACTTCGGTAGAATTTGATATGGTAATCGATGGTTTTGTAAAACAAGTTATAAATAAAGGTACTACAGATAAGGCAACCAAATCCGCTTTGGAAGAATTACTAAGCAAAAGTACTAAGTATCAAGAAGAAGATTTAACAAAATCAAACAAAGAAGCTTATACATCGATATTAGGATCTGAGCAATTTACTTGGTTAAAAAACCAATTACAAAATTCCTCTGCAAAGTGGAGAATTATAGGTAATCAAGTAATGATTATGCCGTGGAATGGTGTTCCATCTAATGATGCTTGGGATGGATATCAAGAAGAAAGAGAGCAGCTGTTGGGATTTATAAAGTCTAATAATATTAATAATGTAATTGCTCTTACAGGTGATATACACAGTACTTTTGTTGGAGAGGTTCGTTACAATGGAGATTGCGAAATGTGTGAGTTTGTTGTTCCTAGTGTTAGTTCTACCAACTTGGATTTCTTGGGAGGAATAGCATCTGGATTATCAGAATTCTATGTAAGATTGCTAAATAGACATATTAAAGATGTTGATTTAGACAATCATGGGTATTATGTGCTTGATGTAAAAGAAGATAGAGTGCAAGCAGATTGGTTTGATACGAATGATGTTTCGAGACCAATTGCTGGAGAAAATAGATCTAGAAGCTGGTATGTGAATTCAAATAATTGTAGAGTGAGAAGAGCATCTCAAGCTTCTACGGCATTAAATAGTAGAGGAGCATATCAGGAAACTATTCTAACGGAAAAACAGCCTTTAAAAAATATTGAAGAGAAATTTGTAGTGGTAGGAGTATATCCGAATCCTGTTTTGGATCAAGGAAATATTCATTATGCGATGAATTCTGAAGGTGAAGTAATTATAAATTTATTCGATATTCAGGGGAGATTGATTCAACAATTACAGAAACAAGATCTCCAAAAGGGAATATATAACCTATCATTTGATGTAAATGGATTGAAAACTGGGAATTATATAATTTCAATTGAAAGTGAAAGTACAAAAGCAACAAGAAATATAATAGTAAAATAAACTACAAGTATCTTTATAAATACAAAAGCCTAAGTTGAATAAACTTAGGCTTTCATATTTTAGTTATTAAAGTTCTTACTTTACAGCAATTACTGAGATTTCGACGTTTACAAATTTTGGCAAAGCATTTACAGCAACCGTTTCTCTAGCTGGAGCTGTATCCTCATTAAAATAACTTCCATATAC
>NZ_WEKL01000036.1 GCF_019295435.1 Aquimarina litoralis
CTTTAGTTAAAGCAGATTTGAATCCTGTATCAGTTACTGCCAATGGGGATGATGGCAATGTTCCTGCAAATACTCTGGATGGTAATTTTAATACTCGATGGTCATCAAACGGATATACAGGTAAATACATAACCTATGATCTAGGTTCTCCAAAAGATGTTTCTAGTCTTAAGATAGCATGGTATAAGGGAAATCAAAGAAAAGCGTTTTTCAAAATTAGAGTAGGAAATTCTACTTCAAGTTTAGTGACAGTTTTTGATGCAAAAAGAACTGGAAGTAGTGGTAACACTACTAATTTGGAAGAGTACAGTTTTAATACTGTAAATGTTCGTTACGTTAGGATTTCTTGTTTCGGTAATTCCTCAAGTTCTTGGAATAGTATTACAGAAACACGTATTGTAGGATCCGGAGGTACTATAGATCCACCACCGCCACCAGGAGGAGGAACAGCAAATGCGATTATCGGAAATGGATGGAAACTTAATGGTTTTAGTGGAAACCTAAATGTGGGAAGTAATGATAATGGGTTAGATTATGAAGATAATGCGAGCAAGTCTGAAAGTCACTTCTTTTTCGAAAAAAACGGATATGCAGCCTTTAGATGTTATCCTGGTAATCCAACTTCTGGAGGATCTTCGAACCCAAGATCTGAGTTAAGAGAAGTTATTAATGGAGGCGATAATTACTGGAATGGTAACACCAATACTGAACATTCTATGAAATGGCGATTTAGAATTGAAGATTTACCACCTTCTGGTAAACTAGCTTTTGGCCAGATTCATGAAAGAGATGATTTTTATGATGATGTTATTAGAGTCCAAGTACAAGGTGATGCTGGACAAAATTCAGGATCTATAGACTTAAGAATATTAGGATACGTTACAGAAGAGATAGAAGGAAGTGGTAGAACTATAAATTTTAATATGCAAATGGATACTGAATACTATTTTGAATTAACTATGCGAAATGGTGTCGTTAGATTATACAACTTGAATAATAATGGTAATAGAGTTGAAGAGCTATTCGAATCCGTTGATATTGGTAATGCTAATGAAAATTATTTCAAGGCAGGATGTTATCTGCAGTCGACTAAGAGTAGCCATGAAAACTCTAATGTTTATGGTCAGGTGTTAATTAGGGATCTAGAGGTATCTCCTGATAATTAATTCTATAATTATAACTATCAAATAAAAAATAAAATCGCCTAAAATGCTTTAGGCGATTTTTTCTTATAAGTGTTTTTTTAATTAGAGTTGCTTTAATTTATAACTTGAAGATACTATTGAATCTGAGGTCGCATCATAGGTTTCTAGGATTAGATTTTTTGATTCATCAAAATGACCTAAGCTATTATTATTTCCTCCAAAATTAACCAGATAATAACCGTTAGAAAGAGGTCTGGCTTTTAGCATTTTTTCTCCATTTTCATCTATAATAGTAAAAATAAATCCTGAGCCATTAGGAATACTACTATAGAGTTTTTCTGAAGATGTTTTTCCTGCATTTTTTATAGATACTTCTTGTGGAGAATAAACAGCCGTTCTATTTGTATCTTCATCTTCTTCATCTGGATTTAATTGTAATTCACTTTTTTTCGTAATAATCTGTTGCTCAGTAATAATTTTTTCTTCTCCGTTAGCACCTTTTATTCTTATGGTTTTTGTGACAGTCTCTTCCGATGAATTTTCTTTGGGTTTTGTTTCTGCAGTCTTTTCTTCAGATTGAGCATGTCCAATAAAAACAGAAAATAAAAATGCCAATGACACTATTTTAGTATATACTTTCATAGGTTTGCTTATTTAGGATTATAAAAATACAAAAAGATACATAATATTCATTTTCTTGTGTGTTTTTGTAAGTAAATATTTTACCAAAATCTATTTCAATAGTATTTGTATTCTATATACGAATACTTATTATCTTTGCACTCTTAAAAATTCGAATAAATATATATTTGTTCCTATATAACTATACATATGAAAGCAGGAATAGTTGGATTGCCTAACGTAGGAAAATCAACACTTTTTAATTGTTTGTCTAATGCAAAAGCACAAAGTGCTAATTTCCCTTTTTGTACAATTGAACCAAATATAGGTGTTGTAAATGTGCCAGATCCTAGATTGGAAAAACTTGAGGAACTTGTAAGTCCAGAACGCGTTATACCAGCTACTGTAGAAATTGTAGATATTGCGGGATTAGTAAAAGGAGCAAGTAAAGGTGAAGGTTTAGGGAATCAGTTTTTAGGAAATATTAGAGAAACAGATGCTATTATTCATGTACTTCGTTGTTTTGATAATGATAACATTGTGCATGTAGATGGTTCTATAGACCCTATTCGAGATAAGGAGACTATAGATATAGAATTACAGCTAAAGGATTTAGAAACTTTAGAGAAGAAATTAGATAAAATTAAACGTGCTGCAAAAACCGGTAACAAAGAAGCTCAGAAAGAAGAAGCAGTGCTTTTAATGTTGAAAGAAGGACTTGAAGCCGGAACATCTGTAAGAGCGGTAGATGTTTCAGAAGATGATCATTTGGCTTATGTAAAACCATTACAGTTCATTACCGATAAGCCAGTTTTATATGTTTGTAATGTAGATGAGGGAGCGGCTGTTGAAGGGAATGATCATGTAAAAAGAGTAAAAGAAAAGGTAGCTTCTGAAAATGCAGAAGTTATTATACTTGCGGTAGGAACTGAAGCAGATATTACCGAACTTGAGGATTATGAAGAAAGACAGATGTTTCTTCAAGATATGGGGTTAGAAGAWCCAGGATCGTCTGTATTAATTCGAGCGGCCTATAAATTACTTAACCAGCAAACATATTTTACAGCAGGAGTCAAAGAGGTGAGAGCTTGGACAATTCCAATTGGAGCTACTGCTCCTCAGGCAGCTGGAGTGATACATACAGATTTTGAAAAAGGATTTATACGTGCCGAAGTCATTAAATATGATGATTATGTTTCTTATGGTAGTGAAGCTAAAGTGAAAGAAGCAGGAAAATTAGGCATAGAAGGAAAGGGATATGTTGTAAATGATGGAGATGTGATGCATTTCTTATTCAATGTTTAAATTAAAATATACTTTATTTAAATAAGGAAAACCTCTTAGACTTTCTAAGAGGTTTTTTTTATTGGGCATCGTAATTCTACAGCATTCTGCTCAAATCTTAACAACTATTGATTTTAATTTTGTCTAATGCAAAAATCTAAACAAATTTCTATTGGGGTAGTACTAGCTATTGTTGGGGTCATACTTTTTTCAGCAAAAGCAGTAATGGTAAAAATGGCATATAAGTATCATATTAGTTCAGAACATCTACTGCTGTTTAGAATGTCTTTTTCTGTACCAGTTTACTTTGCCATTGCTATGCTTACAAAACCAGCTAATCCAGAAGCAATAAAGAAATCAGATTATCTATGGATTTTATTTTTTGGTTTCGTAGGGTATTATTTAGCAAGCTATTTTGATTTTTTAGGATTACAATATATTAAAGCAGGATTAGAACGTATTATTTTATTCGTTTATCCAACCTTAGTATTGATCATTTCTAGAATCTTTTTGAAAAAAAGAATAACTAAAAAACAATTAATAGCTATTTGTATCACATATGTTGGAGTCGTAATTACATTTTGGCAAGAACTTCAATTAGATACACCAAATCTAATTTCAGGTGTTTCTTTGATTTTTTTAAGCGCTTTAACCTATGCTATTTATTTGGTTGGGAGTGGATGGTTGATTCCTAAATTTGGTGTTGTCGTATTTACTTCCTATGCTATGATTGTGTCATCTCTTTGTATAATTATTCAATACATACTTTTGGATAGAGGCGATCTCACTAATTACGCTCCAGAAGTATATGTTTTAGGAATTTTAATGGCATTTTTTGCCACTATTGTACCTTCCTATTTGATATCTTCAGCTATAGCTCGATTAGGCGCTTCAAATGTTGCTATTATTGGCAGTTTAGGACCTGTTTCAACAATTTTACTCGCTTTTTTTATTTTAGATGAAAATCTATCAACCTTACAAATTATTGGAGCTGGTATTGTAATTTTTGGGATTTACATTACTACAAAAAAAAGTAAAAAATCTCAATGATTATCGGTTTCTTTGTGATCTAAAAATTATAAAATGTTAGACTTTCTACTTTTTTTAGTAAATTAACGTAGAAGATAAGTTGTTTCAAGATACGGAGTATTAAGGTGTCTCTAAGCAATAATTCATCAAAAACTAACTAATTTTGAAGGGGAAATCATTATTTAAATTTGTTATATGGATTATTCCATTATTCTTGTGTGGTCAACAGGAGCCCAGATTTCCTATTAATGATAGTTTACAGTATTTAATAGATACTTCTAATAATCTGACTTTCGAATACAAGGTCAAAGAATCACTTGAATATGCTATCAAAGCAGCTAATTATGCTCATGAATTAGATAATGATCACTATAAGTCTGAAGCTTATTATCTCATGGCGTACAACTATCAAACGTTGGTAGATTATAAAAATGCAGAACTATATTTTAGAAAGTCTCTTAAGTATGCTGAAAAAGCAAAGGACTCGTTATTGATTTTATGGAATAACAATGGTTTGGGAAATGTATATTCTGATGAATATAAGGATTTAGAAGCATCTTTAGTCTACTATAATAAAGCTACCGAATTAGGAAAGCAATTGAATAATTCTAAAGAATATATGACTCCGATCATCAATTTAGCATGGACGTATATTGAAGCAAACGAATTAGATAAAGCAATTCCGTATCTTGAAGAAGCTAATAAGTTAGTTGTCGAAAATAAAGATATAGAGGGATTTTGTGAAGTATATTACCTAAAAGGAAGGCTTGCACTAGGTGAGGATAATCTTGAGGAAGCGGAAGGTTTTTTTAGTGAATCTTTGAGGATAGCAGAAAGACATAATATGTTATTGGAATTATCTTATATCTATGAAGCTAGAGCCGAAATGTATGAGAAAAAAGGGGAGTTGGGAAATGCTTATAAAGATATCAAGCGTTATCAAGAGTATAAGGATAAAGTATATAATAAAGAAAAACTAAAACAAATTGAAATCGCTCGAGTAAGCTTTAATGTAGATGAATATGAAAGAGAAATTGAATTAGCAAAGACTGAAAGGGAATACCAGATGAAAATGGCTAAAAACAATAGAATTATTAATATAATTTCTATTGCTGGATTGACCTTTTTCTTTGGAGCAGCGTTCTTCTTCTATATTAGTTATAGATCTAAGAAAAAACTAAGTGATGTTTTAAAAGATAAAAATAGTCAACTTGTTGAAGCTAAAGCTGAAGCAGAGAAACTTACGCAGGTAAAGTCACAATTTATATCTACAGTTAGTCACGAATTAAGAACACCTCTTTATGGAGTGGTAGGAATAACGTCACTATTATTAGAAGATAAAGATGTCTTAGATAAACATAAGCAATTATTAGGCTCTTTAAAGTTTTCAGGGGATTATCTCTTAAACTTAATTAATAATGTACTTCAAATTAGTAAAATAGAATCTAATAAGGTGAAATTGGCTAAAACGCCAACCAATTTATTCAAATTATCACAAAACTTATTAAATTCATTTGAATATCAGGCAAAWAGTAAAGGCAATGAGCTTGTTCTAGAAGTACCTAATGAACTTCCAGAGTCTTTAAATGTGGATTCCCTTAGATTATCTGAAATTTTAATCAATCTTATTGGAAACGCTTCAAAGTTTACAGAAAAAGGAAAGATTTGGCTTCGAATTATATTACTAGATAAAGATAAAGACACTATTCGCATTCGATATGAAGTAGAAGATAGTGGTGTTGGAATACCAGATGATAAGAAGGATTTTGTATTCGAAAAATTTTCACAAGTGGATCGAGAATCTAATAATGTAGAAGGCACTGGTCTTGGGTTATCTATTGTGAAAAATCTATTGGAAATGATGGATAGCAATGTTTATTTAGAGAGTAATGAAGGTAGAGGAACAAAGTTTTATTTTGACCTTACTTTAGAAGTTTTAGAAGAAGGAGAAGAACTTTCCAATAATGAAAGGAATAATGGGAAAACAAATGTATATAGAAGAATACTAGTGGCTGAGGATAATAAAATTAATCAGATAGTCACCAAAAATCTATTGAGTTTAATTGGTTACGATTGTACGATAGTGGAGAATGGTTTTAATGCCATACAGATGGTAAAGAAAGAGGATTTTGATTTGATATTAATGGATCTCAATATGCCTTACCTGAATGGTAGCGAAGCAACAAAAAGAATTAGGGAGTTTGATAAAACAACACCTATAATAGCTTTGACAGCTGCGGAACTTGGTGAGGTAAAAGATGATTGTTTAGAAATAGGGATGAATGATATTATTAATAAACCTTTGAACAAAAATGACTTAAAAGATATCATTTCCAAAAATTTGTTACCATAGCAAGAATACCTATTTTAAAAATAAAAAAAACGCCAGAAAATTTTCTGGCGTTTTGCTTTTATTAATTAGTTCCTTCAGAAACTTTTTCTTTTCTATTTTTTACATATTTTTCCAGCCATTGATCTTGTTCCCATAAGAGGTGTAATATAGATTCTTTAGCCCTATAACCATGACTTTCTTTTGGAAGCATAATTAACCTTGCTGTAGCTCCTAAACCTTTTAAAGCATTAAAATAACGTTCACTTTGTAAAGGATATGTACCTGAATTATTATCAGCTTTTCCATGGATTAATAATAATGGAGTTTTCATTTTATCAGCATGCATAAAAGGAGACATAGTATTATACACTTCTGGTGCTTCCCAATAACTTCTTTCTTCACTCTGGAATCCAAAAGGAGTAAGCGTTCTATTGTATGCTCCACTTCTGGCAATACCTGCTGCAAAAAGATTAGAGTGCGATAATAAATTTGCGGTCATAAACGCACCGTAGGAGTGTCCACCTACAGCTACACGATTTCTATCAATAAGGCCTAAATTATCAACTGCATCTATTGCTGCTTTTGCATTTGCTACTAATTGCTTTCTAAAAGAGTCGTTTGGTTCTTCATCACCTTCTCCAACAATAGGGAAAGAAGCATCATCCAAAACAACATAGCCTCTTGTAACCCAATAAATCATAGAGCCCCAAAATGGATATGTAAATTCATTTGGATTAGACGTAGATTGCGAAGCACTCTTTTTGTCTTTAAATTCTTCTGGATATGCCCATAGAATCATTGGTAACTTTTCCTTTTTGGTTTTATCATATCCAACCGGTAAATATAAAGTACCTGATAACTCTAATCCATCATCTCTTTTATATTTAATCACTTCTTTATGTACACCTTGTAGTGCAGCAAAAGGATTGGCAAAGTTGGTAATTTGCTTTAATTTATTTTTTCCGTTAATATTACGGATATAGAAGTTAGGATACTCACTTGGTGATTCTATACCAACAAGGAAATCTCCTTTGTTAAGGTTAGTCGCAAAATAAATATTCTCTACTTTATCCGTATAAGTCGATTTATAAACTCTTTTTGTAGCGTTACTTTTTAGGTTTAATTTATCTATGAAAGGAAATTGACCTTCTTTGCTAAACCCATCTCCCATAAGGTATACATTACCCTTTGTAATATCCACTACAGAGCGGCCAAATTCATTTCTAGAAGTCACAAAATTTCCTGGATCATTATAACGATCTTGATAATTTCTATCATGTATGATTTGTGGTTTTATAGAAGATTTATTTGGATTAAAAACATAGGTTTTTGTATTTCTCGTATTCCACCAATAATCATAAGCGAACGCCGTGTTTTCGTCATTACTCCATTGTATACCACTGTAGCGGTTAATAGTTTTTAAAATAGACTTCGGTTTTGCTGTAAATGGGGCATCTTGTTCAAAAACTTCGTCTCTATATGCTACTTTAATTTCAGGATCTCCTTTATCTAAAGCTTCTGCCCATATTAACGTTGCAGGTTTATCAGCTCTCCAGCTCATAGATCTTTTTCCTACTCTAGTTGCCATAAAACCTTTTGGTCTTACTTCGTCGATTGGAATCTCATTTACCACCTTAAAAGGCTCACCAGAGCTTTTGTAAATAGTCGTTTTTTGAGGAAAACGGTAAAACGGAACTAAATAAGAAAATGGTTTTTCTATTTCAGTAACCATCACATAGTTACCATCCGGAGAAAAAGAGTAATTTCTTATCATGCCAGTTGTAGACCATGATGTTTTTGTGCCATCTAGATTTACCTTAGCTATTTCTGAAGTTGCTAATTGTTCAAAGTTATACTCATCATTTGGATTTTTTAATAAATCCTGATATGTTCTGTTTTGAGCTTTTGTTCCTTCACTAACTGAGATGGTAGGACCCGTTGGGACTGCTTCATTAACGTTAATCAATGGTTTTTTCTCTTTAGATAAAAACTTTACCAATAAAGCAGAATTGTCTTTGAACCATCTAAATGGAGATCCCATATTAGCATTCAATGTTGCATCTGTTAACTTTTTTGCTTTATTAGTTTTAATATCCACTAACCATAACTCTACGCCTTCTAGAGTAGTGTGAGTAAAAGCAACTTTAGTTTGGTCAGGAGACCAAGAAATATTTGATAATCTTAAGCTTTGTGGAAGTCCACTAACTTGTATAGGTTCACCGTCTATTTTCTTTAATTTGATATTATTAAAATAGTTGGCACGACTAGAGATATTTGTTTTAGGATTGATTCTTAATCCTGCTAATCTCATTTCTTTTTCTGATAATTCTGCAATTGTTTTATATCCATCACGATATAAAAAGATAAGTTGTTCTCCTTTTTCATCAATTCGAATGGAAGGAGCAAGTGGAACATCCACTAAATCTAAAATTTCTTTAACAGGTTTTTGATATCCCAAATTTTCCTGGGCATATAGTACTGAACCCATAAACAGTACAATAAAAAATGATTTGATGAATTTCATAAGTTTTCAATGTTTGTATAATATCCCAAAAGTATCATTATTTAAAGTTAAATACTGTTAACTGTAAATAATTATATGAGTTTTCTTCCCCGAATTTATAAATTTAGGACAAAATCTATCGTTTCCCGGATCACTGTTTTAGGAGCTTCTTTGTGCGGAGTATGACCAATTTCAGGAATGATGAGTGGTTTAGATATTCCCCTTGTTTTTTCAACAATACTTGTCACTTGATCCAAAGTCCCGTATTCATCTTTTTCTCCTTGAATGATCAATGACGGACATTGAATGTTACTCAAATAGTTTTCTATATTCCAATCCAAAAACATGGGAGAAAGCCAAGTCTCTGTCCACATTGTAAAAACAGCTTCAGTATTAGCACTATGATATTTAGTAAGTTTTTCCTTTAGGTTTGTCATTTTGTAGGCTATTTTCGCCTCTCGAATTCCATCTAAGGTTTCTTTTTCTACAAAAACATGAGCTCCTTCTGTGATAACACCTAATATTTTTTCAGGGTATAGAGAGGCTGCTAACAATCCAATACTTCCACCATCACTATGTCCAAAAAGAATTACCTTTTCCAGTTCTAGTTGATTGATTAAAAGATTTAGGGTATCCGCCTCTTTTTTTAAATAGTTTTTGTCTCGTGTAGTTTCAGAAAAACTAGCTGATTTCCCATATCCTTGTCGATCATAGGAAAGAACATTATAATCTGTGCCAGCTTTTATTTTTTCAGGAAAATCCCTCCAAAGTTCTATGCAACCCAAAGAGTCGTGCAAGAATAAAATTGTAGGTTTTGAATTGTTAAATGTTTTAGGGTTGCAAGAAAGTCGTAAACGATGTTCGTTAAGAAATATGTCCAAAAGTTCAGTATATAATTAAAAGACCTTAAAGTAAACCTATAAGGTATTGATTAGAAACATTTTTTGATTTAGAGGAAGCCTCCTCCTTCAGTATTTAATCTCCATTATAGAGTAAATAATGATCAAAAATAGGTTAAAGTCTATACAAATTATATATTTTGCACGATCAAAGTTGCAACACTATATAATTTTTTGCGTCTACCATAATAAATATTTTGAATACATGAAAAAGATACTAGCCACACTATCCTTAAGTTTGTTATTATTAGGATGTGGATCAGTCAATCAATCCAATGATTTAGCTACAAAAGCTCCAATAACTACAAAAGTTGATCTTACAGGAGTAACAGATGATAAAGTTCCTGTGGTAATTAATCCTGGACGTTTTACACAAGATACTGTACATTATTTTTTACCTAAAGTGGTGCAAGGAACCTATGCCGTTAGTGATTTTGGAAAATTTGTAGATGGGTTTAGGGCTTTAGATTATAATGGAGCTGAACTTTCGATAAACAAAGTAGACGATAATACTTGGAAAATTCCGAATGCTAAGCAATTAGATAAAATCGTGTATTTAGTAAATGATACGTTCGATATCGAAAATACTGGTGTAGGTACGCCATTTTCACCATCAGGAACGAATATAGCATCTGATAATTTTGTTTTGAACCTGCATGGGTTTATTGGTTATTTTGATGTATTGAAGGATAATCAATATACGATAGAAGTTAAAGCTCCATCTGATATGCAAAGAACTTCTGCCTTACCTAGTGCAGGAAAAGAAATAAGCGAAGATGGATCTGTCACAACTGATAAATACTTTGCAACGAGATATTTTGATGTTACTGATAATCCAATGATGTATGGAAAATTGGATGTTGAGGAGTTTGAAGTAGGAGGTATAAAGATTGTTTTAAGTGTATATTCTCCTAATAAAACATATTCAGCCGCTGGTATTAAGGAAACTGTTTATAAGATGATGGAAGCACAGAAAAAATATTTAGGAGATATTGATAGTACTCCTAGATATGATATTTATTTGTATTTAGCTTCGCAATCTCAGACAGCCCCAACTGGTTTTGGAGCATTAGAGCATCATACATCCACCGTAGTAGTTTTACCAGAAGCTATTCCTGAAGAGGCATTGGCATCTGCTATGACTGATGTGGTTTCTCATGAGTTTTTTCATATCGTAACTCCACTAAGCGTACATTCTGAAGATGTACACTATTTTGATTATAACAATCCAACATTCTCTAAGCATTTATGGATGTATGAAGGGATTACCGAATATTTTGCAAGCGTTTTTCAAGTAAATCAAGGTTTGGTTACCGAGGAAGAGTTTTATACTAAAATGATGGGGAAAATAGAATCAGCAAGTCTTTTTGATGATACGATGAGTTTCACTAAAATGAGTGAAAATATCTTGAATGAACCCTATGCTAAAAATTATGCTAATGTATATGAGAAAGGTGCTTTAATCGGTATGTGCATCGATATATTATTAAGAGAAGAAAGCGATGGTAATCGTGGAGTTTTGTCATTAATGAAAGAGTTGTCTTTAAAATACGGTAAGAATAAACCTTTTGAAGATAATACCATCATAGAAGAAATAGTTGCTATGACGTATCCTTCAATAGAAAAGTTTTTGGCAACACATGTTGTTGGAGAAACTCCTATTGATTATAATGAATTCTTTAGTAAAGTAGGTCTTTCTATGGGAGTTAAAAATATTGAAACAGATTATGTGCGAAATGGAAATACTATTATCGTAGGAGGAGATCAAGATAAAGGTACTATCTTTTTTACGGAAGATGTTGCCGATAATAGTTTTTGGGCGGATAATGGAATTAAACCTTTTGATGTTATAAAAGAAGTTAATGGTACTGAAGTAACATTGATAAATGCTAATTCAGTATTGCAAGGAACATTACAGTGGAAAGAAGGAGATGATGTAGAGATAAAACTTGATAGAGGAGGAGAAGAAGTTTTCTTAAAGACAAAATTAACTAAGTCATATACCAAAGGTAAAGCATTGAGTAGTATAGAAAAACCTACAGAAGCACAAGTGAAACTTAGAGATGCTTGGTTGAAAGGGTAATGATATAGAATAAAAAACGGGTCTTAACTGACCCGTTTTTTATGTTTTTAATGTTCGCTTACTACTAAGAAAAACCGTCTACGCCAGCAGTCAAACGATCTCTTTTTACTTTCATCTTTTGTCTCATCCATTCTGGGTATTCTGAGTCATCTTCAGCGTCATAAATTTTTATTTCTTGAGTATCATCAGCTTGTAAAAGATCATCTTGTCTGCATTTCAATATTTTTGCAGCTGTTTCAACACCAGAATAACCAGCTCCTGCAACACCATGTGAGAGTACACTAGCACCGCATAAGTATAAATTTTCTATTTCGCTTTTAGCTTTATAAGCAAATGGACCTATTTGCCAAAAACTTTTTTCAGTTCCATATACACACCCATTGGTTGAATTGATATAGTATTCATTCGTAATGGGGGTACCTAGTTCTTTCTGTACAATATGATTTTGAACTCCAGGAATTACAGTTTCTAATGTACGAATCATCTTTTCTGTTAGTTTGGTTTTGAAATCCAAATATGCGCTAGAACGTTGGAGATCTTCATTTTTAAACTCCTGAAATGATTGATGATTAATATAGGTAATAGCTTCAATAGTATGATACCTTCCATCAAAGCTAATAGGATCTTTTAGGGTTGTACAGCTAATAAACATTCCTGGAAATGTATCTCCTTCTAAAATATTTACTTTTTGCGTCTCTTCAAATAAAGCATCTAGATCCTCATGCTGCATTAACCAAATATTACCAGAGTCTAATCCCGCTTTACGAACATCCATATCTACCGTTAGAAAAAGCATTAGAGAAGTACAGGAATATTTAGTTTTGCCCAGACGTTTATTTAGTTTTTTGCTAATATTTTCTTTCCCAATTAAATCAAGAAATGTTTTTCCTGGATCAGCATTAGAAATTATGCGCTTCGCTAAAATCTTTTCACCGCTCTTTAGTTGTACTCCAACGGCCTTTTTTTTCTTAGTGCCTTCGAGTAAAATTTGAGTTACTTTTTGACTTGTGCGTATTTCTCCTTTATGTTTTTTTAAAGCTTTTGTCATTGCTTTTACCATAGCTCCACCACCTCCAACAGGATAATAACCACCACTAGAATAGTGTCCCATTACAGCCGCATGTAGAGGGAAACTCGCTTTGGAAGGAGGTAAACCATGATCGCCTATCTGAATATTAAGAACAGCTTTAAGTAAAGGGCTTTTGATATGTTTTTTGATTACCTTTCGTAAGCTAAAAACACTATACTTCCCCATATTCTTAGTCCTAAAAGGTATGGTGACATGTTGCCAAAATCCTTTTACTTTAGGAATTAGTTGAAGTTCATAACTAACATCACTTACTAATTTTAAATAAGAAGCAATACCTTTTTTTTCTTCGGGAAATTTTTCTGATAATACTTTTTGTATGTTTTCATAACCAGCAGGCATGTCAATACGATGATCCCCAATCCAACAATGTTCGTAGGCTTTTGGATTCATTCTAAAAAATGATATATCATTAGCAATACCTAATCCCTCATACAATGTACTAGTGGATTCACCCTTATTTAGAAGTCCGACATAATGTACTCCTGGAGTAAATCGGTATCCATTCAAATAAAAACTATGACACCATCCTCCAGGAACATCATGTTGTTCCAGAACCAAAACTTTTTGGCCTGAGCGAGCTAAACAGATTGCAGAAGCCAAACCACCAGCTCCTGAACCAATTATTATTGTATCATATTGTTTAGGTTCAATCTCTGTAGAAGCCTTAATTTCATCATCTGTTTCAATAGAATTTACCACCTTTTGTTTTAGTTTAATTGTCTAGCATTTTGTGTTAAAGGTATTGTTTTTTGAATTAGTATAGAATTAAAATATGGAGTATAAGATTCATTCTTAAACAATCAATACATGTTTTCTTTGTAACGATTATGATTCGCTAGAATCTTCTACAAATTCTTTTAATCTGTCAAATACTGATCCCCAACCGTTCATAAAGCCCATTTTTTCTTGTTGTAGGCAATATTCTTCTGTAGGATGCACTACATTAAACACGAAGTTTGTCTTTTCACCATCTTCTTCAAATAAAGCTTGTAACTCAACTCCTTCTGTCATTGGTTTAAAATCTGCAGAAGAAATTATCTTTTTTAAAGTGATGATTTCCTTATAAACACCCTCAGAAATAAATTCATTACCATCTGGCATCTGCATAGCGTACTTCCAAGTACCACCAGTTTCAAAATTATGCTCAATAACTTTTGTTTTCATCCCCTTTGGTCCCCACCATTGGGCAATGTGTTCAGAATTTGTCCAGGCTTCCCAAACCAATTTCACAGGAGCATTAAAAGTTCTTTTGAGAGATAGTGTGCGTTTGGTTAAATCATTCATTGTTTTTGGTTTTAGATTGTAGTTTATATAAATAGTCTTCGAAAGAATCTAATTTTTCTTCCCATAAATTTTTGTATTGATCTATCCACAGGAAAGCGGGTAGGAGATTTTGTGGTTGAATAAGACAATAACGCTCCCTGCCTTTTTGGTTGATAGAAATTATTCCGCATTCTTCTAGGATTTTAAGATGTTTTGAAATGGCAGGACGACTAATATCAAATTTTTCTGCAATAGCATTAACAGATAAGGTCTGATTGGCTAGAATAGAAATAATATCTCTTCTAACAGGATCTGCTATAGCTTGAAAAACATCTCTTCTCATTCTAAATGTAACTGTTCGGTTACAAATATAATAGTAACCGATCAGTTACGCAATATTTTTTTTAAATTTATTATTAAAAAACAAAGTATAGATATTTCTTATTGTAATGTTGTTTAAAAATATAGAAAACCTATTGATGATGGTTTAGTAATTGGTTAAATTTGGATATCATACTTTAAAACTCAATAACATTATGGATAATTCTCACAATTCAGGTGATATCAGTAAATGCCCTTTTATGGGAGGAAGTCAGAAGGAAAGCGCTGGCGCAGGAACATCAAATAGAGATTGGTGGCCTAACGAATTAAAGCTAAATATTCTTCGTCAAAATGGAGTAAAATCCAATCCGATGGGAGAAGATTTTGACTATGCGGAAGCTTTTAAAAGTATTAATTATGAAGAACTCAAAGCCGATATTGTCGCTTTGATGACAGATTCTCAAGATTGGTGGCCTGCAGATTATGGTCATTATGGAGGTTTTATGATACGTATGGCATGGCACAGTGCAGGTACGTATCGAGTTGGTGATGGTAGAGGAGGAGCAGGTTCCGGAAGTCAACGTTTCGCTCCCTTAAATAGCTGGCCCGATAATGGTAATTTGGATAAAGCCCGCTTATTACTTTGGCCGATAAAAAAGAAATATGGAAATAAAATTTCTTGGGCTGATTTAATGATTCTTGCAGGTAATTGTGCCATCGAATCTATGGGACTGAAAACTTTTGGATTTGCAGGAGGTAGAGAAGATATATGGGAGCCAGAGCAGGATATTTATTGGGGAGATGAAACAGAATGGTTAGCGAATAAAGAACGTTTTGCTGATGGAGATCTTGAAGGGTATCTTGGTGCTGCTCATATGGGATTGATCTATGTGAATCCAGAAGGACCTAATGGTTCATCAAATCCATTAGAAACTGCCAAACTTATGAGAGAAACGTTTGGTAGAATGGCAATGAATGATGAAGAAACTGTAGCATTAACAGCAGGTGGTCACACCTTTGGAAAAGCTCATGGTGCTGCAGATCCAGATAAATATGTTGGGGCAGAACCACATGGAGCTGCAATTGAAGAAATGAGTACTGGTTGGAAAAACTCTTATGGAACTGGTGTTTTAGATGATGCAATTACTAGTGGTTTAGAAGGAGCTTGGACACCTAATCCAGATAAGTGGGATCATGATTATTTTAAAGTATTATTAGATTATGACTGGGAATTAACAACAAGTCCTGCTGGAGCTAATCAATGGACTCCAACAGCAGATTCGGGAGCACCAACTGCGCCAACTGCTGGAGACCCTTCTAAAAGACAGGCATTGATGATGACTGATGCAGATATGGCTTTAAAAATAGATCCAGATTACTTAGAAATTTCTAAACGTTTTCGTGATAATCCAGCCGAATTAGAAGATGCGTTCACTAGAGCATGGTATAAATTAACACATAGGGATATGGGACCAATATCTCGTTATTTAGGTCCAGAAGTTCCAAAAGAAGAGTTAATATGGCAAGATCCTATCCCAGCAGGAACACCACTTAGTGATTCAGATATTACAAATCTTAAAAAGATGATCTCTGTTTCTGGATTAACGGTATCACAATTGATTTCAACAGCGTGGGCATCAGCTTCTACTTTTAGAGGTTCTGATAAAAGAGGTGGCGCTAATGGAGGACGTTTACGTCTAGAGCCTCAAAAGAATTGGGAAGTAAATAATCCAACCGAATTAGCAAAAGTATTAGATGTATATGAAGCTATTCAAAAAGACTTCTCTGGAGATGTATCTATAGCAGATTTGATCGTGCTTGGAGGTAACGTCGGTGTTGAATTAGCAGCTAAAAATGCAGGATTTGATGTAGCCGTTTCTTTTACTAGTGGTAGAGGAGATGCTACTCAGGAACAAACTGACACCTATTCATTTGGACACTTAGAACCGTTAGCTGATGGTTTTCGAAATTATCTAAGAGGTGATTTAAAGCTTTCAGCTGAGGAATTATTAGTAGATCGTGCACAACTATTAACTCTTTCAATTCCGGAATTAACGGTACTTGTAGGAGGATTGAGAGTGTTAGGAACTAATTATAATGGTTCTCATCATGGTGTGTTTACAGATAACGTTGGTGCTTTAACCAATGATTTCTTTAAAAATATTTTAGATTTTACTTATACATGGAAACCTACGTCTAAAGATGATACCTTATTTGAAGGTAGTAATCGCAGTACTGGGAATGTGAAGTTTACAGGTACTAGAGCAGATCTTATTTTCGGCTCAAATACCGAGTTAAGAGCAATTGCAGAGGTATATGCTTCTGATGATGCTAATGAAAAATTTGTACAGGATTTTGTATCTGCTTGGGTAAAAGTTATGAACCTTGATAGATTCGATCTTGCATAAAATGAAATAGAAAAATTAATACTTGAAAAAGGTGATCTTAACTAAAGATCACCTTTTTTATTTGTAGCTACTAATTCTCTATGGGGCTAAAAATTACGGCATTATTTAGCACGTGTTTTTAGAGGAGTTAAAATATTGTCGGTAATTTTCTTTCTAGCATCTCTGTGAGTTCTCATATCATGTAACATAGCATCGTAGTTTTTTTCGAATAATTCAAGTTGTTCGATGATAGTAGTAGGGTTGTAGCTTATGTTTACAGGTACCTGTTCTGCAGAAAAAACTCGGTTAGACAATAGTGCCCACCAATTCTCACGTGCAATTTCAATTTTCATTAATCCGATAATTTCTTTTAATCTTTTGAATTTCCCTGGTTTACCATATAAAAGTTCTTTTTTCTTTAAAATCTCGGTATCATATGTAACATGTATTTCTAAGGCGTTTGAAGTTAAAACTTTAGGTATTGAAATGTTTGTGGTCAATTCCTTACCATTATAGGTCCAATGTTTTTCTTGTTTTGTATCGCTATAAGTGTAAGTTTCACCATTTACTTGAACTTTAATAGGAGGAAAACTTACAGGCAACATGATTTCGTAACTTCTAGATGTTACCATTTTATTGTAACTTCCCTTTACTGGGGCAATAGTAATTGTTTTACTATTTGCCACTTCTTTCTGTTTTAATGTTGTTATTGTAAATGCTCCTTCTTTATAATTATCATTATCACCTTGATCTTCATATAGATCAAAAGATCCCTTATCTCCTGGATAAACTTTAAGTAAGAGATGATCTGGTAATTCCTGTAGATTTGTGATTTTGGGATACATTGGGATTATTGATCCTTCTTTTATGAACAATGGTAACTCTTTTAGCATATAGTTATTGTTAATTACTTGGCTACCTTTATATTTTTCCCCCGTTGACCACTCAAACCAATTTCCTTCGGGAAGCCATACTTTTTGATTTGCAATTAAATCCTCTCCAACTGGTTCTGCTACAGGAGAAAATAACATTTGGTCACCATACATATATTGATATTTAAATGTATATGCATTTTCTTCTTTAGCATAATCATAATACATCGGTCGGCAAATGGAAAGTCCTTCATCATAGGCTTTTCTTGCCATAGTGTATGTATAAGGAGCTAATGCATATCGAAGATGAATGAGTTCTCTCATATGATCAAATTCATTCGGGAACATCCAAAATCTACGTTCTATAGTTGATATTTTGGCACTATGCGTTCTGAGAATTGGGCTAAAAATTCCAAACTGTAACCAACGTGCATATAACTCTGCATCTTTATCAAAGTCTCCAGATGCGTGTCCACCAATATCATGACTCCAGTATCCATATCCTACATTAGAAGCGGTATGTGTAAAATAAGATTGATATTTTAGAGATTTCCATGAGATTTTATAATCTCCAGAAAAACCAATTTGGTATCGATGATTTCCCAGTCCTCCCCAGCGATGAAATAATAATGGTCTCGAACCAGTTCGCTTTGCCATACTTGAGAAAAAAGTGTAGTTGAGCCACCAGGTATTGTTTAAACCATTAATTACTTTGCTTTCTGGATATTGCTGCCAATCTAGCCACCAAAAATCCACACCCCATTCTTCATAAGGGTGAAGCAGCACATCGAAATAGGTCTGAGCCCATTTTTTATCAGCCATACGATAAGGAATCCATTCTTTATTAGAAGTGTCAAATCCATAACTCTTAGCAAAATCTTCATATTGAGATTCGAGTGAAGCAACACCAGAAGCAGGATGTAAGTTTAAAGCAGTTTTTAGTTTTTCCTGATCTGTCCAGGCCATAAACTTTTCTGGCTCTGGGAATAATGCCTTGTTCCAAGTATATCCAGTCCATCCTAATAATTCTCCAAAAGGGTCTTTTTGAGGGTTTTTGATATTCTTTAATCCTCCATGAGTCAAATGCCAATCCATATCAATGATTAAAACGTCAATCGGAATGTCATATCGCCTAAAATCATTTACTAAAGATTTTAATTCAGGGTCAGAATACGCCCAATATCTAGACCACCAATACCCAAATGCATAACGTGGAGGTAGTGGTATTTTTCCTGAAATTAGAGTATAATCAGCAAGAGCTTTTTTGTATTGTAAGCCATAACCCAAAAAATACCAGTCTTGTTCAGAGGTAGATTTCGTTTCAGATACCCAGTTCCAATCTGAATTATCAAAACGGAAACTTTTGGTATCATCAATTACATACCATCCGTTTTTGGATAAAATCCCTTCTTCTAATGGGATAGGTTTACCATCCCAGGTTTTAGCACCATCATACCCATCAAGTGTTCGGGTTGTTCCTAATAGATTTTCATTGTTTTTAGTGCCTGGTGTCCAGATGGTTTTATTTCCTTCGACTTGTATAGCAACTTGTAGATTATCTTTTGAAAATTTACCACTTCCTTTTTTGTACCGAAGTTCTAATTCATCGGTTTTTATGACCAACCATCCATCATCATTCGATGTATCAAACGTTGGAACTACAGTATTACGATTTGTAATAATAAAAGAAGCTCTATTATCAAATTTCTTTTCATTATTCCATTCCATACGTATTACTCTAGGGTTTAGTACAGTAAATCTGGCATTATCAACAAGAACTATAGCTTTAGAATTTGCTTCTGGGTTTTGAAATGCAAATGTTTCGACTTTTAGAATTATTACTAAAAAGATGAATAGTGATATTTTTTTTAACATAGTAAGGGATTATTTTGTTAAAACTATTGTCTGACCAAGTTGTGCACTTTTTTTGGCTGCATCTAAAATTTCAACAACAATCATGTTATTTTCTAGAGAATTAAGGTCAAAACTGTTCAGTTTTATTTTATTTTTTATAACCGCCGCAAATAGGGCGAATGGATCGTCATAAGGAGCTTCTCTCTCTCCTAACTTCATTACTTGTTCATCGTATCCATCGTAACCTTCAGAAATTCTCACCCTAAGATCATGTCTATTATCAGCATAAATAACACCATTTAGCCCATAAACTTCCATGTCTTTTCTGCCGATAGGCCAATTCCATGAACCTTGTATTACAGCAACAGCATTGTCATATTTTAATAAAATAATTGACTCATCATCAACTTTAGGATTGTTTTCGGATTGTAATTGTTGGGTAATTGCGGTAACGCTATTCGGGCGTTTACCGTCCATAAACCAAGTTAGTAAATTGGCACCATAACATCCAAAATCTACAATTGCACCACCTCCATTTTGAACAGGATCTGTGAGCCAATCTAAAAATTCAGAGTTAACCCCAATTTTTTTGGGTCCTTTATGTCCATCTCGAACAACTATTTTTCTGATTTCACCAATAGTTTTTTCCTTTTTGACTAATTCGTAAGCTTTATGATTTGTTGGATACCAAGTAGTCTCATAATTGGTTAATAAATGGATTTTATGTTTTTTGGCTAATGCCTGCATTTCCTTTGCATGTTCCATGCTTACCGCTAAAGGCTTTTCTACCATAACGTGAATACCTTTGGGAGCTACTTTTTGTACGACTTCCAAATGCTCATAAATGGTTCCAAAAGCTGTTACTGCCTCAGGATTGGTTTTAGCGATTAGTTCTTCGATAGAATCATAAACTATATCCATAGAGAATTTATGCTGCGCTGCGTAGCGCTTCGCTAGCTCTTTGTTAGGTTCTACGATTCCAACAATTTTAATATCTCCTCGAGGTTCACTACCAAAAATCCAGTGAACATGAGTGTGCGTAAGTCCTATAACACCGACTCTTAATGGATTATCTTGTCCTAGCACACTTAAATTAAGGCAAAGTGCAAGTATGAATGTAGCCTTTTTCATAAGTATTATGAGTTTTTAGGTGGTTTTATAAAAAATGGTGAATTCATAAAAGTAAGTAGTCTTTTATCAAAGAAAAAATAAATTTTTAGTTTGATAAGTCTCATGTAAACCGAAGATGATATAGTTTAAGAGAAATTTTACAATGTACTTTTCAATATGACTTAAAAGGCTTTCTTCCAATTAAAAATGCAATTCTCGTAATAGAGAAACGGCTTTATTACATCCAATTCGTTGTCTGTCAAATAATCAACAAAAACGAAGTCAGAATTGTTAATTACTTTGTAGTTGGGGTATTTTAAAATCGTAAGTGAAATCTTATATTAGCAAGCATTCTACCCAAAATTTTATGAGTAAGGAAACAAAATATACCGAAGATAATATACGATCCCTCGATTGGAAAGAGCATATCCGTATGCGACCAGGGATGTATATAGGGAAACTAGGTGATGGATCTTCAGCAGATGATGGAATTTATATTTTACTAAAGGAAGTACTCGATAATTCCATTGATGAATATGTCATGGGTGCTGGTAAAACGATTGAAATTTCTATACAAGGTGATAAAGTGATTGTTAGAGATTATGGTCGTGGAATACCTTTGGGGAAGGTAGTTGATGTGGTTTCTAAAATGAATACTGGAGGTAAATATGATTCCAGAGCATTTAAGAAATCAGTAGGTTTAAATGGAGTGGGTACTAAAGCAGTGAATGCTTTATCTAYATATTTTAGAGTAGAATCTACCAGAGATGGAAAGTCTGCTTCTGCTGAGTTTGAGAAAGGAAATCTTACGAATGAGGAAAAATTAGAAGAAACTTCAAGGCGAAAAGGTACTAAGGTATCTTTTATACCAGATGCTTCCATTTTTAAGAATTATAAGTATCGTACCGAGTACGTAACAAAAATGCTTAAAAATTATGTGTACCTAAATCCTGGATTAACCATAATTTTTAATGGTGAAAAATATTTTTCTGAAAATGGATTAAAAGATCTACTCTCTGATAACATAAATGAAGAAGATCGGTTGTATCCAATTATTCATTTGTTGGGAGAAGATATTGAGATAGCCATTACACATAGTAAAACTCAGTATAGCGAAGAGTATCATTCTTTTGTTAATGGACAACATACTACACAAGGAGGTACCCATCAAGCAGCTTTCAGAGAAGCAGTAGTAAAAACAGTAAGAGAATTTTACGGTAAAAATTACGAAGCCAGTGATATTAGAAAATCGATTGTCTCTGCGATTAGTTTAAAAGTTATGGAACCGGTTTTTGAAAGTCAAACAAAAACAAAACTTGGTTCGACTGAAATGGGAGGAGATTTTCCTACTGTTAGAACGTATATAAACGACTTTGTAAAAACAAAACTTGACAATTTTTTACACAAGAATTCAGATACTGCTGAAGCATTACAAAGGAAAATATTGCAAGCAGAGCGTGAAAGAAAAGATTTATCTGGAATTCGTAAGTTAGCAAGAGAAAGAGCTAAAAAAGCTAGCTTACATAATAAGAAATTAAGAGATTGTAGAATCCATCTTACGGATAGTAAAAAAGATAGAAACTTAGAAAGTACTTTATTTATTACAGAGGGAGATTCTGCAAGTGGATCTATAACAAAATCTAGAGATGTAAATACACAAGCGGTGTTTAGTTTGCGTGGAAAGCCATTAAATAGCTACAACATGACCAAAAAAATTGTGTATGAAAATGAAGAATTTAATCTTCTGCAAGCAGCATTGAATATTGAAGAGTCCTTAGAAGATCTCAGGTATAATAATATTGTAATAGCTACTGATGCCGATGTAGATGGAATGCATATTCGGTTATTACTAATTACATTTTTTCTTCAATTCTTTCCTGAAGTTATAAAAGAAGGACATTTGTATATTCTACAAACACCTTTATTTAGGGTTCGTAATAAAAAGGAAACCATCTATTGCTATTCAGAGCAAGAAAAGAAGGATGCTATTGAAAAGTTATCAGGGAAACCAGAAATTACTCGATTTAAAGGATTAGGAGAAATATCTCCTGATGAATTTGTTCATTTTATAGGAGATGACATTCGTCTAGATCCAGTAATGCTGGATAAAGAAAAGTCTATTGAAGAGTTATTGTCATTCTATATGGGTAAGAATACACCAAGTAGGCAAGAATTTATTATCGAGAACCTGAAAGTAGAATTAGACGCTGTAGAAGATTAATCCAATAGGAATACAAAAAAGTGCCCCGTAAAAAGGTATGGATATAGAAAACGAAAACGAAGAATTACATAATGAATTAAATCCAGAGGATCATCAGCCTCAGGAAGTGATTACCAAAGTTACTGGAATGTACAAGGACTGGTTTCTTGATTACGCTTCATACGTAATTTTGGAAAGAGCAGTACCAGCAATTGAAGATGGATTGAAACCTGTGCAACGAAGAATTCTTCATTCTATGAAGGATTTAGATGATGGTAGGTATAATAAGGTGGCAAATATTGTTGGTCATACCATGCAGTATCATCCACATGGTGACGCAAGTATTGCCGATGCAATGGTGCAGATAGGGCAAAGAGATTTGCTAATTGATATGCAAGGAAACTGGGGGAATATCCTTACTGGTGATAGAGCCGCAGCATCTCGATATATAGAAGCTCGCTTATCTAAATTTGCTTTGGATGTTGTGTATAATCCTAAAGTTACGGATTGGCAATTGTCCTATGATGGACGAAAAAAAGAACCTATAAACCTTCCTGTAAAATTTCCTTTACTATTAGCACAAGGAGCTGAAGGTATTGCTGTTGGATTGAGTACCAAAATCCTTCCCCATAATTTTGTGGAATTAATAGAAGCTTCTATCAAACATTTACAAGGAAAACGTTTTACGATCTTACCAGATTTTCCAACTGCAGGAATTGCGGATTTCACAAATTATAATGATGGGAATCGCGGAGGAAAAGTTAGAGTACGTGCAAAGATTTCTCAATTAGACAAAAACACACTGATTATAAGTGAAATACCGTTTACTACTACAACTTCTAGTTTAATTGATTCTGTCCTTAAAGCAAACGATAAAGGGAAGATAAAAATTAAAAAAATAGAAGATAATACTGCTGCAGATGTTGAGATTTTAGTGCATTTACCAAGTGGTATTTCACCAGATAAAACTATTGATGCATTGTATGCATTTACGAATTGTGAAACTTCGATCTCTCCTTTAGGATGTGTTATTGAGGAAAATAGTAGGCCTAATTTTATAGGCGTATCCGAAATGCTTAAACGTTCTACTGATCATACGGTGGAATTACTAAAGAGAGAATTAGAAATTCAACTTAATGAATTGCAAGAGCAATGGCATTTTGCTTCTTTGGAACGTATATTTATTGAGAACCGTATTTACCGAGAAATCGAGGAAGAAGAAACTTGGGAAGGAGTTATTCAGGCGATAGATAAAGGGTTACAGCCACATATCAAACATCTAAAACGTGCGGTTACCGAGGATGATATCGTTCGTTTAACGGAAATTCGAATTAAAAGAATTTCAAAATTCGATATCGACAAAGCACAGCAAAAAATTGAAGCTCTTGAAGAAGATATTGCTCAGGTAAAGCATCATTTAGAACATTTGATAGAGTATGCGATTTCTTATTTTAAAAGGTTGAAAGAAACCTACGGAAAAGGAAGGGAGCGTAAAACTGAAATCAGAATTTTTGATGACATTGAAGCTACCAAAGTTGTTATCAGAAATACAAAGCTTTATGTAAATAGAGAGGAAGGTTTTGTAGGCACTTCTCTCCGTAGAGATGAATATGTTACGGATTGTTCTGATATAGATGATATTATCTGTTTTATGGCGGATGGTAAGATGATGATCACAAAAGTTGGATCAAAAACATTTGTAGGTAAGGATATTATTCATGTAGCTGTATTTAAAAAGAAAGACAAAAGAACAATCTACAATATGATCTACCAAGATGGTAGAGGAGGAGCTTCCTATGTAAAACGATTTGCTGTAACAAGTGTTACCAGAGATAAAGAGTATGATCTAACACAAGGTAAAAAGGGCTCTAAGATTACTTATTTTACTGCAAATCCAAATGGTGAAGCCGAAGTAATTACAATCTTTTTGCGCCAAGCAGGAAGTATTAAAAAATTAAAATTTGACCTTGATTTCTCAGATTTATTGATAAAAGGAAGAGGCGTAAAAGGTAATATAGTAACGAAATATAATATCAAAAAGATCGAATTGAAAGAGCAAGGAGTTTCCACTCTAAAACCTCGCAAAATTTGGTTTGACGATACAGTAAGGCGATTAAATGTTGATGGAAGAGGCGATCTGCTAGGAGAATTTAAAGGAGAAGATAGGTTGTTGATTGTTAATCAGAAAGGAGTTGTAAAAACTATAGTGCCTGAAATTACTGTGCATTTTGATTCGGATATGATCGTCCTAGAAAAGTGGAAACCTATGAAGCCCATTTCCGCAATTTATTGGGATGGTGAAAAAGAACGTTACTATGTGAAGCGTTTTATAGTTGAAAATGCGGATAAAGAAGAAAATTTTATTTCTGATCACCAAAAATCATTTTTAGAAATTGTTTCCACTGATCATAGACCAGTTGCAGAGGTAGTTTATAACAAAATTAGAGGTAAGGATCAAAAACCTAATGACGAAATTAGCTTAGAAGATTTTATTGCGGTTAAAGGAATTAAGGCGCAAGGCAATCAATTAACAACAGAAAAGGTAAGACAAATCAATTTATTAGACCCATTACCTTATGATGAACCAGAAGATTTGCCAGCAGAAGAAATTGAAGTTATTGAAGAAGAAGCCGTAAATCCAAATGCTGCTTCAACTGGTGAAACTGGGAATGGAGTAACATTAGATAATGATACAGAAGACGAAGGAGATGGAGAACAAACTTCCTTGTTTTAAGCACCTGTATTTTAATAACTTACATGTTTTTATTTAGATATATAGTTTAGTAAATATAAAAGCTTAATACATAAAAATAAAAAGCGCCGTATTTAACGATACGGCGCTTTTTTAGTTTACTAATTTGACGATTGTGTTATTTACTTTAAACAGATAAATACCTTTCGAAAACTTAGAAAGATCAACTTTGTCTGACTCTGAAGTAAATAAAAGTTTCCCTCGAATAGAATACACAGAATACCTGTAACTTTTAGGAAGATAAAATATTCCAATTTTTGAAGGGTTTGGGTAAATGTTTATGGTTTCTTTGTTAAGGTCGTTTGTGCTTAGAAGATTATTAGCAATTTCAATTTTATCCAAATTGAATCCACTATTTTCGATTTTTATTCGAAGCAAATGTTCCCCAGCAGTTAGTAAAGCGGAGGCATTAGAAATGGTGTAAGTATCCCAGTCAGCAGTTTGAGGAGTTGGAATGTTTGTTAACAAGCTTTCTCCATCAATATCAAGGCCTAAACTACCATTTCCTGTTGGGGATGATGTATGAAAGTTAAAATCATATGATCCATCTTTACTTACCTGAATGGTGTATTCTAACCACTCGCCAGTACGAATCCAAYCAACAGCTAGGCCGTTTCCATTCGGACCATTATCAATATCTACTCCTTGATTTTCTCTAAAATCTTCGTCACCTCTATTTTCGGTATCTTCATCTAGGTAGCTTACACCAGCACCTCCAAAATCATAGTTTTCGGCTTCTATAATTCCAGGAATGGTAGTAGCAACTTCTGGATATGGAAGTTTTGATTGTCTTATAAAACAGTATTTTTGAGTTCCTGGTAATGGATCATTACCAAATGTTTCATTATCACAGCTTATATTTTCTCTTTGTTCCAATAAATATTCATATTGCCCGTCTTGACCATAGGCAATATCATATGGGATATTGGAGATTTGAACGGTTTCAGATTCATTAACAGCATAACTATATCCTTCAGGGCCAATCGCATTGTTGTTATCACTATCATCATCATTACTATATCTTCTTTGAGCACCAGTAACAAACATCATGAAATCTTTCACTACTGCTTCTCCAGAATGATATAATCCCCAACGGAAATGACCGCCGCCACTTCTATTATAGTTTCTAGTAGCAAACAACTCATCATTTAAATATACTTCATATTTATTTCCATAATCTCTAACTCTAATATGAAAGCTTTTGCCGGTTGCATCATCAATCATTGTTCTCCAGCCTGAACCTCCTTGTCTTGGATTATATCTAATTCTCCCATCATTTTCCATATGAAGCATTAGTACTATATTGCTACTTCCGTTACCCCAAATTTGGAAAATTGTACATTTTACTGGGTTTAAAACGGTATATGTGCCACTCCATTCAACCCAGTCGGCTCCATTTTTTATAGTGCTTCCGGTTACGTGATCTTTAAGTTCGGCTTCAATACGTGGTTTGTACCAAACATCATTTCTTACATTAATTTCGTCTTTAAACAAACGAAATACCTGTGTGTTTCCATCTTCTTGATACCAGCGCGACCATTTATGAAAATCTGGACGATTAATTGTAGAATTTCCAAGGGTGTGAATGGCTGTTTCTTCTTGGATAGGCCTATTGCTATAAGGACTTGAGTTGATTTCTGGATGATTCTGGTTTACATCAATCGTAGAACCAGTTATTCCATCCGTTGAATTATATCCAACAGGTATTAAATCATTGGCCATGATATATTCCCAAGTGGGATCAGTTCCGTCCTGTGTATACAGTGATTGGGCCGGAAGAAATGAACTCATGAATACCACCATACTGGTGGTTAATAGGTGTTTTAATTTTTTCATTGTGTAAAATAAGTTGGTTAAAATGTTGTGTGTGGTTTATAAGAAAGATTAGTAATATACTACCAATCTTTTAGTGGATAATCAACTTCTCGGTAATGCTATTGTTGTTGATATTTAGTACAACAAAATACATTCCTTGAGATAAATTGCTAATTTCAGCAGTGGTTTCTGCTAGATCATAGTTTTTTGAAACAACTATTTTTCCCGAAACATCATATATTTCAAGTTTCTTTTTCTGATTAGGCGTTTTGAAATGTATATAGGCTACATCTCTTGTCGGGTTGGGATATACTTCAAAATAGGAGTTAGCTCTTTGTAAATCATTAATACCTAAAATTGTATTGTCAACAGAAACATCTAGTTCTGTGAATTCAAAACTCCCATTACTTTGATATCCTTCTACAACTACAGAAACTTCATGTAGTTTTCCTAAATTCATTCCAATAGATTCCCATTGTCTAAAATGATCAGAAATGTTAATAGTTCCTGCTGTTCTCGTGTTTCTTCTGATACTAAAATACTGCTGGAATGTAGTGTTACCCACTATAGAAGGCTGATTTACTCGAGTATTCTCATAAATATCATAAAAACTTCCGTTAATTTCGAAAGATCCTTTAAGATCAGCTCCATCAGCCATAGAAGGAATCCAATTTCGCCAATCTTCAATGATATAATATTCTACTAAAGGCTCTACAGTCCAGCCATATACGGACAGATATGAATTTCCAGAAGCTGAGGAAGGGTTATAATCGCAATTGTATGTGGTATAGAACTCTCCAATTTCTTGATGTTCTTGTGTTTGATTATACCCAAGACCTCTTCTTGCCAGATAATTCAAAATACCATTCCATTCACCACTAAAAAGTGCTCCATTCCCTAAAGTCATACAAGCTGTTCCTTGTGAATTTTGATTCCATAGCTCGTATCTGAAGCCATCTTCTTCTCCTGCAATCTGATCAGCACCTGGTTGTATGCAATAAGTTTGCGATGTTGATATGAAAGTATTCGCGAAAAAAAAGAATAAAAAAAGTATTACTGGGATTTTTATACAAGGTGATCCCAAAGCATTGTTTCTCATGGTTAAGTTCAATTTTTTTGGTTTACCTGTAAATAAATGGGARGGAGCTTATTTCAAGTAATTTATTTGGTTAATAAAGCTGCAATTTTACCTAATAACAAGGAAAAACAAAAAATATTGAGAATGTGCGGTATTTTATTTACTTAAATTTTAAGTAAATAAAATACTATAAACTGAGAGATTTTATTTGAATTAGGATTTTTTTACGTATTTAGTCAAAATTACAATATGCTGACCATTTATTTTCCCTTCAATATGTTCAGAATTGTCATGAACTAAAGAGATATTTCGCACCGCTGTTCCTCTCTTTGCAGTAAAATTAGCTCCTTTCACGTTTAAATCCTTTATCAAAACAACATTGTTTCCTGCTTGTAATAAAGCTCCATTAGCGTCCAGATGCTTTACTTTAGTATCCTCATCACTATCTTCACCCGTTGCTTTGGCCCATTTTAATGTCTCATCATCTAAATAAAACATATCTAAAAGATCCTGAGGCCATCCTTCATTTTTTAATCTATTGAGCATTCTCCAAGCCATTACTTGCACACCTGGTACTTGACTCCACATACTATCATTGAGGCAACGCCAATGATTAGGATCAATTAAAGAAATATCTTGGATCTGAGTATTACATGTTGAGCAGATTAAAATACTAGAATCTAACCCCACATTAGGAGATTCTGGTACTTCATAAATTGATAAATCATGAGTAGCTCCACATAGTTCACAGATATTTCCACTACGCTGTTTTAATTCATTTAATGTATTCATAGGGAGTATTTAAGAGACACGTTATTAATAAACTGAAAAGATAAATTTCTGAATATTTCAAACATCAATTCACTTTTTTAGCGGTACCTCTTTGTTTATTTTTTTTAACGCCTACCAGCCCATATTCAAAAGTATAGGTATCACCATCCGTCGTCAATATTTTCATATGAATAGCTTTTTCTTCAGCCATATTTTTAGGATGCAACTTTTTTACAATATACTCACAATCATTGATCCAACGGATACTGGAGGTATCACTTTTTCCTTGAAAATAGTCTATTTCTATAGAATCATTACGAATAAAAGTAGTTTTAGCTAATTCACCGTTTAGATATGTTTCAAATTCAAAAGTGCCATTATGAAACTGTTGACAGTTTCTTTCTTGCTGATAACATCCTAAAAATAATGAGGAAGTAAGGAATAAATAGATAAATCGAGTCATAAGTTTATATGCACAATGCTATGCGAAAATAAATTTATTTCAACAGATTTCATACGGTTAAAGGAAAATATCTAATTCGTTAGTTATTGTAAACTTCGAAAGTACCATCTTTATAGAAGAAAACTATTTTATCTACTTCTTTAAGTGAAGAAGAAGTGCTTTTTATATTTTTTAAAGAAGTTTCTTGTATTTCATTTGAAATCGATTTTTTTTTTTCAGGATTAGATTGTGAAAAAAGATCTTGGTTTAATGAAGTTTCATCTCTTAATTCTAGAGTAGGAGAAGGAGAGGATTCTGGTTCTTCAGGTTTTGGTTTTTCATTCTTTACAATTGTTTTTTCTGATTTAGGAAATGTTCCTTCACCGTAGAGGAGCCAATATAATTCTGCTTCAGGATATGCTTCTGTAATTTTCATAACAAAATCTAAACTAGGTTTATTTCTCCCTGATAAAATGTGAGAAATAGATGAACGTCCTACACCCATTGCATCCGCAAACCCTGAAGCGGAAACATGATAAAATTTCATAATTTCTTGTATTCTTTTTCCAAAAGCAGTGGTGTTTACCATTGTAAACTAATTTATATATGAGTATTGGTTACAAAGGTAAACAATTGAAAAAACAAAACAGTTTACATTTGTAAATATATATAAAATAGAATAATATTATATTAGATAAAAACTTTAAATAAATTAAATTATTTATTTGAAATTTAGGTATTTAAGTAATAAAATGTAATTTATAGTTTGATAATACATATAAACATACTTAATTGGAAACTTAATCTTAAAAGGCTGTTTAATTATGTAAACAACATCTAATTTTTAGATGTTTACAACTGTAAATACACATAGTTTACAATTGTAAAACTTGTATTGGTTTACATATGTAAAAATTACTTTATTTGTTATGAATCTTCCATTAACAATAGTAATTTTAGCGCATAATTGTACTTATGGAAATAGAGAAACTAAAAGATTGGTTTACTAGTTATAAACAACCTTCAATAGTAGGTCGTTATATACATTTAGAACATATTAAACCACTTATTGATACCTTATCTAATTGGGCAAGTGTTGAAACCTTAGGCACTTCAGAAAACAATGCGGATATAAACCTGATTAAAATTGGTAATGGATCCAAGAAACTTTTATTCTGGTCCCAAATGCATGGAAATGAAAGTACGACTACCAAAGCAATATTCGATTTTTTAAATATGTTGTCAGATGAGTCTAATACTATTTCAGAGAAAATATTAGCTAATTGTACTTTATATATCATACCGATACTTAGTCCAGATGGAGCTAAAGCTTATACACGACTTAATTATAATCAAGTTGATTTAAACAGAGATGCTCAAAATAGAACCCAGAAAGAAAGTATAATATTGCGTAATCTAATAGATAAGATTCAACCTGACTACGCTTTTAATTTACATGGCCAGCGCACTATATTTAGTGCAGGCGAGACACAATTCCCTGCTACCGTATCTTTTTTGTCTCCAGCAGGAGATCAAGAACGCTCTATTACCACTTGTCGTAAAATTGCTATGGAGATAATTGCTGAAATGAATATTGTACTTCAGAAATGTATTCCTAATAGTGTAGGAAGATATGATGATGGTTTTAATATAAATTGTGTAGGCGATACTTTATCAGACCTTAATGTGCCTACAATTTTATTTGAAGCGGGTCATTATAAGAACGATTATGAAAGAGAAAAGACAAGAGAATACATTTTCTATGCATTGGTAACTTCTGTTTCATATATATCCAAAAATGAGATTAATGGTGATAACTATAAATCATATTTCGATATTCCTGAAAATGGAAAGCTTTTTTATGATATTATCATTAGAGATGTCGTTCTCAATGAAAAAAATGTAGATATAGGTGTTCAATATACTGAGGAATTGTCAGAAAATAATGTCAAATTCGTTCCGAAAATTGTTAAAATTGGGAATTTGCAAAAATTTTATGGGCATAGAGAAATAATAGGTAATAAAAGGACAATATATAACGAAAACGTTACAGTAGAGGTAGTTCCAGAAGCTAAGTTGTTAAAATTCCGTCTAAATGATGAATTATTCTCAACAGAATTAAGAAAAAGTTGAAAAAAAATATGTGAAAACATTATTTTTCTGTTATTTTTGCAATGTAATTAATCGGGAAAATTTATTAGAATTACTATGGCAAAATTTAAATTAGACGAAGTAGATCATCAAATATTAGATATGTTGATTGAAAATACTCGTACTCCTTTTACAGATATTGCAAAGAAATTACTTATTTCTGCCGGTACTGTTCATGTGCGTGTTAAAAAGATGGAAGAAGCTGGAATTATAGAAGGTTCTTCTCTAACATTAGATTACAAAAAATTAGGGTATTCTTTTATTGCTTACGTTGGGATATATCTTCAAAATACTTCTCAAACGAAGTTTGTATTACAAAGAATTAAAGAAATTCCATTCGTTACTGTTGCGCATATTACAACAGGGAAATTTAATATCTTTTGTAAAGTAAGAGCAAAAGATACTAATCATGCAAAAGACATTATTTTTCAGTTAGATGATATTGATGGTGTGTACCGTACAGAAACTATGATATCATTAGAAGAAAGTATCAATGATAAGAAACGTTTAATGCATTCAATTTTCCAAGATTTGTAAAGGGGTAATTGTATGCTAACATATAAACCCTTTAGGAAATCATCTTAGAGGGTTTTTTCTTGTATTATATTTTATTAATCAACCATATTCGTAACCACAATTATGGCAAGACAACCAAAAATAGATCGTTTTAACCACAACGTTCTTACTAAATATCAGATATACAATAGTATATTTATTACATTACCTTTTGACGAGATTACCAATACAGGTGTTCTTTTACCACTTTTTAAAGAAGTTTGTGAAAAAGGCTATGAAGAAAAGAAAACTCCTACTGAAATTGTAGAAAACTTTTTTACATCATATCGCGATAATCCTTCAGATAAGGAAAAGCATGATTTGTTATTTCGGTTTATTCAATATATTGAAAGACAAGTTGTGTTGTTTGATGCAATCGAAGATGCTGCGTTTCCTATAGTTAATAATATGGATGGTCGTGGTACGCTTAGAAGTATCAAAGAAGAAGCTCAGGCCAAAGGGCAATTAGAAGAATTGAAAGAGTATTTAAGAAGGTTTAAAATAAGGCCTACTCTAACAGCGCATCCTACACAGTTTTATCCGGGTACAGTATTAGGGATTATTCATGATTTGGATACAGCTATAAGAGAGAATGACTCTCAGAAAATCAAAAGATTATTAGCGCAATTAGGAAAAACGGCTTTCTTTAAAAAAGAAAAACCAACACCTTATGATGAGGCAGTTAGTCTTATATGGTATTTAGAGAATGTTTTTTATCATTCTGTAGGAACTATTTATAATTATATTCAGCAGAATATATTTCAGGGAGAAGACCTTGAGAATGATTTGATCAATCTTGGATTTTGGCCTGGCGGAGATAGAGACGGTAACCCTTTTGTTACAACAGAAACTACACTTAAAGTAGCAAAAAGACTTCGCAAAACTGTTCTTATCAATTATTATAGAGATATGCGTAAGTTAAAGCGTAGGATTACATTTGGTGATCTTCAAGATAAACTAGGAGTTTTAGAATCCGCGTTATATGATAATTTTTATTATGCAAAAACTGCAGAACCACTTTCTATAGAGACCCTGATGAATGGTTTATTAGAAGTAAGAGAAGAGTTGATTAATAAACATCAATCTCTTTTCTTAGAAGAATTGCAAGATTTAATTAATAAAGTAAAGATTTTCGGATTTCATTTTGGAACCTTAGATATAAGACAAGATTCTAGAGTTCATCATGGAGTTCTTACCGAAATAGTAAAGAAAACTAATGAACTTGGATTAGGTTTCTTTCCTGATAATTATGAAACTTTATCAGAAGAAGAACAGATAAATGTGTTATCCAATGTTACCGGTAATTTGGATCCTTCTGTTTTGGATAATGATATGGCTAGAGCAACAATAGAATCTATTTATGCAATTAAAACCATACAGAACAGTAACGGAGAACGAGGATCTAATCGATATATCATTAGTAATAATGGAAGTGTTCTAAATGTTATGGAAGCTTTTGCCATGATACGATTATGTGATTGGGAGCAGCCTACTGTTGACGTAATACCATTGTTCGAAACGGTACCTGATCTACGTGTTTCTCATCATGTTATGGAAACATTGTATAGCAATCCTGCTTATATGGAACATCTAAAACGTCGTGGAATGAAGCAAACTATTATGCTTGGTTTCTCTGATGGAACAAAAGATGGAGGATATTTAATGGCAAATTGGGGTATTTTTAAGGCAAAAGAAGCTTTAACAGAAATTTCTAGAAAGTATAATGTAAAAGTAATATTCTTTGATGGTAGAGGAGGACCGCCAGCAAGAGGTGGAGGAAATACAAATCAATTTTATGCTTCTTTAGGACCTACTATTGAAGATGAACAAATTCAGATTACCGTACAAGGACAAACTATTAGTTCTAACTTTGGTACTTTAGATTCTTGTCAGTATAATTTGGAACAATTACTTGGGGCAGGTGTAGAAAACGAACTTACAGCTAATGAAGCGAATCTTTTTTCAAAAGAGAATAAAGAGACTATGCAAAATTTAGCAGATATCAGTTATCAAACCTATGTTGATTTTAAAAGCCATCCGAAGTTTTTACCATATTTAGAACATATGAGTACGCTTAAATACTATGGTAAAGCAAACATTGGTAGTCGTCCTTCCAAAAGAAGTAAGAGTACTAGTCTAGATTTTGGAGATTTAAGAGCGATTCCGTTTGTAGGTAGTTGGAGTCAGTTAAAACAGAATGTACCAGGATTCTATGGTGTTGGAACTGCATTAAAAACGTATGAAGATAAAGGAGAATTTGATAAAATTACAAACCTTTATAAAGGATCCGCTTTCTTTAGAGCTCTAGTAGGAAATAGTATGATGAGTTTGACCAAATCTTTCTTTCAATTGACAGCTTATATGAAAGATGATAAGGAGTACGGTGCTTTTTGGAATATTATTCATGATGAATATGAACTTACCAAGCGTTTATTACTTAAGCTAACAGGCTATAAAGAGTTAATGGAGAATGAACCATCAGGTAAAGCTTCTATTGAGATTCGAGAAAACATTGTGCTGCCTTTACTAACGATTCAGCAATACGCACTTAAGAAAATTCAGGATATGAATAGATCTGGTGAGGAGCATAAAGACTTAGAAGTTTATGAAAAAATGGTAACACGCTCTTTATTTGGAAATATTAACGCAAGTCGTAATTCTGCATAAAGAAAAGTAAAACTATATTCTAAAAACCATAATGCAATTTTGTATTATGGTTTTTTTATTACACGAACTTTTCCATTAAAAGTTGAATACTAATCAAAATATCATACATTAGTTTATTATTATACATCATCAAATCAAAAAAATAATACTAATGTTCAAGAAAATAGTAGTTACTTTTTATCTTTTGTTTTTCTCAATCAGTTTATTTGCCCAAGGTATTGTAGGAGACTGGAAAGGAACTGTTGATATTCGAGGGAATAAGTTAGATATTGGATTTCACATTAAAAAATCGGATACAACTTATAGTACCACCTTAGATATTTTGGCGCAAGGTTTAAGCGGTGCTGAAGCAAACAAAACTACTTTCAAAGATTCATCCCTTTATATATCTTTTTCTAATTTGAAATTGGAATATGAGGGAAAACTTAGCGAAGCTGGTGAGATTATCGGGAATTTTAAACAAGGAGGATTTCCAATTCCATTAAATCTAAAAAGAGGTGCAGTTTCATTAAATAGACCCCAAGAACCCAAGGCTCCTTTTAGTTATTATTCTGAAGAGATTACTTTTGGTAATATATCGGATGATATACAATTGAAAGGAACTTTAACATTGCCTAAAAAAGAAGGTAACTTTCCATTGGTAGTTATTGTTAGTGGAAGTGGTCCACAAAATAGGGATGGTGAAATGTTTGGTCATAAACCGTATTATGTAATAGCAGATCATTTAACCAAAAATGGAATTGCTGTTTTTCGTTTTGATGAGCGAGGTGTGGGTGAATCAGAAGGAGATTTTGCTAAATTAACTATTGAAGTGTCTTCGTCAGATGTTATTGCAGCCATCGATTATTTAAAAACCAGAAAAGAAATTAATACTTCTAAAATAGGATTAATAGGTCATAGTATTGGTGGGATTGTAGCTCCCAAAGTTGCTGCAGAAATTAGTACTGTCGGTTTTCTAGTGTTGTTAGCTGCGCCAGGAGTTCCTGGAGATCAACTAATGTTGTCTCAGAAAGCTGCATTCGAGAAAGATATGGGACTAAATGAAATTCAAATCCAACAAGGACTACAAATAGTAAAAGAAGCATATGATATTATTAAAACAGCCAATCTCAATAATTTGGCGTTAAAAGATAGTATTCATAGTTATTATAAAAACAAGTATGGAGCACTATTCCCTGAAAACCAACGCAAGGCATTAGTACAACAGATAACTTCATATGAAGTGGCAAGTTTTATCAAGTCTAAACCTTCTGAATATTTAGAAAAGATAAAAATCCCTGTTTTAGCACTTAATGGAGATAAAGATTTACAGGTGCTTTCAAAAGAAAATTTATCTGGAATCAAAACTTCTTTGGACAAAGCAGGTAATACAAATGTAGAACTGATGGAACTGAAAAATCTGAATCATTTATTTCAAGAATCTGATAGAGGGTCTATTGGTGAATATGCTGAAATCGAACAAACATTCTCTCCTGTTGCCCTTGATATACTTACAAAGTGGATAAAGAAACAAGTTAAATAAGTTTTAAAGAGATTTTTGAATAATTTAAAACTTTCTTGATCAAGAGATAGTAATTGAATCGTATTTTAGTCTCCATATTAATAACCTAAAAGCTTACAGTAAATAAATCTTAGTCTTTTAAATATTATTGTTTTGTTTGGTGCTATACAAGGATTTACTCTTTGTATATATCTGTTTTCTAAAAGAAGAGAAAATACAATTGCATTTAGATATTATTTACTTTTCTTATTTTCTCTATCATTTTTTAATCTGACATATGCTATGCTGTATATGGGGATTTATACTATTGGTTTTGTTCCTTTGGCATCATTTCCATTTCCCTATAAATATATAATTGGTGTCTCATTTTATTTTTACTTAAAACATCAGATTTCCAACAAAGAAAAAGTCATTAATAAGTTAGAGTATTTATTATTCGTTCCTGCTATAATTTATGGCTTTATGCGGTTGTATTGGTATGTAAAATTGCATACCGGTATTGATAAGGATATTTTCTTTAAGGTATATCAAACCGGTTTCTTTGTATATAATGATATGGTATATCTTCTTTTTAATTTGATCTTGATTATTATAGGATTAAAATTTTTAAAAAGCCACAACAATAAAATTAAAGGTTCTATATCTATACAGAATAATTGGAAATGGTTATCAATATTTTCTAGAATATGGATGGCTATAGTTATTTTAAACTTATTACATCAAGTTATAGCAAATCTGTTTAGTTTAGAGCATAGTCAAACCTTTTACTATGGTATTTTGGTGCTAAACTCTATTTATATTTATTGGATTGGTTTTATCGGTTTTACTAAATCAAACCTTCTGTTTAAAATTTACTATTTAAAAGATCAAATAGAAGAGGAGGAGCATGACTCCCTAAAAAATAGAATTGAGTATTATATGAAAAAAGAGGAGGTTTTTACAAATAGAAATTTTAAAGTAGCGGATTTAGCCTCCTTATTACCGATATCTGAAAAAGAACTTTCAGAATATATTCATACTACATATCAAATGTCTTTTACAGATTTCATTAATTCTTATAGAGTTGAAAAGGTAAAAGAATTATTAATTTCTTCGGATCAAGATAAATTTACCTTATTAGCAGTTTCAGAAAAAGCAGGTTTCAGTTCTAAATCATCATTTAATGCTGTTTTTAAAAAAGTAACAGGATTAACTCCTACACAGTATAAAAAAGAGCATCAAAATTAATAAGTCCAATATTTTTTTTCTGGACACTATTCTAGTTTTTATAGACCATTTTTCTCTCATAACGTTATAGTTTTGGTGTGTCAATTAAAAAAATAGTGTTTATGAAAAGATTAGGTTTATTCTTTATTAGTAGTGTTTTTATTTACTCATCATTTTCATATGGTCAGAATGCAACGATATCTGTAAAGGATAGTATTCATATATTTTATAACGATTTGTTTAAAGAACTAAAGGCTAATTATATCTATAAAGATCAGTTCGACTGGGCTGTTATAGAAAACGATATAAAAGAAAAAGCAATAAAGAGTAAAACATTTAAGGAATCATTACAAGTTTGTTCTACACTTTTTGATAGGATTAAAGGAGATCATTTGTCGCTGTTTGCTGGAGAAAATACATATAGTAGTAATCTGAAAAAGCAGATGACACAAGAAGATTTTCATCAAAGTTTTTTGGTAAAGTATGCTTCAGAACCAAAATTTGAAGTAAGTGTTATTGAGGAGCATTATGGTTATATTTTTATTCCAGGAATGTTATTGTTGAATGCTAAACAAGAAGAATTAAATGAGAAAGCTCAAGAGATTTATGATGCTATAGTCAAAGTGGATCAAAGTAAACAAATAAAAGGTTGGATTATAGATCTGCGAATAAATGTAGGAGGGAATTCTAATGTCATGTTAGCTGGATTATACCATCTATTAGGTGATGATACGCTAACCTTGTATTTAGATACGAATAAATATGTAAAAAGCCGGTCTAGTTTGAAACAAGGTGTTTTCTATGAAAATCAAAACATAAAAGCTCAAATAGATATAATAGCTGAACCAAAAAGTCAAATACCAGTTGCATTGCTTACAGGAATATTGACCAATAGTGCTGGTGAGTTTGTGGCATTAGGTTTTAGAGGAAGAAAGAACACTGTAATCATAGGAGAAGAGACTTATGGTTTAACTACTGCAAATGATTTATTTAAATTACCCTATGATACAACAGCCGCGATCACTTTAAGTTACGGTACAGACAGATCAGCTAAGTTCACCAAAACGATTAAGCCAGAAATTGAGATCCTTAAAGAAGCGAATTATGAGGATCTATCGAAAGATAAAAACATTATAGAAGCAATTGACTTTATTAATAAGGAGCGATAAAAGTATTTTTAGTCTGATAAAGAAGTGTTAATACAAGAGTTTTATTTCAAAGATTTAGTACTTTTCCGGTCTACTAATACGATAATCATATGCAAAAGTTACTGAGACCTGAAGAGTATAATCCTTATTACGGAACGTTTATAGATAAAGCTCTTAAAGGCGATATTGTAGAAGGTTTACGGGACGGAATACCTCAATTTGTTGATTTTGTAGAAACAATTCCAGATGAAAAAATGAAGTATGCATATGATCAAGATAAATGGACAATTGCCGAGGTATTACAACACATAATTGATACTGAACGTATATTTTCGTATCGTGCACTTAGATTTGCAAGGAAAGATAGTAACTCACTAATGGGATTTGATCAGGATGAATATGTTCCTAATTCCAATGCGAATACTATTAGTAAAGAAGAATTTATAGCAGATTTTAAAGCAGTAAGAAATAGTTCTATTTCGTTATACAAAAGTTTTACATCAGAAATGTTAACGTATATTGGAGAGGCTAGTGGCAGTCCTATGAGTGCAAGAGCTGCCGGATATATTCTTTCTGGTCATCAAAAACATCATTTAGATGTTATACAAGAGAGATATTTATAAAGTATAGAAAGGAAAATAAGTGTAGATATCCATTTCTACAAAGGTTCAATCTGTTTTTCTTTTCTTAATAATAGATTGAAGTAATTGGTAAAATTGAATGTATTCAAACCATTCTTACCTATAGTTTGACCAACAAATTGCTGGATAATTCCGTTTGCGGAAACCAAATGAATATGGAATGAACCAGAATTATTAATTGATTTTTTGGATTCAAACCAATTAAAGGATGTGAAAGCATCAATTGCAAAAATTGTTATACTTAATTCTTTGGCAACCATGATATCATGTTCAGAAACGGATCGTATATTTATTTTATCATCATGTGTTTCTTTTGGATGCCCATGTAATTGAGYAAGTAACATTAATCCTTCTCCTACTCTTGGAGCACTATTTACTCCAACACCATAGGTATTAATAACAATTTCTTTATGTGTCCGCTGTTCTGGAATCCAGTCTCGTATAGCGTATATTTTACCATTATTTACATTTAATACAATGAATACTTGATTTTCTAAACCTTCTTTTACCGTATCATCAGCAATCTTTTGAACTTCTTTCTGTATCTGTTCCTCATCGAAAGTAATTACGCTGCTATTTCGATGTAATTCTGCGATGCCAGAAATAGATTTAGGACCTCCCTTTTCTTCAATCACATAGTTCCATTCTCTGATATCGATTACGCGTAATTCATTAGATATGGCCCCATCAGAACCTAATTGTAAGCCAGTAACACGATCGACATATAAATCTCCTAAGGCATATGTTTTACATAAAGGAAATAAAAATAGCAGGAGTAATGAATTTGTAATAATCTTTAGCATAATATCAATGTTTGTATTGATATATATCCTAAGTTGTCAAAATGTTACTATTTGAATTAGATAATTATTTGATCAGGTTTGATTTTTTTTAATATGATAAAGGAATGTGTCAATCTATAGTAGTGATTTAAAAGATATTTTCTAAAGTATCAATGTTTAATTCATGACCTCCAGAATGTGTTCTAAATTCAATTTGAGGTAATATATTTTTTACACGTTCTTTTTCTGCATTTACTTTTTCTATTTCAAAATAGGGATCTTGCTCTCCTAAAATATGAGTTATTTTAGTAGTAGCTGATAAAAAAGTAAAATGCTCTTTCTGTAATTCTTTTGGAAAACCACCAGAAACCATTACAAAACCTTCTGGTTGTACTTTTCTACTGGCAATCCATCTGCTAGCGATACTTACTCCTTGAGAATATCCCAAAACAACAAACTTAACACTAGAAGGGATTTTTTCTATTTCCATAACAGCATCAATATAGTTGAGAACGTTTTTGGTTTCTGTTTGTGTGTTTTCTTTTGTTAGCCAACTAGAACCAACCCTTTTGTAGTCATTATTTTTGTAGTATTTAGAGGGAGCTTGTGGAGCGATAATATAATTTTCTTCGGGATTCAGACTCTGAAATAATCGAATAAAATATCTACTAAGGTATCCTATTCCATGAAAAACCAACCAAACTGTTTTTGTTTTATCAGTTAATTCATTTAAGGTATCGTATGTATTTATGGATTGATAGACAACCTCTTTTTGCATAGTTGTTTTATTTTTAAAGTTGAAACCATTCGTCAATAATGGGCCACAAGATATCTTGATTTTTCTTTCTAAAAAAATCAAAATGTCCGATTGTTTTTAAACTAAAATCAGAAGGTTTTAAGTGCTTTCTAGTGGTTTCTGCATTGCTATAGACACGATCCGCTAAAATATCTACTGATTTTTTGGGTGCAAAAAGGTCATCATCGATACTAATCAATAGCATAGATTCCTTTATTTCCTGATAAAAAGTATCCGAGCTTCCTTTTGTAAAATGCAACATAGAATCTGGATGTAATAAAAAGGTAGCCCAGTCTTTTGCAGCTTTAGTTGTTAAAGATCGCCCTAATCCAAACCATTTAGAGGGGTAATATCCTAAAATAGCTGTGGTAATCGGAACAAAGAATTTAAAGTTTAAATAGATCAAAAACCTCATTTTAGGTGTAAAATGTTTATAAAACCCAAATTGAGATCCAATAGTAAGATACTTATCATAATATTGGAAAGCATCACTGAATCCCACACTATTTCCTCCATAGCTATGACCAATCATAAATTGTGTGTTGTCTGGAAATTTTTCTTTCACATATTTTGAGACTGCTTTAAAATCCATGGCCCAAGAGAAGAAACCATGATTTTTTAGGGATCGAATATTTTTGGAATTGGAAGATCCTATACTTCGGTAATCAAATGTAAAAACATTACATCCTTTTTCTGCTAAATACTCAGCAGTATTGAAATAAAATTTCTGAGGAACGGCAACCGCAGGTGCAAATACGACGGTTTTTTGATTTGATGATTTCGGAACAAATTCATGTACTGAAATCGGATAGTTGTCAGTTGATGGGATGGAGAATGATTTCATTAGTGAGCTTTTAAAATTATTTTTTCCATTCTGGAAACTGCATTATTAATGTATTTATGATCATTATAAATTCTCATTAATAATATTCCACCTTCGAGATCTTGTACGATCTGTTCCGCTAGTGCTAATGATTCTTTCCTTGAGTAAGAAGGTGTTAATAAAGCTTGCAAACCAGATATGAAATCTTCAAAAAAATGTTGTATTTCATCTTTATAAATAGGGTTGAGGTGTGCAGTTTCCAGAGCTGTATTTGCCATAATACATCCACTATCGGCATTTCTAAACATTTTATCAATTAAGGCTCTCACTTTTTCTAGTTTTTGTGTAATGGTAAGATCATTATTATTGATGACTTTAAACAAGTTGTGTTTGAAGTACCCATGAACTGTAGCAAGTACTTCTTTGATAAGTTGTTCTTTGTTGTTAAAGTAATAATAGAAATGAGACTTTTGGATATCACAAGCTTTTGCCAATTCACTCATACTGCTCTTAGCAATTCCTCGTTCTCTTAGGATCGGAATTACCCTTTGTAATACCTCTTCTTTAGATGTTTTGGCTTTTGGCATTTTATTGAACGTTCGTTAAAATAATATATAAATATAGTTAGAATAATTTAACCTCAATGTTTATTTTTACCTAAAATTTAATTTATGAAATTATCAGAGGAAGAAATACTAGCAAAATGTGCGGTTATGTGCAAAAATACATTAATGGAGACATTAGATATTTCTTTTTGTGAAGTTGGTAAAGATTATTTGGTAGCCAAAATGCCGGTAACTCCAAAAGTACATCAACCGGATGGAGTATTGCATGGAGGAGCAATGGTTGCGTTGGCAGAAAGTGTAGGTAGCGCGGCATCACATATTTTTTTAGATACAGATAAATTTTATATTAGAGGTTTAGAGATTTCTGCTAATCATGTAAAAAGTATTCGTGAAGGTTTTGTCTACGCTAAAGCTGAAATTGTACATAAAGGAAGAACCACTCAGCTTTGGGATATAAAAATACGCAATGAAGAAGGAAACTTAATTTCCATTGTAAAATTAACAACAATTGCATTAGCAAAATCTTAGATCAAATGGATGTTTCAGCTTTATATCTGAAAATCCAATCACAGTTGGATCAGCAATTACCATTAGTAATTTATAAAAAACCGGGAGAAAATAAAGTAAATAGTTTTTTACAGGAGGATGCTATTTTACATGAAGTAAGATCTTATGAAACACCTGGTTTTGTATTTGCTCCTTTCCATAGTGATGAAAAAACAATTCTTATTCCTGAAGCCAAAAGTGTTTTTTTAAGAGCAACTATTTCTATAGATACTAAAAAGCAACTATATTTTGAAAATAACTTCTCTAATAGTAAAGAAGATCAAACGTCTGAAAATGATCATATAGTTTTAGTACAAAAAGGGATAGATGCTATTTCTAATAATTTGTTTAAGAAAGTAGTACTTTCCAGAAAAGAAGAAATACTTTTTACAGAAGAAAAACAACCATTGGAAGTTTTTCAAGGTTTAATTCATACATATCTAAATGCTTTTGTGTACTGTTGGTATCATCCAAAGGTAGGAACTTGGTTAGGAGCCACACCTGAAACATTGCTTACTGTTAAAGGAAATAATTTTTCGACAATGGCATTGGCAGGTACACAACCCTATGTTGACTCCATGAAAGTTTCTTGGGGAACAAAAGAAATAGAAGAACAGGCTATGGTCACAGAGTTTGTTTTGGAAGAATTAGCGAAAAAAGTAAAGACTATTGAAAAGTCTAAAGCATATACATATAAGGCGGGCAGCTTATTACATCTAAAAACCGATATTACAGGAATCTTGAAAAATGTACAATCTAATGTAAAAGATATTGTTGAAGTTTTGCATCCAACACCCGCAGTATGTGGTTTGCCTAAAAAACAAGCCAGGTCCTTTATCTTAGAACATGAAAGTTATTCGAGAAAATATTATACCGGATTTTTAGGAGAATTGCATATTGCTAATGAAAATAGTTCTGAAAGTAATTTATTTGTAAATCTAAGATGTATGGAGTTTTATAATAATAAAGCAATACTATACGTAGGAGGAGGAATTACCAAAGACTCTATTCCTGAAAAAGAGTGGGAGGAAACCGTAAGAAAGACCGAAACGATGAGAAGAGTTTTATAGGTTTATCAAAGTGTAATTGTTTAGAGATTAATCAATCTCTTTTTCCAAGTGCCAAATTTTTGAAACTATTTGCCAGCCATTTTCTCCATTTACAAAAGCAAGGTGATCAACAAATACATTCTTATGTGCTCTTATCCTGATTTTTACAGTTGTGCAATGAGAAGATAGCCAATCAATCATTAAAATTTCTGCTTCGGGCTTTTGTCCTGCAGCTGATGGAGATAATCTGCCTCCAACATCTTTACTAAAACTGTCTATAGGTTCAACAAAAATCTTTCCTTGGTCTACATCAAATAAACTAGAGCTTTTATGAAATACTTTGTTTAATAATTTAGTATTACAATAGTAAAGAGCGTCAAAGTACATTTGTATAGCACTTAGCAATTCTGTTGTTGAATTCGTTTTTTGCTTTTGCATAATTTCTAAGATTTAATTTTTGTCAAATGTAGTTCGATTGTTGTATGGCGTTAAACCTTAAGATTGAGACTTTTTGATGTTTAGCTGAATTTTTTTCAACTACATTATAAGTTGTGAATAGTTAACTTTGTGATGTATGGAAATCAAATATTTTAGATTGATAAAAACAATTGTAGAGGAGGGAAGTATTGCTAATTCTTCCGAAAAATTGTTTTTAACACAATCTGCTTTAAGTCATCAGTTAAGAGAGTTGGAAGGAAGGTTAGGCTTTAAGGTTTTTCTTAGAACTCGAAATAAATGGAAATTAACAGAGGAAGGTTATGAACTCTATACTTTAGGGAACTCAATTCTGGAAAGTATTGAAAAAGGTTTTCAAAATATTAAACAGTTACAGGCGGGTTCTGTTGGTACTATAAAAGTAAGTACAGAATGTTATAGTTTTTATCAAGGTCTTTCTGCTTTTATTCAAAAAATGGGATTGTTGTATCCAGAAATAAATGTTGATTTGATACTTGAAGCAACACATCAGCCAATTTCCAAAATTTTGTCAAATGAAATAGACATTGCAATAGTTACCTCCAAACCGCAAAATGAGACTTTGTCAAGTATTGAGATTTATGAAGATGAGATTTTTGCAATTACCCATAAAGAAAACCTACTTGGAGCTATTGATTTTTTAGATGCAGAGTTTTTTTCAAAAACACATTTAATAATTCATTCTTTTCCTTTGGAAACAGTTTCTGTCTATGAGCAATATTTAAAGCCCAATAGAATTCATCCCTTAAAAATATCAGCTGTTCCATTAACCGAAGTTGCTTTGGAAATGGTAGCTGCTAATATGGGAATCATGTGTATGCCAAAATGGACGCTAAAATCTTTTAAATTATCAAAAGATTTGACTTTTAAAAGGATTGGTGAAAATGGTTTAAAAAGAACACATCATTTAGTATATCGTACATCAGATATATCAAAAAAATATATCCATGATTTTATTTCAAATTTTGAAGATAATTTTTCGAAGATTTGACATCTTTGCTCTTTGTAAGTGAAATGAGAGAACTTTAAATCAGCTATCCTTAGGTAATATCGAGCATTTAATGAAAATGCAGTTTTGAGGTTTCTTAGTAAGTGTTGGATAACTAAACCTCAAAATGTAAATTAAAATACATTAAAACACTGGCTTTACTTCTCGCTATATTGTAATTTAGCTGCTCGAATGAAGAAACGTTTATATTCCAAAATTCCTTTATCACAAACTATTGTTGCTTTATGTGAAGCAAAAGGAATTCATCATGTAGTTATATCGCCAGGTTCAAGAAATGCACCTTTAACCATTGGGTTTACGGAAAATCCAGAAATGCATTGTTATAGCATTGTTGATGAAAGATGCGCTGCCTTTCTTGCTTTAGGAATAGCACAACAAATCCAAAGACCTGTCGGACTAATATGTACTTCTGGTAGTGCATTACTTAACTATTATCCTGCAATTTCAGAAGCTTTTTATAGTGATATTCCATTGGTAGTTTTAAGTGCGGATCGTCCTGTCGAACGTATTGATATCGGAGATGGACAGACAATACGTCAAAAAAATGTTTTTGATAATCATATTTTGTATTCAGCTAACTTATATTCAGAAATTGTTCCAGAAACAGAAGTAGTGGATATTAAGGTAAAACAGAAACAACATGAAGCTCAAAAACATAATGAAAGAGAAATTAATTTAGCATTAAATGCTGCAATACAAGGAAATGGACCTGTTCATATTAATGTTCCGTTTTATGAGCCATTATATGATACCATTTCTGAACCTACAATTTCACCAAAAAATATTCCTGTTGAATCTATAGAACATCGTATTTCTGAACAGCTCTATACTAATATGTTAGAGGAGTGGAACGGAGCTAAACAAAAACTTATATTAATAGGGGTTAATCATCCTGATAGTATTGATCAGAGATGGATTGATTATTTGGCTAAAGATCCTTCTGTATTAGTTTTAACCGAAACTACGTCAAATATTCATCATCATACCCATATTAATTGTATTGATCAGCTTATTACTTCATTAAATGAAGAAGAGTTTGCAAGATTACAACCTGATGTATTACTGACATTCGGAGGTATGGTTGTTTCTAAAAGAATTAAAGCCTTTTTGAGAAAATATCAACCAAAAGTTCATTGGCATGTTGATGAGAAAAAAGCGTATGATACTTATTTCTGTCTAACGGAACATATTAAAATGAATCCAGATAAGTTTTTATCTGATTTTTTACCAAATACTCGAATCATTGAAAATGATTATAAATCTTATTGGATATCCATAAGAGAACAGCGACGATTGAAGCATAGTGAGTATGTTAAAAAAATACAGTTCACTGATTTAAAAGCATTTGAAAGTATATTTAATTTGATTCCTGATGCTCAAATGATTCAGTTGAGCAATAGCTCTACTGTGCGATATGCACAGCTATTCTCTTTGAATCCTACATTTAAAGTATTTTGTAATCGAGGAACAAGTGGTATAGATGGAAGTACATCAACAGCAATTGGAGCTGCAGTTGCTTCAGGAGTCCCTACTACTTTGCTTACAGGTGATTTAAGTTTCTTTTACGATAGTAATGGGTTATGGAATAATAATATTCCATCAAATTTTAAAATTATTCTGATCAATAATGGAGGTGGTGGAATTTTTAGAATTTTACCTGGCAAGTCCGAAAGTGATAATTTTAGTACTTACTTCGAAACGAAACATGATTTAACCGCCGAACAGTTATGTACAATGTTTCATATTGGGTACGCTAAAGCTGATGGATTGGATACTTTGGAAGAAGAAGTTAAAAAGTTATACAATAATAATGAGTCTCCTCAATTATTAGAGGTTTTTACACCTAGAAAAATAAATGATAGTGTTTTAATCGATTATTTTAAGCATTTTATCTAAAAAATCGATTTTATTATAATTTATAAATGAATAATTCATTTATAAATAGATTATATTTGAGATAACATAATAAATTAACTAAAACCTAAAACATTATCATTTTATGAGCAAGAGAGACGATTTAATTGCTAAGTACGCAGCTGACATTAAAGATAAAATAGGACAAGACGCAGATATGGATCTTTTAACAAAAGTTACTATTGGTTGTGGTCCTTCTATTTATAATGCAGATGCCTCTACGGTTTCTGGAAGTGATCAGTCAGAATTGGATACTGTAAAGAATAATTTTCTTATTAAAAAATTAGGTCTTTCGGATGGTGACAAATTAGATGAAGCAATTGCTTCTGTTATGGAAGCTTATGGTAAATCTAACAGAAATAAGTACAGAGCAGTGGTGTACTATCTTTTGACAAAGCATTTCGGAAAAGAGGCTATTTATAATTAAAAGTATTTAAAACAAAATAAAAAAAGGTGTTCTGTTAAAGAACACCTTTTTTTATTTTAATCTACTAAAGGTAGATTAAAAAAGTATCTTTGCGCAAAATATTAGATGATGCTTAAACTTGGTGAATACAATACACTAGAATTTGTGAGAGAAAGAGATCAGGGAGTGTATCTTAGTGATCAAGAAGGGAATGAAGTTTTGTTACCTAATAAATATGTTCCAAAAGAGTTTATGATTCGTGATGAGATCAAAGTATTTGTATATCTCGATCATGAAGAACGAATAGTAGCTACGACTTTAGAACCCTATGCTACTGTAAATTCTTTTGCATATCTAAAGTGTACAACGGTTTCCGAAATTGGTGCTTTCATGGATTGGGGTTTAGAGAAAGAGCTTTTCATTCCGTTTAGAGAACAAGCTTCAAAAATGAGAGTGGGTAGTTGGTATTTAGTATATGTTTATTTGGATAAAGAAACGAATAGGCTAGTAGGATCTAGCAAAACAAATTCTTTTTTAGATAATTCATTGGTACTGTTGTCATCATATGATGAAGTAGATCTAATTGCTTCTCACCCTTCTCCTCATGGATGGAATATGATTGTGAATCAGAAACATCTTGGTTTGGTATATCAAGATGAGATTTTTCAGAAGTTAACTACTGGTGATCAGTTAAAAGGATTTGTGAAAAAAGTACGACCTGATGGAAAAATAGATCTTACATTACAGCGTCATGGCTATAGGTCTATAGAACCTAATGCTCAGCAAATACTTCAAGAATTGAAATTACAAGGAGGGTTTATAGATTTAAACGATAAATCTGATCCAAATGATATTAAAGAAGTTTTTCAATTAAGTAAAAAGAGCTTTAAAAAAGCTATAGGGTCTTTATACAAGGCAAAAAAAATAGTGATAGAAAAAGATGGTATCCGTTTAATAGATTAAGAAATCTAGTTTATGGGAATAAAATATCTTCTAGTAAGTTAAGGGAACCCCAGTGACTGGACAGTAAATTCCAGTATAAGTGCTAGCATCTCTGTAAGCAGTATTTTTAATTCCGCCGTTACTAGTATTGGAACTGTTATATCCACCATTTCCAGTAATAGAAACTCTTAAAGCACCTTGTTGAACAGCAGTTGGAAATGCAATATTATATTCTGATTGAACAAATTTGTTTTCAGGAAGCAATAAAATAGGAGTTTCATTATCCAGATGTTGCTTACGGATGTCAACTGCCAAGTTTATTTCCATAAGTTGATAGTTTCCAGTGGCTATAATTTGTCTTATATAGGATAATGCAGGTGTAATTTCTTGATGCTCTAATGAGTATTTAGAATTATTCTCAGAAAACTTAGCCTCCAATGCTTCCCATGTTACTTTGATCATTGGTTTTTCTTGACCAAACGATGAGAAACTACAAACACTTAAAAGTAATACAATAAAAAACCTCATAACTATAACTATCTGTTCTGGTCTAAGATATCAAAAATCGTGCAAAACTATTGTTAATTTACATAAAACATATAAAAATATTGTTGTTTTAACCTGATTTAACTGCTAAAAGTATATAGTCCGATACAATATATTATCTTATTTTTGATAGCACAAAAAAAGATATAATGAGTTCAATAAACTGGAAAACTGCAAAAGAATATCAAGATATAACATACAAAAAGGCAAATGGTGTAGCTAGAATTGCATTTAATAGACCAAACGTTCGGAATGCTTTTAGACCAAATACAACTAGTGAGTTATACGATGCATTTTATGATGCGCAAGAAGATACTTCAATAGGAGTAGTATTATTATCTGCAGAAGGTCCATCTACCAAAGATGGTGTTTATAGTTTTTGTAGTGGAGGTGATCAAAAAGCTAGAGGTCATCAAGGATATGTAGGACAAGATGGGATGCATAGACTAAATATTTTGGAAGTACAACGTCTGATTCGTTTTATGCCAAAGGTTGTTATTGCTGTAGTTCCTGGATGGGCAGTAGGAGGAGGACATAGCCTTCATGTAGTTTGTGATCTTACTTTAGCTAGTAAAGAACATGCTATTTTTAAGCAAACTGATGCAGATGTAACCAGCTTTGATGGAGGATATGGGTCAGCATATCTGGCTAAAATGGTCGGACAGAAAAAAGCGCGAGAAATTTTCTTCTTAGGTAGAAACTATTCTGCTCAAGAAGCTTATGAAATGGGTATGGTAAATGCAGTTATTCCTCATGAAGAATTGGAAGATACAGCATATCAATGGGCACAAGAAATTTTGGAGAAATCTCCGACATCTATTAAAATGTTGAAGTTTGCAATGAATTTAACTGATGACGGAATGGTGGGTCAACAAGTATTTGCTGGAGAAGCAACAAGACTAGCATATATGACTGAAGAAGCTAAAGAAGGTAGAGATGCATTTTTGGAAAAAAGAAAGCCAAATTTCAAGAATGTTAAATGGATACCTTAATGTTTTTATAATACACATTAATTTATTTTCAAAGAATAACTAAAATTTAATCTGTGAAAGATAAGGAAGACGAATTATTATCGGTTCAATATAGGATCGAAAAATC
>NZ_WEKL01000037.1 GCF_019295435.1 Aquimarina litoralis
AACAAACTAAACCAGGAAATTTTTGGGAGATATGATCTTCCTGAATTAATTAAAGAAAAAGAAATTTTGCTTGGTCAAACTTTGGAGAAAAAGGAAATACTCCATTTTTGGACTATACTTTTTGGATGTTTAGTAATTTTTGTGATTAGCTTGTTATATATATATTCTTATAAAAAGAAGCAGAGAAAATTGAAAGCGATATTGAGTAGTCATAAAAACGAAATAAAAGTTCTTGAAGAAAATCAAATAGCGGAAAAGAACAAAGCAGTTTCAAGTCTCGAATTATCGCAAGAATTAAAAGAAGAAATTCTGGAAAAATTAAATGCGTTTGAAATTAACCTTGAATACCTAAAAAATAATTTGACATTGGTTAAGGTTTCTAAAAAGTTAAAAACAAACTCTACTTATTTGTCTAAGGTAATTAACTTAGAAAAACAGAAAAACTTTACTACCTATATTAATGATTTGAGGATTGATTATTGTATTGAGCAAATTAAAAGTGATAAAAAGTTTATACGATACTCTATTAAATCAATGGCGAGAGAAGTTGGTTTTAACAATATCCAATCGTTTGCGAAAGCATTTTCTAAAAAGACTGGCGTGAATCCTGCAGAATTTGTGAAGAAAATGCAAGAGTTTGATATTTAATGATATGTGTTAAAAATAAAAGGTACGTATTTATAAATTTATACCATTTGTAAGGAATTATTTCACGAATGGCCATATTCTTCATAGTATATTTGTTGCCATCAGGATGACAAGTTTTTAATTTAGTTACCCTGTCTTTTAGTCGAAATTAATTACTCGAAATTAAAAATTAAAATGAAAAAAATAGAACTTAAAAAGATCAAGATTGCAAAACTTACCAACTTTGAAAAGCGTCAACTTATTGGAGGTAATGAGATAGGAGGTAGTGATAATATATCTTATTTGCCTCCTTGTGAAGTAGATACAGATACTACTCAATTTACTGAGGTTACTTGTCAGGTTAGTGGGGTTAATTGCTAGTTGATTAATTATCTGGATTAAGATGCCGGCTGAAAAATGAAGTAAAAGTAATAAAAGCCCAAACTATTTAAAGTAGTTTGGGCTTTTTTAATAGAGAGTATTTAACTAATTAGTCTCTAAGAATAGCTCTTGAAATTACAATTTTCTGTATTTCACTAGTACCTTCATATATTTGAGTGATTTTAGCATCTCTCATTAATCGCTCTACGTGATATTCTTTTACAAAACCATTACCACCATGAATTTGAACAGCTTCAACGGTTACATCCATAGCAGCTTGCGAAGCAGCTAGTTTTGCCATTGCACCTGATAGATCATAGTTTTCATGATTGTCTTTGTCCATAGCAGCTTTATAAACCAGCATTCTTGCTGATTCTATCTGCACATGCATATCTGCTAATTTAAAAGCGATCGCTTGGTGATTCATAATTTCAGTACCAAAAGCTTTTCTCACTTTAGCATATTCTTTGGCTAATTCATATGCTCCTTGTGCGATTCCTAATGCTTGTGCCGCAATACCAATACGACCACCAGCTAGGGTTTTCATAGCAAATTTAAATCCAAAACCATCTTCACCAATTCGGTTTTCTTTAGGTACTTTTACATCATTGAAAATTAAAGAATGCGTATCGCTTCCTCTAATTCCTAGTTTATCTTCTTTAGGACCTATTTCAAAACCTTCCCATCCTTTTTCTACAATAAAAGCGTTGATGCCTCTATGTTTCTTTTCTTTATCTGTTTGAGCAATCACTAGATAATAATCCGAAGTACTTCCGTTAGTAATCCAGTTTTTAGTTCCATTTAGGATATAGTGATCTCCCATGTCAATTGCTGTGGTTCTCTGTGATGTAGCATCACTACCAGCTTCTGGTTCTGATAAACAAAAAGCACCGATTGATTCTCCAGTGGTTAATTTGTTTAAGTATTTTTCCTTTTGTTCTGGTGTTCCATAAGTATCAAGTCCCCAGCATACCAAAGAGTTATTAACAGATACAATTACAGAAGAGGAAGCATCTATTTTGGATAACTCTTCCATAACAAGAACATAAGATAAGGTGTCCATTCCACCGCCACCATATTCTGGAGAAGCCATCATTCCTAAAAAGCCAAGTTCTCCCATCTTTTTTACCTGTTCAGAAGGAAATTCTTGCTTATTATCTCTCTCGATTACTCCTGGTAATAATTCAGCTTTAGCAAAATCACGAGCAGCATCGCGTATCATTAATTGTTCTTCGGATAATTTAAAGTCCATATTTGATCCTTATTTACTGTGCGTGCATAACACGCAAATTCAACATTTCGATGAAAATAAATCGAGATAAACCCAATTTTTTTATTAATTCTACAAATATAAGCTATAATATGATAGTTTTGATGTTTTTTTAATTTTTTGATATTTTCTTTTAGAGGTTTCAATTTTGATAGGTTTTTTATTGAATTAATTATCATTTTGAGCAGAGATTGTCTATTTACCAATTGAAAATATTTTTAAGTTTTTATTTTTTTAAATTAAGGGTTGGACCTGTTTAGTTTTTTATATTTGTGAAGTCACTTCCAGGTGGTATAATATTCAATTTATTAAATGATTTTTTATGAGACAGCACTAACTCCGTTTAGGAGTGATTATAAATTATAGAAGTTAGGATAATAGTAGCAACTGTTTAATAAAAGTGCGTTTATATAAATTGAAATAAATAAAATGAAAGAATTATTAAGTACATACGAAAATAAAGCCCCAGAAATAGTTTTTAATTGGAAAGATTCGGAGACAGAAGCGGAAGGATGGACCGTCATTAATTCTCTTAGAGGTGGTGCCGCTGGAGGTGGAACTCGAATGAGATTAGGATTGGATATGAATGAAGTACTTTCATTAGCCAAAACGATGGAAGTTAAATTTACCGTGTCAGGACCTGAAATTGGTGGTGCGAAGTCTGGAATTAATTTTGATCCAAACGACCCAAGGAAAAAAGGAGTTTTGGAACGTTGGTATAAAGCGGTTTCACCTTTATTAAAAAGTTATTATGGAACTGGAGGAGATTTAAATGTAGATGAAATTCATGAAGTAATTCCAATTACTGAAAACTGTGGTGTTTGGCATCCACAAGAAGGTGTTTTTAATGGTCATTTTCAACCCACAGATGCAGATAAGATCAATAGAATAGGTCAGTTGCGTCAAGGTGTTATTAAAGTATTAGAAAATACGGTATTTTCTCCAGACGTATCCAGAAAATATACGGTTGCAGATATGATTACCGGTTATGGGGTTTCCGAAGCGGTAAGGCATTATTATAATATCTATGGTGGTTCGGTAGAAGGAAAGAGAGCAGTAGTGCAAGGTTTTGGTAATGTAGGATCTGCAGCGGCTTATTATCTTTCTGAGATGGGAGCTAAAGTGGTAGGTATTATTGATCATGCAGGTGGTTTGATCAATGAAGATGGATTTTCATTTGAAGAAATTAAAGAATTATATCTCAACAAAAAAGGAAACAAATTATATAGCGATACGTTGATTCCTTTTGAAGAGTTAAATAATAAAATCTGGTCATTGCAAACAGAGATTTTTGCACCTTGTGCGGCATCTAGATTAATTACAAAAGATCAAATAACGCAAATGATACATTCAGGTTTAGAAGTAATTTCTTGTGGAGCTAATGTTCCTTTTGCCGATAAAGAGATCTTTTTTGGGCCTATAATGGAGTATACTGATGAGCAGGTAAGTTTGATTCCAGATTTTATTTCTAACTGTGGTATGGCAAGAGTATTTGCCTATTTCATGGAAAGAAGGGTAGCAATGACGGATGAAGCGATTTTTAATGATACTTCAAAAACCATTGAGAATGCAATACAAAAGATTTTTGATAAGAATAGTTCTAAAACAAATATTAGTAGAACAGCGTTTGAAATAGCTTTCAAACAGTTAATATAATCGTCACACAAAATAATTAAAATATATCATGTTAAAATATTTCTTAGGTAATAGTCCAAAATGGTTCAAAATGGTAATGATTGGTTTTTTGCTAATCAATATTGTGGTCTATTTTGTTAATCCAACAGTTTGTGCTTGGTTGTTTATAGCAGAGTTTATTTTTACGCTTGCCATGGCATTAAAATGTTACCCTTTGCAATCAGGAGGACTTTTGGCTATTGAAATTTTAGCATTAAACCTAACTACGCCAAAAAATGCGTATCATGAAGTTGATCAAAATCTAGAAGTTGTATTGCTTTTGGTTTTTATGGTAGCAGGTATCTATTTTATGAAACCTTTACTAATGTATATTTTTAGTAAAGTTTTTACGAAGATTAAATCAAAAATGGTACTGTCTGTTTTATTTGTTTTTCTAGCGGCAGTACTTTCAGCATTTTTGGATGCATTAACAGTTACCGCAGTTTTAATTAGTGTTGCTGTAGGATTTTATGGGGTTTATCATAAAATTCATTCAATGCCGGAGTCTGATTTTGATAAAGATGGTTCGCTTGATAGAAAAGATCTTAGCGGAGAAACATTAGAGCAGTTTAGAAGTTTTCTAAGAAGTTTGGTGATGCATGGTGTTGTGGGTACAGCGCTTGGAGGTGTATGTACGTTAGTTGGAGAGCCTCAAAACTTGTTGATAGGAGAAAGAATGGGCTGGGATTTTATAGAATTCTTTTTACAAATGGCACCTATTTCTTTGCCAGTATTAGTAGCTGGAATTATAACTACAGTTGTACTTGAAACTACTGGATGGTTTGGTTTTGGAGCAAAATTACCAGAAGTAGCCAGAAGAATTATTGAGAATTATACCGATGAAGAAGATGCGAACAGATCTGATAAATCAAAATATGGTTTGATAGTACAAGGTGTTTCCGCAATACTTCTTATAATCGGTTTAGCATTGCATTTAGCGCCTGTTGGTTTTATTGGTTTAGCACTGATTATAGTGCAAACTGCTTTTATGGGAATAACAGAAGAACATCAACTTGGAAAGGCGTTTGAAGAGGCATTGCCCTTTACAGGTTTATTGGTGGTATTCTTTGTTATTGTAGCGATGATTCATGATCAACATCTTTTTTCTCCTATAATAGAATGGGCTTTATCGTTGGATCCGTCAAAACAACCATCTATGTTTTATGTGGCGAATGGTGTGTTGTCTATGATCAGTGATAATGTATTTGTAGCGACTGTATATATAGGAGAAGTAAAACAAGCCTTTGATAATGGAGCAATAACCAGAGAGCAGTTTGAAAAATTAGCAATTGCCATAAATACAGGAACAAATTTACCAAGTGTTGCAACACCTAATGGTCAAGCAGCGTTCTTATTTTTGTTAACTTCTTCTTTAGCACCTTTAATTGGTTTGTCGTATGGAAGAATGGTAAAAATGGCTTTGCCTTATACGATTATATTAGGTGGAGTAGGTTTGTTAGGAATAATTTATGTATTATAACAATTGTAAATAATATACTTAACCTGCATTATTAACGTTAGTATACTAACACTAAATAAACAAAACGACATATGACCTATTTATTGATGCTCGGTATGTTTGCCCAAAGTACCAAAGAAATTGATCCAGAGGCAGAAGAGAAAACATTATCGATTATAGATTTGTTGCTAAGCGGAGGAACAGGAGGGGTAGTTATCATTGCTATTCTTTTTGTATTGTTATTTGTAGCTGTATATATTTATTTTGAAAGGATATTTGCTATTAAGGCGGCTTCTAAGTATGACGAGAGTTTTATGCATCAAATAAGAGATAATGTGGCCAATGGAAAAATTGAAGCGGCAAAGATCTTATGTGCACAGACTARTAATCCTGTTTCAAGATTAACGGAAAAAGGAATTTCTAGAATTGGAAATCCACTTGAAGATATTAATAAAGCTATCGAAAATGCTGGGCGTTTAGAAGTATATAAATTAGAGAAAAATGTAAGTATCCTTGCTACTGTAGCAGGTGCTGCTCCAATGATAGGATTTTTAGGTACTGTAATTGGTATGATTTTGGCATTCCATAATTTGGCTTCTAGTTCTGGAAGTGCAGATATGGGATCATTAGCTGAAGGGATTTATACTGCGATGACAACCACAGTTGCAGGATTAGTAGTAGGAATTGTTGCCTATATCGGATATAATCACTTGGTAGTAAGAACAGATAAGGTGATTCATCAAATGGAAGCAACTACGGTAGATTTCTTAGATTTATTAAATGAACCTGCTTAAGTATGAATTTAAGAGGAAGAAATAAAGTAAGTCCAGAATTTAGTATGTCCTCAATGACAGATATAGTGTTTTTGTTGTTGGTATTCTTTTTACTAACATCACCAACAATTACTCCAGAAGCATTAGATCTTATATTGCCAAAAGCCAAAGGGAAAAGTTCTAATGTGCAAAATATATCGGTGAGTATAACAAATAAGTTACAATACTATGTAGATAATGAAAGAGTGAGTCAAACTAGATTAGAGTCTACGTTAAAGTCTAAATTATCTGGTCAAAATGAACCTACCATTATACTTAGAGCAGAAGAAGGAGTGCCTATCGAGAAAGCTGTGGGTGTTATGGATATTGCAAATAGAAATAAATTCAAAGTAATCTTAGCTGTAAAACCAGAGTAAGTTGAATGCTAAAGTTGGATACGAAACATAAAAAGAAGTCTTTTGTTATTACCACGATTTTACACGTGATAATTATACTGCTATTATTCTATTTAGGATTTAGTAATCTAGATCCCGAACCTGAAGGTGGTATAGCAGTTAACTTTGGTACAACGTTAACGGGATCTGGAAATATTCAGCCAACAGAGGCAATTCAATCTTCACCAAAACAGACTACTCCAGAACCTACGCCAGTAGAGGCTGCAGAACCTGAACCTGAAACACCTGAAATTACAGAAGAAGTAATTACTCAGGATTCTGAAGATGCTCCTGTTGTAGAAGAAAAACCAAAAAAAGAACCTAAAAAGAAGGTTGAAAAGCCTAAAGAGAAACCAAAGGATAAACCATCAGAAGAGAAGCCTGTTGAAAAGCCAGTAAAAAAACCGGTGGAGAAGGTAGAAGAGAAAAAGCCAGATCCCAAACCAGATAAATCTACATTAGATATTCTGGATAGTTTTGCTAACGGACCTAAAAGTGACGGAAAAGCAAAAGGAGGAGAAGGTAATGATGGAAAACCAGGAGATAAAGGGAATCCTAATGGAAACCCTTATGCAACTAGTTATTATGGACAACCAGGCCCTGGAGGAACGGGTGGTGTAGGATATGGTCTTAATGGACGTGGTCGTCCAACAAATTCTAAAGTAGTTCAAAAGTGTAATGAAGCTGGTCGTGTAGTGGTAAAAATTGTGGTGAATCGACAAGGAAAAGTGATTCAGGCGATTCCAGGTGTAAAAGGTACTACAAATAGTGCTCAATGTTTATTAGATCCTGCCAAGAAAACTGCGCTTACTTTTAAATGGAAGGCAGATCCCAAAGCTCCGGCTAAACAAATCGGTTTTGTGGAAGTAACTTTCGGTTTGGGAGAGTAGCTTGAGTTCTACAAAATATTCTTTTCTTAAAATATTATTATTTTAAAACTTAAATAGTAAAGTCATCAACTATAAAGAAACTACAGAATGGATGTTTGCACAGTTGCCTATGTACCAACGTCAAGGGGCAAGTGCGTATAAAATAGATCTTACAAATACTATTCAGTTAGCATCATATCTGGGGAGTCCTGAAACGAAATTTAAAAGCGTTCATGTAGCAGGTACTAACGGAAAGGGTTCTACTAGCCATATGTTGGCCTCTGTATTGCAAGAATCAGGTTATAAAGTAGGTTTGTATACTTCGCCCCATCTTAAAGATTTTAGAGAACGTATTCGTGTAAATGGTCTCGTAATTGATGAAAATTATGTGGTAGAGTTTATATCTAAACATCAACCTTATTTAGAAGAGAATCAATTGTCTTTTTTTGAAATGACAGTTGGTTTAGCTTTTCAATATTTTGCAGATACCGAAGTAGATATAGCAATAATAGAAGTAGGTTTGGGCGGACGCTTAGATTCTACCAATATTATATTGCCAGAGGTTTCAGTAATCACAAATATAGGATTGGATCATACGCAATTTTTAGGAAATACATTGTCTAAAATAGCTTTTGAAAAGGCTGGGATTATTAAAGAAAATACTCCAGTAGTGATTGGTAGGTTTACAAAAGAAACTAAAAAGGTGTTTTTGGAGAAAGCTTCTCAGCTAGATAGTACCGTTTTCTTTGCTTCTAATTATAAAGGAGTTGACTTTGAAACGGACTTAAAAGGTCATTATCAAAAAGAGAATGCAAAAACTACATTACAAACGATCTCTGTATTACAAGATAGAGGATGGGAGATTGGTAAAGAGAATATTGAACTTGGTTTATTAAATGTTGTAAAAAACACCGGTTTGTTAGGAAGATGGCAGCTGTTACAAAAAACACCTAAGGTAATTTGTGATACTGCACATAATGAAGATGGGTTAAACCGCGTTATGGAACAATTGTCTAATGAATCGTATGATTCTCTTAGAATTGTGTTAGGTGTTGTAAATGACAAAGATTTAGAAAATATTTTACCATTATTTCCTACTAATGCACAGTATTATTTTACCAGACCGCAAATAAAAAGAGGGTTGGATGAAAAAATATTGCAAAAAGAAGGAATAAAATTTAATTTAATAGGGAAAAGATATAGTTCTGTGAGATTAGCCTATGATGCTGCAATACAGGATGCTAAGAGTGAAGATTTGGTTTATATAGGAGGAAGTACATTTGTTGTAGCAGAAATAATTTAATTTTTCTTTTAAAATCTTTTGGTAGACTGTAAAACTGTCTTATATTTGCATCCGCAATCACGAATAAGGGTTGTGACAACAAAGAGGGCAATTAGCTCAGTTGGTTCAGAGCACCTCGTTTACACCGAGGGGGTCGGGGGTTCGAATCCCTCATTGCCCACAAGAAAATCCATTCATTTAGAATGGATTTTTTTATGCAATATAGTTTCTTAAGAAGAGTTTGTTGTATGCAGCAATTTGGAAGATGTGTTGAGTTGAAAGGAAATAATACAAAAGAGATAAAAGAAAATGGAAAGATTTGGACTTACTAAGGAAAACTGGGATCAATTTGTAGAATGGATTTGGAATTTTATCCCAGATTTGATCTCTGCGGTAATTATATTTTTTGTAGGTATATGGGTCATTAATGTTTTTAGCAAAGCATTGCGTAAATTCTTCCAACAAAAGGACTATGATGAGACTTTAGAGAGATTTTTGTATGATTTGATTAATATCGGTCTAAAGATTTTATTAATAGTATTAGTGGTAACACAATTAGGTGTACAGACTTCATCTCTCGTAGCAATTCTCGGAGCTGCTGGTTTGGCAATTGGACTTGCATTACAAGGTTCTCTTGCCAATTTTGCCGGAGGTGTTTTGATTTTGTTTTTTAAACCATTCAAAATAGGAGACTTTATTGAAGCACAAGGTATTTCGGGTACGGTAAAGGAAATTACCATATTTACTACTAAACTAAATACATTTGGAAACCAATTGGCGGTGATACCAAACGGTAAAATATCGAATGGAAATGTTATTAATTATTCTGCGGAAGAGAAAAGGAGAGGTAAGATAGATATTGGTATTTCATATGATAGTAATATAAAAGAAGCTAAAGAGACGATATTAGAAGTAATAAATGGTCATGATAAAGTTATCCAAGATCCTGCTCCTGAAATTTATGTGGCAGAGTTAGGGGATAGTGCGGTTACGTTATCACTAAGATTTTGGGCTCTTAATGATGACTTCTGGGGAGTTCACTTTTATACTTTAGAAGAATCTAAAAAACGTTTAGAGTCCAAAGGGATATCGATTCCATTTCCTCAAAGAGATGTTCATGTTTATACCAAAGAAGTAAATGGCTAAATAGAGGCATAACCTTTTTGCTCATTTTTATTTCCTAAATAATTTATAAAAATAGTTAGGCTTCATAAGAAATTGTTAGTTTTAAAACTAGCTTTCCAAAAAAACAAAACAAATGCCTAACTCCTTATTATTTATACCAGATATTTCTGGATATGCTCAATTTGTCCAGACTACAGAAGTAGAGCATAGTCAGCATGTGATTGCAGAATTACTGGAAGTGTTGATTAATGCCAATACCCAAAATTTAAGGCTAGCAGAAGTTGAAGGTGATGCGTTGTTTTTTTATAAAGAAGGAGAGGTGCCTTCTCAGGAAAAGTTATTAGCGCAAATTGAAACTATGTACACGGCTTTTTATAGCCATCTTAAGTTGTTAGAAAACAATAGAATTTGCCCTTGTAATGCATGCGCTACTGCACCGAATCTTCAATTAAAGATTATTGCTCATTCTGGAGATTTGCAATTTATTACAGTTCAGAATAAAAGAAAACCATTTGGCCAAGTTGTAATCGAAGCACATAGATTACTAAAGAATTCTATTCCAAGTGATAATTACGCGCTTATAAGTGAAGATTTGTCACAACATATTGGGATTTCGGAAGACTATAAAAGCCAATTATTTGATTTTTCAAAAAGTGAGAATGAGTATGATGGAAGAAATATTAAATATTTATATTCTGAGATAGATAAACAACAGTTGAAGCTTACTTCTTATGATACGCCTTATGAAGTTCAGTTTGATGTTCCGCCATTTCTTACTATTCAAAAAAAATATGAGGTTTCTGCAGAGACCCTTTTGGAGTATATAACGAATTATGGGTATCGTCATCACTGGGTTAAAGGAGTGGATGAGTTCGAATATAACCCAGATGAGGTTACTCGATTAGGAACTGAACACGTTTGTGTTATCGATGGAAAAAGATTAAATTTTATTACAGTAACAAAAGCTGTTGATTCTGGAAAACTTATATATGGCGAGTACACCAAAGATATACCGGTGATTGATTCTATGCATCAATTTTACGTTATCGACAAAGTATCTGAAGGTTCTTGTGAATTAATTATAGAATTGTATCCTGAAGCAAAATCAATTCTAAAAAAGATCATACTGCACTTAATGATGAAACGTAATTTTAGAAAATCTATAAAGGAGTCACTGGATAATCTTGAGAGTTATATCAATGATAGTCAAGAAAAGGAATTGATTAGTCAATAATATCCAAAACACGTTCTAATTTCATTCCTCGAGAACCTTTGATCAATATGGCACCTTTCAGTTGTTTAAATGCTTCGCTTTCTTTTAATTCCTTAAAAGATCTATATTTTTTAATTCTTGAATCTTCTGTAGCAACTTTATAGAAATTTTCACCAATAAGAAAAATAGGGTCAAAGGAGGTTTCTAAGGCTTTATCTGCTATTTTCTGATGTTCTTCTCCAGCAGTTTTTCCTAATTCGAACATGTCTCCTAAAAACACTAGTTTTGGTTGGTGATCGAGTTGGTTAAAATTGTCAATAGCTGCACTCATGCTCGATGGATTGGCATTGTAAGCATCAAGAATAATGGTAGTATTGTTTTTAGTGATAATTTGAGATCTATTATTGGAAGGGATATAAGATTCAATAGCGTCCTTCATCTGTATTGGGTCAACTTCAAAATAAGAACCAATGGCTATAGCTGATGCGATGTTGGTGAAATTATAAGAACCAATTAAATTGCTTTTGATTAACAGATCCTTATAATCTACACTTACCATAGGGTCTACAGCATGCAAGCTTATGGTAACATCACTTTCATTTGTTTGAGAAAAACTATAGGTGTTCATTCTCTGAGAAGCTTTGGAGAGCTTAGTATCTTCAGAGTTAAGAAACACAAGTTTTTTATTACGCTCTAAATGACGATAAAGTTCTGTTTTGCCTTTTAAAACCCCTTCAATTCCTCCAAACCCTTCGAGATGAGCCTTGCCAATGTTCGTTATGTATCCATAATCAGGCTTTGCTATTGAGCATAGAAAATCTATTTCATTAAGGTGGTTAGCTCCCATTTCTACAATTCCAACTTCGGTATCCTTGGTCATGGACAACAGTGTCAAAGGAACACCAATATGATTGTTCAAATTTCCAGATGTAGCTGTAGTTATAAACTTAGCAGAAAGAACGCAATTAATCAATTCTTTGGTAGTTGTTTTTCCATTACTTCCTGTTAACGCAATGATGGGGATATCTAAATATTCTCTATGGTATGTGGCAAGATCCTGTAATGTTTTAAGAGCGTCATCAACTAGTATTTGTTTATTAGAAAAGCGAAATTTTTCGTCATCAATAATCGAATATAACGCGCCTTGTTCAATTGCTTGTTTTGCATAAGTGTTTCCATCGAAATTAGCGCCTTTCAGGGCAACAAAAATAGTATCTTCTTCAATTTTTCTGGTATCGGTACAGATGCCTTTGCTTTTAAGAAATAGTTGATGTATGCTAGCGATATCCATATGTAATATACTTGTATTAAAAAGCCCTGTACATAATGTCAGGGCTTTATTTATAACGAACTATTATAGTTTGTACTATCTTGGTTTTCTGTGTTTAGGTGTTTTTTTGCTTTTAGCTTTTTCACCTACACGAGACATTGCATTTCTGAATCCAATGTAATCAGTTGCCATATCTTGTGGGAAGAATCTTCGTTGAGCTGGATCTAACCAATATGCTCTATCTTTCCAAGAGCCTCCCTTATAAACTCTTACTTCTTCACTTACGATTGTAGTTCTCTTACTAGATTCATCATATCTTCTGTCTAGTTTAGTGCTGTCTGCTGCACTTGGTTCTACACTATGGATAGGAGAGTTATACATTCTTCTGTTTGGAATGTTTTCATCTTGGAATCCTTCATAATATCTTGAAGAACTTTTGTCACCGTCTCTAAAGTTACGGTTATCACTTTGTGTGAAGTTTGTTCTTAAATATGTTTCATTTTCATCAACTGGAGTCTGTAAAATTCCTCCAGGCAATACTCTTGCTACGATTTTTCCATTACTTAACGTATCGTATATAATCGAATCCGTTGTAACAATTTTTACAGTTCCATCAGGGTTAATTGCGTTTTTCGTATATACATTACCTCTATAGTAGTTGAAATCATTATACTCATCATCAACAATCGGTCTGTATACATCGGCAACCCACTCTGCAACGTTACCAGCCATGTCATAAAGACCATAATCGTTAGGGTCATAAGATGCTACAGGAGCGGTAATATCTGCACCGTCATCACTCCATCCTGCAATACCACCATAATCACCATCACCTTGCTTAAAGTTAGCTAATTGGTCTCCACGAGTTCTTCTTTTTCCAGAACGAGTGTATTGACCATCCCATGGATATTTTTTTCTACCTCTGTAAATGTTATAACTTCTTAATTCTACAAGACCTAACGCAGCATATTCCCATTCTGCCTCCGTTGGAAGTCTGTACTTTGGCATCAGCAATCCATCCTTACGCTGAACATATAAATTTGTAGAATCATTTCTTTTTGACAGGCTTTCCGATCTTTTTCCTCCTCTGATTGCTTCATCGTTTCCTCCATATGTTTGTGAAGGAGCATTTAAATAGGTGTCTGTGTTGAAAGTACTTTCCGCAGAAACGTCCTCAAAAGGTGCGTTTTTCTTAATGAAATTTTCTTCCTCAAGAATTCTTTCGTTTACACGATCTGTTCTCCACTTACTGAACTCTACAGCTTGAATCCAATTTACACCTACTACTGGATAGTTAGCATATGCTGGATGACGAAGATAGTTGTTAGTCATCATTTCATTGAATCCTAAACGGTTTCTCCATACTAAAGTATCAGGCAGTGCTCCGTGATAAATGTTTTTATATTTTGGCTCAGTTGGAGGATATACACCTTTTAACCAATCTAAGTATTCTAAATACATAACATTGGTTACCTCTGTTTCATCCATATAAAAGGATTGTACGTGCTGTTGCGTAGGAGTGTTGTTCCAATCGTGCATTACATCATCCTGAACTCGTCCCATTGTGAAGGTACCACCTTCCACAAAAACTAATCCTGGTCCTGTTTCTTGCTCTTTGTAATTAGTGTTTACTTGGAATCCACCGTCTTTGGAATTGTATTTCCAGCCAGTGGCTCTAGAACTATTGCCGTAATCTGTTTTATTACAGCTCAATAGTAAGGTACTAATGGTTAGGGCCATCAGAGACTTAAAAACTAACGCGTTTTTCATAATCTTAAGTTCGTTAAAGTAGAAATTAGGGCTTGCAATATAATAATTAACGTTAAATTTACCCTAATATTTTTAAAATAATATCAAATCTTCGAAAATTTATGTTTTCACGATTGACTTTGGTTTAACGTAATATTTTTGTCTTTATTATTATTTTTGAAGAAAAACAATATTTTGCGGAACACTAAAACTGTGTTAAACCCGTTATACGCTATGATGAAGAAAATTACAATTTTATATGCGCTATTCTTTTCTACGCTTATTTCAGCTCAGAAAACAATACATGTAGACATAGACTGGAAGGATGTGGAAATAAATACTTCGACAGTTTCATTTTCAGTTCCTGGGTTTGATGAGAAGAATTTTGAATATCAGGACGAACTAGGAATACAATTTACAACTAAATGGGATGAATCTGGAGAGATCAATAATCGAACAGCAAGCCTTGAAAATGTTGTTTATAAAAATATCTCTAGAAGTGAACTGAAAGGACTAGATGTAAATCTAATTCCCAAAAAGTTGACATTTAATATACGTTCGATAAAGGCTAGAGATAAAAAAGCCGGTTTTATGAGCGTTCTTCCTATAATAAAAACTGGAAATAGTTTTAAGAAGATTGTCTCTTTTGATATTGTTTATCAATTGGGAAGAAGTAGTTTTACTAATAAAAGTATTCCTATAAGCAATTCAGTACTCGCTACAGGAGATTGGTTTAGGTTTTATGTAGATAAAACTGGTGTTTTCAGAATTACTCCAGAGTTTTTAGCTAGCTTAGGAATGGATGTGTCATCAGTTAATCCGAATACCATAAAGATATATGGTAATGGAGGTAGAATGTTACCACTATTAAATGAAGAAAATACAGAATTTGATCTTAGAGAGAATGCGATTCAAGTTGTAGGAGGAGAAGATGGAACATTTTCAGGGAGTGACTATATCTTATTTTATGGAGAAGGCACGGAAGGTTTTAGTGAAGAAAACCTGACTAACCTTAATTTGTATGCCGATAAGTCATATTATTATGTAACTGCTGGAGGAGCTAATGGTAGAAGAGTTGCCAATTACACAGAGCCAACAGGAACAGCAACTACTCAAATTAATTCCTTTACAGATTATCAGTTTTATGAAGTTGATGAGTATAATATTGTAAAAGTAGGAAGACGATGGTTTGGAGATCGTTTTGATATACAAAATAATAGAACTTATGATTTTGAATTCCCTAATTTAATTACATCTGAACCAATAGAACTAAATGTATATGCTGCTGCTGCCTCTACTTCTTCATCAAGTATGAGTATTGCTGTAAATGGTGGGCAAGTAGGTAATTTAAGTTTCTCTCAAATTAGTGGTAGTTTATTAGGTTCTCCAAGAAATTTAAGACAAGATATATCATCAAGCTCCGATAGAATTTCTGTAAGTTTAAATTATAGTAATAATGGTAACCCATCAGCAATAGGCTATCTTGACTTTATTAGTCTTGAAGCAAAAAGATCGTTAACAGGAACGAATGCTCAAATGCCATTTGTCTATGAAGAGGCTGCTGCATTAACTGGAATTGGACAATATAATATTGCTAACGCAGCATCGATATCTCAAGTTTGGGATGTTACGAATCCTGCAAGCATTAGTCGGGTTTCGAATGAGAATGGAGCTTCTGCATTAAGTTTTAAAGCTAATCTGGGAGAATCTAGACAGTATGTAGCAATAGTTCCTACTGATTATTTTAATCCTTTGTCCGATCAAACGGCAAGAGTGAATAACCAGGATATTAAAGGAACTATATTTCTAAATAATCAAGGACAATTTGAGGATATAGATTATTTGATTATAGTTAATAATAATTTATTGCAGTCTGCAAATAGATTAGCAGATCATCATCGAAGTCTAAATAATTATAATGTAAAAGTTGTAACCTTAGACCAGATTTATCATGAATTTGGAAGTGGTAAACAAGATATTTCGGCGATTAGAAATTTGGTAAAATATGTCTACGACAATGCATCAGATCCAAATGAACGGTTAAAGTATCTATGTCTTTTTGGAGATGCTTCTGTAGATTACAAAGGTTTGCTCGTTAGAGAGAACTGTCCAGATAGTAATATTGTCCCTACTTTTGAGAGTTTAAATAGCTTTTCTTTGGTAAGTTCTTTTGCTACGGATGATTTCTTTGGTTCTATGGATCCTGCTGAAGGAAGAATGATTGGTAGTGATCAATTAGATGTTGCTGTAGGAAGAATTTTGGCAGATACTCCTCAGTTGGCAGATGCTTTGGTTACTAAAATAATTAATTATAGCAGTGAGCAATCTTATGGAAGATGGCGTAATACGGTTTTACTAATCGCAGATGATGTTGACGAAGACTGGGAGGAAACTATCCAGAGAAACCTAGATGAACTAGGTGATGATTTAATACTTAGAAAGCCATTTTTTAATCTTAATAAAATATATGCAGATGCGTTTGAGCAAGAATCATCTGCATCAGGCAGTAGATATCCAAAAGTAAATGAGGCTATTTCTAGTGCTATCGAAACAGGAGCAATTGCAATAGATTATTTTGGGCATGGAGGTGAAGATGGACTAGCAAAAGAGTTTATATTTAATAAGTCCGATGCTATAGAATTAGCAAATACCAACCGCTTGCCAATTTTTATTACGGTTACCTGCGAATTTACAAAGTTTGATAATCCTTGTAGAGATTCCGCGGGAGAACTTACGTATTGGAATGCGCAAGGAGGAACCGTAGGCTTAATTAGTACCACTAGAGATGTTACTGTTACCTTCGGAATTTCTGTTAATGATCGTTTAGCTGAATTTTTGTTCACAGATGGATCAGATTATCTACCAATAGCTGAAGCCGTTCGACAATTAAAAAACACATACACTACTAATGATAGACGAGTTGTATTCTTTTTTGGAGACCCTGCAATGAAAATGGCTATTCCTAAGCCAAATGTTCGTCTTACAGCAATTAATGACGCTCCTATAACGGGAACAGTAGATACGTTTGAAGCATTAAGTAGAATGAAAGTTTCCGGAGAAGTAGTAAGTGAATCTGGTACGTTATTATCTGATTATAATGGTATTTTATTTACAACTATCTATGATAAAGATGTGGATAGAGAAACGCTTGCAAATGATAATACTTTAAATCCAGCTGGGGAAATCATAAAATTGAACTTCGAAACGCTAGGAGAAATTATATTTAGAGGAAAAGCTTCTATCACTAATGGATTATTTGATTTTGAATTTATTGTTCCCAGAGATATTGGTATTCCAGTGGATAACGGAAGAATAAGTTTTTATGCTTCAAGAAATGGAGTTTTGGAAGATCAAACAGGATCAGATGAGACCATATTAGTTGGGGGACTTAATGAAAATGCTCCTGAAGATAATGTGGGCCCGCAAATTCAGTTGTTTATGAATGATGAGAGTTTTATCTCTGGAGGTGTTACCAATGATTCACCAATCCTGATTGCCAAGTTAGAAGATGAAAATGGGATTAATACCGCTAGTGGGATTGGTCATGATATTTCTGCTATACTAGATGGGGATGATGCAAATCCTTTTATTTTAAATGATTTTTATGAAACCGAATTAGATGATTTTACAAGAGGTGTTGTGAATTTTAAATTTAGAGATCTGGAACCTGGTTTGCATACGCTTACGTTCAAAGGTTGGGATGTTTATAATAATTCAGCTACCCAGGAAATACAATTTGTAGTAGCAGATGCTTCAGGATTTACATTGAATAATGTACTGAATTATCCAAATCCATTTGTAAGTCATACAGAGTTTTGGTTCGAACATTCTAGCTCAATTAATGATGTTTTAGAGGTTCAGGTTCAGGTGTTTACTGTTTCAGGTAAAGTGGTCTGGACGAGTAATCAAACCTTGTCCGGAAAAACCAACTACAGAGAGGATATACAATGGAATGGAAGAGATGATTTTGGAGATAAATTAGGAAAAGGAGTATACGTATACAAGATATCTGTAAAATCGACGTTAACAAATCAGCGGGTTGAGAAATTTGAAAAACTCGTCATACTATAATAACTAAATAACTATATATTTGTCTAAATTAATTTTCACATGAGAAAAATCATAATCCTTGGCTTGGTGTTTTTTACACTATTAAATTATAAAGCCCAAGCGCAAGAACCGAACCGAGCAATTACAACCGCTACACCGTTTCTTTTGATTGCTGCAGATGCAAGAGCAGCAGGTTTAGCAGATCAAGGGGTTGCAACTTCAGCAGACGCATTTTCACAACAATGGAACCCTGCAAAATATGCTTTTATAGGAAAACAACAAGGGGTTGGTATTAATTACACACCTTACCTTAGTAACCTTGTTGATGATATATTTTTAGGAAGCGTAAATTATTATAATCGTTTTGGACAAAACGGTCAGAGTGCTGTAGCAGCAAGCTTTAGATATTTTAGTCTTGGAGATATTGAGTTTAGACAAGGGCCTAATGATTCTCCTAATGTTCAAAAACCAAATGAATTAACATTAGATGTTTCATATGCATTACAATTAAGTCCTACATTTTCCATGGCAGTAGCAGGTCGTTATTTACGATCAGATTTAAGATTGCAAGGTTTGGGAGCCGATGCAAGCGCTGCAGGAAGTTTTGGAGTTGATGTTGCTGCTTTTTATCGCAGTGAAGAAATTGCTTACAATTCTTTTAATGGTAGATGGAGAGCTGGATTAAATATATCTAATATTGGTCCTAAAATTAAATATGACGATGCTGGTCAGGAGAATTTTATTCCTACTACGTTTAGACTTGGTGCAGGATTCGATTTCCTTTTAGATGAATATAATAGAATTACGCCTTCTTTAGAATTTGCAAAGCTTTTAGTGCCAAGTCCACAAGATTTTGATGGTGATGGTGATATTGATGCAGAGGATAATGAAGAATATCAAAGTATAAGTTCTTTTGGAGCGATCTTTTCTTCTTGGGGAGATGCTGATGGTGGATTTAGTGAAGAATTAGAGGAATTTACTTGGTCTTTAGGTGCAGAGTATGTATACAAAGATGTATTCTCTTTTAGAGGAGGATATTTTAATGAAGCGGAGAACAAAGGAGCACGTAAGTTTGTGTCTCTAGGTCTTGGATTTAAATATACCATAGTAAATCTAGACGTATCATATTTATTTAACGCATCTTCCGTACAAAGTCCATTAGAAGGAACATTACGTTTTGGTCTTTCATTTAATTTTGGAGAAGATTTTTACGATAGATAGGATATCCTAACGTATATAAAGAAAAAGTATCAGATGTAAAGTTTGATACTTTTTTTTGTTTATAGTACATTGTACAAGTCTAAATGGATTAAATTTAAAAGTGTGAAAGAAATAGAAATCAAATCAACGCTACAAGTGTATGATTCTCTAGAGGAGTTACCAGAAGACGTTCAAGAATTAATGGAACAGTCTTTTAAAATCCGTGATCAGGCATATGCTCCATATTCCAAATTTTTAGTTGGTGCAGCGTTACTATTGGAAAATCAAGAAATTGTTTTAGGAAACAATCAAGAGAATGCTTGTTATCCTTCTGGTTTGTGTGCAGAAAGAGTAGCAATCTTTTCAGCAGGGGCAAACTTTCCAGGAATTCCTATCTTAAAAATGGCACTCTCTGCAAAATCGCTAAAATATAAATTAGATAAACCCACTCCACCTTGTGGAGCTTGTAGGCAAGCAATTGCTGAATATGAATTGAATCAAAAGAAGCCAATAGAGATTTATTTTATGGGAGAGACAGGAAAAGTAGTAAAATCTTACTCTTTAGCTAATTTATTGCCCCTTATTTTTGATAATTCATATTTATAACGTTTTCGTAGATTTTTATCCAAAAACTGCTTTCTCCTTAGTAATGAATATCTTATTTTTGTTTTTCGCTTAATTGAGAAATTAGCAGAAAAATTCTGTAATTGTTAGAGAGGTCAGCGGTTAAACTGACTTAAATTTGAAATATCATTACATTTTAGATGAAAAAAGTAACCAAAGAAGTTTACCTGAAGTGGTACGAGGATATGCTCTTCTGGAGAAAGTTTGAAGACAAATTAGCTCAAGTTTATATCCAACAAAAAGTAAGAGGGTTTTTACATTTATATAATGGTCAAGAAGCTATTTTAGCTGGAGCATTACATGCAATGGATCTTACGAAAGATAGAATGATTACTGCATATCGTAATCATGTTCAGCCAATAGGAATGGGTGTAGATCCAAAGCGCGTTATGGCAGAATTATATGGGAAGGGTACAGGAACATCTCAAGGAATGGGAGGTTCAATGCATATCTTTTCTAAAGAGCACAGATTTTATGGAGGTCACGGTATCGTAGGAGGACAAATACCTCTTGGAGCTGGATTAGCTTTCGCTGATAAGTACCATAAAAGAGATGCAGTTACTTTAACATTTATGGGAGATGGAGCTACCAGACAAGGATCGCTTCATGAATCTTTTAATTTAGCAATGTTATGGAATTTACCTGTAGTATTCTGTGTAGAAAATAATGGATATGCAATGGGAACTTCTGTAGAGCGAACAGCAAATCATACAGATATTTGGAAATTAGGACTTGGATATGAAATGCCATGTGGTCCAGTGGATGCTATGAATCCTGTAAAAGTTGCTGAAGCAATGGATGAAGCTATTACCAGAGCAAGAACAGGTGGAGGTCCAACTTTCTTAGAATTGAAAACATATAGATATAGAGGACATTCTATGAGTGATGCTCAGAAATATCGTACAAAAGAAGAAGTAGCAGAATATCAAAAAATAGATCCAATTACGCAAGTATTGGATATTATCAAAGATAAAGAATATGCTACAGATGATGAAATAGCTGCCATAGATAAGGCAGTTAAGGATAAGGTTGCAGAGTGCCAAAAGTTTGCTGAAGAGTCTGCGTTCCCTGAAAAAAATCTAATGTACGATGTTGTATATGAACAAGAGGATTATCCATTTTTAGCACACAAATTATAATAAGTTATGGCTACAGTAATTAATATGCCGCGATTGAGCGATACTATGGAAGAAGGAGTTGTCGCGAAGTGGCTTGTTAAAAAAGGAGATAAGATTAGCGAAGGAGATATTCTTGCTGAAATCGAAACTGATAAAGCAACAATGGAATTCGAATCTTTCTATGAAGGTATCTTACTGCATATAGGTATAGAGGAAGGAGAAACTGCTCCAGTTGATCAGTTGCTAGCGATTATAGGAGATGAAGGTGAAGATATTTCAGGTTTATTAAATGGTAGTGCATCTGCTGCTGAAGAACCAAAAGAAGAGAAAACTGAAGAAGTAGCTACTACAAATGTATCAGCGGAGATTCCGGAAGGAGTAGAAGTAATCACTATGCCTCGACTTAGTGATACTATGGAAGAAGGAACAGTTGCATCATGGCTTAAAAAGGTTGGTGATACTATTGAAGAAGGAGATATTTTAGCGGAGATCGAAACGGATAAAGCTACTATGGAATTTGAATCCTTCTATAATGGAACCTTATTACATATAGGTATCGAAGAAGGGCAAACAGCTCCAGTAGATGCATTGTTAGCAATTATTGGACCTGCAGGAACAGATGTTTCCGGAATTAAAGATGGAAATGTGGCACCAGCGACAACATCTTCAAAACCTGAAGAAACTTCTGCTCAAAAGAAAGAAGAAACAAAAACAACGACTACAATAGGTAGCGAGTCTTCGGGAGGAAGAATATTCGCTTCACCATTAGCGAAGAAAATTGCTGCAGATAAAGGAATTGATTTATCTCAAGTAAAGGGTTCAGGAGAGAACGGAAGAATTGTGAAAAAAGATGTAGAATCTTTTACACCAGCTGCCGCTGCACCAAGTTCAGATAGTACAAAAGAAGCTGCTTCAGCTCCTGCTGTACAACCTTACATACCAGCTGGTGAAGAAAGTTTCGAAGAAGTGAAAAATTCTCAAATGCGTAAAGCGATCGCACGAGGACTTTCTGCATCAAAATTCAATGCACCACATTACTATCTTACAATAGAGGTGGATATGGAGAATGCAATGGCTTCTAGAAAATATATCAATGGATTGCCTGATACCAAAGTATCTTTTAATGATATGGTTGTAAAAGCCTGTGCAATGGCATTGAGAAAACATCCACAAGTAAATACACAATGGTCTGACGATGTTACCAAATATGCAAAGCACATTAGTATCGGAGTAGCTGTTGCAGTGCCAGATGGATTAGTAGTACCAGTACTACCTTTTACAGATCAGATGTCTCTTACACAGATAGGTGCGAATGTAAAAGAATTAGCAGGTAAAGCACGTAACAAAAAGTTGACTCCACAAGAGATGAGTGGAAGTACATTTACAGTTTCTAATTTAGGAATGTTTGGTATTCAAGAATTTACTTCTATAATCAATCAGCCTAATTCTGCAATATTATCGGTTGGAACCATTGTAGAAAAACCAGTTGTAAAAGATGGTCAGATTGTAGTAGGTAATACGATGAAAGTTACATTGGCTTGTGATCACAGAACAGTAGATGGAGCAACAGGAGCTCAATTTTTACAGACCTTAAAACAATATCTGGAAAATCCAGTAACTATGTTAGCATAATCCATAAAATGGATACTTAATATACAAATCCTGCTTCGTGAGAAGTGGGATTTTTTATTCATTTATAATGACAACAAACATCCAAAATTTAAAGACAACAGTATTATCAGATAAAACCTTTTCTTTAAAGGAATATACTTTTGATTATCAGCATACAAAGGATGATGCTATAGAAGAACATCTTAGAGAAGTATATGACCATGGAGATGGAGCTTCTGTACTATTATATAATAGAGATAAAAAAACAGTAGTATTAACACAACAATTTAGATTACCTACATTCCTAAATGGAAGCTCTTCTGGCATGAGTATAGAAGTGTGTGCAGGCTCTTTAGATGGTGATACACCAGAAGAATGTGCCAAAAAAGAGGCAGAAGAAGAAACTGGTTTTATCATCGACAAACTCGAAAAGGCGTTTGAGGTGTATGCTTCTCCAGCTGTTATGACAGAAATTGCTCATCTTTTTATTGCTGAGTATAATGATGATCAAAAGGTAAATAATGGAGGAGGTCTGTCCGAAGAACAAGAATATATCGATGTTTTAGAAATTGAATTCGAAAAGGCGTTTAATATGATAGCTTTAGGGGAAATTAAGGATGCAAGAACTGTGATGCTCTTACAATACTTAAAAATAAAAGATATAATGAAAAGCTAATTCCAATTTAATAGGCATACTTTTTAAGTATATTTAGCAAAAAATATAATCTTTACACAAGTCCCTTCCTTAATTTGAGCAGAATTGTAGTAAAGAAATAAGTAAAAAAAAGTAAGATGAAACATATAACACTTGTATTAATAACCTTATTATTTATTAACTGTAAAGAGGTAACCAAAGCGCAATCTTCTGAATCCGCAGTTAAAGTGTCAGAAGTTGAGACGATAATGAATTTTTTGGCTAGTGATGAATTAGAAGGAAGAGATACGGGTTCTGAAGGATTGAAAAAAGCGGCAGAATATATTGAAAAAACATTTAAAGATGCAGGTGTCATGGTTAGTCCTTATTTCGATACATATTTACCTGCATTTGATGCAAAAGGAAAAGAAACCTATAATGTCGTTGGATATTTGAAAGGTACAGATCCTAATTTAGCTGATGAATTTGTAGTGATTGGCGCTCACTTTGATCATATTGGTAAAGGAAAAGAAGTAGATGGAGATACTATAGCAAATGGAGCTAATGACAATGCGGCTGGAAGCACAGCTGTAATTTCTTTGGCAAAACAATTTGCAAAAACTAAAAACAATAAGAGAAGTGTTCTTTTTGTGTTATTTGGAGCAGAAGAAATCGGTTTGTTAGGATCTAAGCATTTGGCAAAAGTGTTGAAGGAGAAAAACTTAAACCTTTACACAATGATTAATTTTGAAATGATTGGTGTTCCATTAGTTGATAAACCTTATAAGGCATATATCACAGGATATGAAATGTCTAATATGGCAGAAAAAATGAATGAATATGCAGGAAAGGAATTGATAGGTTTTTTGCCAAAAGCTAAAGAATTTCAATTATTTCGTAGAAGTGATAATTTCCCTTTTCATAAAGAATTTAATGTGCCTTGTCAAACAATATGTACATTTGATTTTAGTAATTACGATTACTACCATCATGTAGATGATGAGGTGGCTAATATCAATTTGGAATTTATGACAGAGCTGATTAATGATTGTGTGCCAGTGATAACTAAAATATTGAACACTAACACCAGAGAAATTAAACTAAACTAATATCGTGAAATAAACCATAACGATTAAGTTTATGTCTAACCAAAACGGTTCTATAGTGATTCCAACTGACCACTAAGAAACAATAAAACAACCAGATGAAGAACATAATAATTACTGGAGCCAGTAGAGGCATTGGGTTCGAAATGGCAAAATTGTTTGCCGATGAAGGACATCAAGTACTTGCTCTTTCCAGAAATGAAAAACCAATTCTTTCTTTAAACCATAAAAATATTCACACTTTTTCTTGTGATTTATGCAATCCAGATGATCTTTTGAAAATGTCCAATTTTATTGATAACAATTGGAGCAGTGTAGATATTTTGATCAATAATGCGGGCAAATTACTTAACAAACCTTTTGCAGAAATCACGTCAAAAGAATTTGAAGAAGTATACAAAGTGAACGTTTTTGGAGTTGCTGAAATTACTCGTTTGGTAATTCCTTTTATGAAAGAAGGAAGCCATGTGGTAACTGTAAGTAGTATGGGGGGAATTCAAGGGAGTATGAAATTTCCAGGATTAGCAGCATATAGTTCAAGTAAAGGAGCGGTTATTACCTTAAGCGAACTATTGGCAGAAGAGTATAAAGAAAGTGGGATAGCATTTAACGTGTTAGCATTAGGAGCTGTTCAAACAGAAATGTTAGAAGAAGCATTTCCAGGATATCAAGCACCTTTAACTGCTATAGAAATGGGAACTTATATTAAAGATTTTGCATTAACAGCAAATAAATTTTATAATGGTAAAGTGTTACAAGTATCCAGTTCTACTCCTTAGATTTTGATTTCTAAAATTTGAATTTTGAGTAACTAACTAGGGAATCGATTATTTTTCTATTTTAGAGAAGCCAATTTTTCGTAATTGTAGTTACACGCAAAATCATTTTAGTTATGTATAAAAAAATAGGATTGCTACTGCTTATAGTAATCTTCATTTCTTGTAATCAAGATAAACATCATCTTACCTCAGAAATTAATCAGGAATGGAAGTTCAAAAACACCAAAGATACACTCTGGATGGATGCCATTGTTCCAGGAACTGTTCATACGGATTTATTGAATAACCAAAAAATTGAAGAACCATTTATTGGTAATAATGAAGAAAAATTACAATGGATTTCTGATGAAGATTGGGAGTATACTACTACTTTTCTAGTTGACAAGGAACGGTTAAAAAGGAAAAATCATCAACTTGAATTCAAAGGTTTAGATACGTATGCTACGGTTTTCTTAAATGATAGCTTATTGATTAAAACTGATAATGCCTTTAGAACTTGGAATGTTGATGTTTCAAAAAGGATTCAGGAAAACAATACGCTCCGGATCATATTTAAACATCCTGATGCTGTAGAAAAACAAAAAGCAAACAAACTGACTTATGAACTTCCAGTTTCAGGAAGAGTATTTACCCGAAAACCACAGTTTCATTATGGATGGGATTGGGGTCCCACTTTTATTACTTCTGGAATTTGGAGACCTATCACTCTTGAATCTTGGGATGATGTATATCTTAATGATGTATATATAGATCAACGATCTCTTACTGATGAAAAAGCATCTTTACAAGCGAAATTAGATCTTAATATTACATCTGAAATAGAACTGACATTTCAGGTTTCTATAAATGATTCAATTGTTTTAAAGGAAGAAAAAGAGTTCTTGGCAGGAACTCACCTATTTAATTTGGATTTTGAAATTTTGAACCCCAAAAGATGGTGGACACATAATTTAGGAGATCCTTATCTGTATGATATCAAAATACAAGTTAATGAAAGAAATAAAGAGATCGTCTCTAAAAGTATCCAAAAAGGATTGCGTACAATAAAGCTAGTTCAGGATAAAGATAGTTTTGGAAGTACATTTTACTTTAAATTAAACGATGTTCCTGTGTTTATGAAGGGAGCTAATTATATTCCTCAACACATTTTTCAATCAGAAGTAAAAACTGAGGATTATCAACAAATCTTCAAAGATGCCATTGCTGCAAATATGAACATGCTGCGTGTTTGGGGAGGAGGAATTTATGAAGAAGATATATTCTATGATTTGGCAGATAAAAATGGAGTATTAATCTGGCAGGATTTTATGTTTGCTTGTGCTATGTATCCTGGGGACGAAGCTTTCTTTGAAAATGTAAAACAAGAAGCTACAGATAATATCAAAAGATTACGTAATCATTCAAGTATAGCTTTATGGTGTGGGAATAATGAAAATAACGAAGCATGGCATAATTGGGGTTGGCAAACTGATAGATCAGAAGAAGAAAAAGAGGAGATTTGGACAAATTATCAAAAACTCTTCAACGGAATCTTACCAGAAGCAGTGGCAAGTTTAACAGATAATTCTTATTGGGAAAGCTCTCCAAAGTATGGCCGTGCTGATCAAAGATTCAAGCTCGAAGGAAGCGCACATGATTGGGGAGTTTGGCATGATGCATTGCCTTTTGAACGATTTGAAGAAGAAGTGCCAAGATTTATGAGTGAATATGGTTTTCAATCCTTTCCGTCTTATGAAGCGATTAAATATTTTACTCAGTTGGATACTATAGATATTGATCACTCTAGTTTCAAAACGCATCAAAAACACAATAGAGGTTTTGCATTGATAAAAGAGTATATGCAAAGAGATTTTCCAGTTCCTACAGATCCAGAAGATTATGTGTATGTAAGTCAATTATTGCAAGCTTATGGTATTACTAAAGGTATCCACGCACATAGAAGAGCGATGCCATACAATATGGGTTCTTTATATTGGCAATTTAATGATTGCTGGCCTGTGGTTTCTTGGTCAGGTATTGATGGGTTAGGAAATTGGAAAGCTTTGCATTACAAAGCAAAAAGAAGTTTTGCAGATCTTATTATCTCTTCTAGAGTACATAAAGATTCTTTAGAATTATATGCTGTGAACGATAACCTTAAAGCCAAAGAAGGAGATTTGAAAGTTTCATTTATGGATTTTGAAGGGAATATATTATGGGATAAAAAGATAAAGATAAATGCAGAAGCGAATGCTTCAACTAAGGTATTTATGCAAAAAATACCAGATGAAATTATTGATTTTCGAAATGTGGTAGTAATAACCGAGTTTCAAGGAGAAAAAGCTAATTTTTATTTGGTAAAACCCAAGGATCTAAAATTATCAGAACATAATGTGCAATTGGATATAAGTAAAGTTTCAGATGGGTACGAAATAACAGTTTCATCTTCATCTTTACAAAAAGATGTATTTCTCTATACCGATAAGAAAGGACATTTTGAAGATAATTTCTTTGATCTTTTACCAGGTGAAACAAAGAAGGTTTTTTTTAAAACTTCAGAAGATGTTGACTTCGAGTCAATTAAAGTCAAGACTTTGAACAGCGTGATGAAAATGATATCTGTATAAGAAATGTGTAAAAACAAGCATCATATAAAAGTCTTAATACTAGTTTGCTTTATCATTATTAGCTGTGGTAAAGCTCAAGATCCAATAGAGTTTTATGGTATTATTCCTCAGCCCAAAGAACAAAAGTTAGGAAAGGGACATTTTCTGTTCTCTGGAAATACAGCTATAAAATACCATCCTGGCCTTGAGAAAACAGTAATGTATTTTAATAAACTTATAGAAAAAGGAACAGGAAAGTCGTTAGAAATAAATCCTAGTAAGGAGAAAGATTTTATTTCTTTTGAAATTGATACGACAATCTCAGATATTGAAGGATATCGGCTTACTGTTTCTGATCAAGAAATTTTGATTCGTTCCAAAGATTCAAAAGGTAGTTTCTATGCCGTTCAAACATTGCGGCAGTTATTTCCTCCTTGTTTTGAAAATAATAGTTGTGATACCACAATAAAGTTGCCAGTTATTTCAATTGTCGACGAACCTAGATTTTCATACCGTGGAATGCATTTGGATGTAGGGCGTCATCTTTTTTCGGTAGAAGAGATTAAACGGTATATAGAAATTCTGTCTATACTGAAATTCAACACTTTTCATTGGCATCTAACAGAAGATCAAGGCTGGAGAATTGAAATTAAAAAATACCCAAAACTCACTGAAATAGGAGCTTATAGAAAAGAGACTTTGGTAGGGCATTATAATGATCAACCACATCAGTTTGATGGGAAACGATATGGTGGATTCTATACCCAAGAGGAAATTAAAGAAGTAGTAACTTTTGCTCAGGAAAGAAATATTACCATAATTCCAGAAATTGAAATGCCAGGACATTCTAAAGCTGCCATTGCTGCATATCCAGAATTAGGTTGTGGCGGTAAATCTGCAGAAGTTGCTACAAAATGGGGTGTTTTTGAGGATGTCTATTGCCCAACAGAAAAGACATTTGCTTTTTTACAAGATGTATTGGATGAGGTGATGATGCTTTTCCCAAGTGAATATATTCATATCGGAGGAGACGAAACTCCAAAAGCGCAATGGAAAGCTAGTGAATATTGTCAACAACTGATTCAAAAAGAAGGACTAACCGATGAATTTGGTCTTCAGAGTTATTTTATCAAAAGAATTGAAAAATACTTAAATAGTAAAGGAAGAAAGATTATTGGTTGGGATGAAATTTTAGAAGGAGGTTTAGCTCCAAATGCTGTTGTAATGTCTTGGAGAGGTACAGAAGGAGCAGTAAGTGCTGTTAAAGAAAATCATAAGGCTATTTTGACTCCATCTTCCCATTGTTATTTTGATTATTATCAAAGCGATAAGGAAGATGAACCTTTAGCAATAGGAGGTTTTCTTCCACTAGAAAAAGTCTACGGGTTTGAACCAATTCCTGACGAATTATCACAGGAAGAAGCATCGTTGATTTTAGGGGCTCAAGGAAATGTCTGGACAGAGTATATGAAAACTTTTGATAAAGTAACGTATATGGCACTTCCGCGGGCAATTGCTTTAAGCGAAGTGGTTTGGAGTCCTTCAGAAGTAAAGGATTATAAAAGTTTTGTAAATCGATTAATACCATTTCAAAAACGGTTGGATGTTTTAGGAATTAACTACGCGAATCATTTGTACGAAATTGAAGGAGATTTGGAAATTGATGATCAACATATGAGGTATTCTCTAAAAACATTGCTGCAGGATACTACTATTAGATATACCTTAGATGGTAGCGAACCAATAAATACCTCTATGAAATATGATCAACCTATTTTCATAGATAAAAGCTGTACGATAAAAGCCCAAGTTTTTAAAGATGATAAACCATTGGGAACGGTATTTAAACAAGATTTATTGAAGCACAAAGCAGTAGGAGCTACAATTTCTATTGATAAAGATCCTCATCCTTCTTACGATGCTGGAGGTAAAAAAGCATTGATAAATTCAATAAAAGGAAGTAGTACTAGATATGGAGATAAAGAATGGTTAGGGTTTTGGGGAGAAGATCTGGAAGTGATATTAGACCTCAAACAAATATTGGAAATTAGTAAAATAGAGACTAGATTTTATAACGCAAATGGCCAATGGATTTATCTCCCTAAAAATGTTGAGGTTTCTCTCTCTAAGGATAATCTAACATACAGCGAGTTGATCTCTAAAGTTCCTCAAGATAATCTTTCTAATAAAAGTACAGTGCCAATTTCTATAAATTTAGATACTAGCGAATGTCGCTTTATAAAGATGGTAGTGAAAAATTATGAAGTCATTCCTGCAGGGTTACAAGGTGCTGGAAATAAAGCCTGGACGTTTATTGATGAAATTATAGTTGAGTAACAAATAATAGTATTCTTTTGGAAATTATGAAAATTGAAATCTGTGCCAATTCATTTGAATCCGCATTGAATGCAGAAAAAGGAGGAGCAAATCGCATTGAATTGTGTTCAGAATTGGCAGTAGGTGGAATTACTCCATCCTATGGTTTGATTCAAAAAACAATTACAGAAATTTCTATTCCCATACATGTATTGATTAGACCACGAAGTGGGAACTTTTCATACTCAGATACCGAATTTGATATTATGAAACAGAACAYTCTGTTTTGCAAGTCCGTCGGTTGTGCTGGAATTGTCTCCGGAATTTTGCATGAAAATTGTGCTTTGGATGTGGAAAGAACCAAAGAATTGATTCAGTTAAGTTCTCCACTATCGTTTACATTTCATCGAGCTTTTGATTGGTTACCTAATCCGGAAGAAACAATTCGAACTTTGGAGAGAATAGGGGTAGATCGTGTCTTAACATCAGGTCAGGAAATAAAAGCAGTTGATGGTCTGAATTTGCTAATAAAACTGAAGAATGAAGTTTCAAAATTAAAAATTTTACCAGGTGGTGGTATAAATGCTAAAAATGCTATAGTTTTTAAAGAAAATAAGTTCGAGGAAATACATTTGTCTGCTACCTCGATAACCACTTCAAAAAACATTCCTGAACTTAGTATGAATAGCTTTAAACTTTTTGACGATCAAGTAGTTGCGTTTTCTGATAGGGAAAAGATTGAACAGCTTATCAAAGCAATTCAGTGAAAAGATTAAGTATATGTTATAAAATATTAAAATTTTGAGTAGGGTTTACAATTATTTAACTGTTCTATTATATGTCACATAGTTTAATAATTACTCTTAACTCAAAAAAATGAAAAGAATTTTATTTAGTGTGTTATGTGTTCTCTGCATAACAAGTTTGTTTTCACAACAAGAGGTGGGTCCAAGTACCATTGCAAAAGGAATTTACAAAGGAAAGACCAAACCATTCAGAGATTACCCAACAACAAATCAGTCTAAAGCCGAAGAAAGCGTAAAAGAGCTTACTATTATTTTTAATAACCTTCGTGCTAATGAAAAAGTAAATCAAAGTGCCTTACCAATAGGTCCTGATCCAAAAAGACAGCAAAGTTTCGGAAAGACTTCCAACAGAAATTTAGGGGTTAATTTTGAAGGGATAGATCGTAATGAAGCTGGAGGCGCTTTACCTCCAGATCCTTCTGGAGCGGTTGGACCTAATCATTACGTTCACGGTGTAAACGTAGCAATTAAGATATTTGATAAAAGTGGTAATGTTTTAGCGGGACCTACTTCCTTATCAGATTTTTTAGGGTCTGGTAATAATGATGGAGATCCAATAATCATGTATGATCATCTGGCAGATCGCTTTTTTGTAAGTCAGTTTAGAGTTTCTGATAATGCATTAATAGTTGCTGTTTCTGAAACTCCAGACCCTACAGGAGCATACAATATGTATGAGTATCCATTAGATGCTTTCCCTGATTATCCTCATTATTCAATATGGCCTGATGGATATTATCTAACAGCAAATAAAGGAAGTGGTAATACTACTTATGTCTTAGAAAGAGAAGCAATGATTGCAGGAGATGCTGATGCTGCAATTATAGGATTTGATCTTCCTGGTATCCAAAGAAATCCAAATACTGTTTTTAGCCCAGAACCTGCAAACCTTGTGGGAGATGATTTTCCAGTAGATGTGCCAGGTTATATTGTATATTTTCAGGATGATGGATGGAGTAATGCAATTATTCAGGATGAGCTGAAGATATGGGAAATTGATATTGATTTTACTACTCCAGCAAATAGTACGATTTCACAGCCTTTAACTATTCCTGTAACTCCTTTCGATAGTGTTTTTGCTCCATTTGGAACAGGAGATGTCGAACAGCCTGGAACTTCTCAAAAGGTTGATATGATTGGTGGAGTTATATCTTATGCAGCAAATTATCGAACTTTTACAGATCATAATTCTTGGTTAATCACTTTTAATGTTGATGTAGATGGTAATGATACTGCTGGAGTTCGTTGGATAGAATTAAGAAATAGTGACACTGAAGGTTGGTCAATATTCCAAGAAGGAACTTATGCTCCTGATGATGGTCATAGTAGATTTATGGGTAGTGGATGTATTGATGCTTTAGGAAATATAGGATTGGCGTTTAATATTGCTAGTGCAACATTAGAACCTGGAATTAGATATACGGGAAGATATGTAAATGATCCTTTAGGAGAAATGACGCTAGCAGAAACAACAATTGTAGATGGAGCAGGAGTGCAAACGATATCTAATAGATTTGGAGATTATTCTCATCTAACAATGGATCCTGATCAATTTACATTTTGGCATACAGCAGAATATTTTAAGGATGATAATATATGGGCAACTAGAATTGCTTCATTTAGCCTAACATCTGGTTTGCCAACCGATGTGGGAGTAAGTTCAATTATTTCTCCAAACGATGGGTTACTTACGAATGCGGAAACAGTAGAAGTTAACATTAGAAACTTTGGTACAGATCCTCAACAAAATATTCCAGTAGAATTAAGAGTAGATGGTGCCTTGATCGCTACAGAAACTTTTACAGGAACTATTAATCCAAATGAAGCTGTGAATTTTACTTTTGCAGCTACTGTAGATCTTTCTAACGCAGGACAAACGTACACTATTGAAGCAAAAACTGTACTATCAGGTGACGGTTTAGCCCAAAATGATGATGCTTCTAAACAAGTTAAGAGTTTATTAACGAAAGATGTAGGTGTGGTTGCTATCACAGCTCCTTCTACAGGTTCTGGATTAGATTTGGAGGATGTTGTAGTAAGTATAACAAACTTTGGAGGAGAAGAAGCAAGTAATATTGAAGTACAATATACGGTAGATGGTGGTACGCCAGTTGTAGAAACGTTTGCAGGACCGATAGCACCACAAGAAACAGCTAGCTATACATTTACAGCTCAAGCTGATTTAAGTACTATCAATGTTACATATGCCATAGAAGCAAGAACAAACTTTGCCGGAGATTTATTAGCAAGTAACGATGCTTTTTCTAAAGATGTTACACATACCGTATGTACTCCTGAGGCAACTTCTGGGTGTAATTTAGATGGTATAAAGCAGTTTGTTTTAAATACTATCAATGTTGATGATGGAGCAAACGGTTGTAATACAGAAGGAGGTTTAGATGTAAACGGATATGCAGATCGTACCAATTTGTCTACGCTCTTGTCTAATACAGATGGAGATAATGAATATGTACTTCAGGCGCAACACAATTGGCAAAATGGGGCTGATGTAGAAGCACTTTCTGCATGGATTGATTTTAACGACAATTTTATATTTGAACCATCTGAACAATTGATCACAGGAGAATTTTTCCGTTCGTTTGGAGTATTGGAAGACTTTAATTTGGTGATTCCCGTTGGAGCAAATCCAGGACGTCATATTTTAAGAGTAAAAGCAATCGATACTTCTGGAAGCGGAGATGTTAATGATCCTTGTGGAGATTTTGCTTATGGAGAAGTTCATGACTACACTGTAGAAATAGATCAAACATTAAGTGTAACAGAAAGAGAATTTAACGATGCTCAATTAACCGTTTTAACGAAACCAGACAATAAATTTGAGATTAGTTTGGTTCCACAAAACACGCTTGATACTGAAATTTTTATAGGAGTATTTAATATGTTAGGACAACAATTAAAAACAGCTTCTCTTAGCCGAATAGGTAATGAGTACAAAATTAATGTAGATATGGCACAAGCAACAACAGGTCTATATTTCTTCAGAATAGGAGATGGTAGTAATAGATTTGTAAAAACTGTAAAGGTAGCAGTGCAATAAAACTTTTAGGTTTATTAGAATTTGTATGCGGTTGTAACTTGTTTAAAAAAGTTGCAACCGCTTCTTTTTTTAGGAATAACTATTATGATAAATTAAATCGTTTTTCTGCTTTTCATCCAGCCATAGTAGAGGATGTATCCATAGCAAAAAATCACTAAAATAAATGCAAGCTTAAACCCAATATGATCAGCTAATAAACCGAATATAGGAGGAATGATAGCACCACCCACAATGGCTGCACATAACAAACCGGAAGCTTTTGGTTTTAATTCTCCCAAACCATCAATTGCTAATGTAAATATGGTTGGAAACATTATAGAATTGAATAATCCAACTGCCAGAATACTCCACATAGCGATATAACCATTACTACCAATGGATATTAAGATCGATGTAATTGCTAGCGTGGCAAATAATGCTAAAACTTTTCCTGGTTTCATTATTTTGGTAAGATAAGATCCTACAAAACGTCCAATCATGGCTCCAGACCAATAAAAGATAACAAAAATTCCCAGTAAAGCTTTTGCATCTGCCCCTTCTAAACTTTTAAAGAAAATAGTAGCAACAAAATCAGCAATGCTCATCATAGAGCTGCTTTCTTGAATAAGTGGTACCATATTCATATCCAGAAAGTAGTTGACCAAATAACTTCCTATAGCTACTTCTGCACCTACATAAAAACCAATACCTAAAACTCCTAAAACTAGCCCTTTGTTTGCTAATGCTTGCGCATAAGTACCGGTAGATGATTCATTAATTAGTTTTGGTAGCTTCGCAAAGAAGAAAATACCACTAATAGTAATAATAAATATTGCTAAACCTAGAAAAGGATTTTGAACGGCAGCAGCTTCTGATGCTAGATACGTTTCTTTTGCACTTTCTGATAATTGTGCAATTTCCTCTTTACTTTTAATTGTATCACTTAAAATAAACAAAGCGCCTACTGCTGGAGCAATTGCAGTTCCAAGAGAATTAAACGCTTGTGAAAGATTCAATCTACTGGATGCCCCGTCTTCGCTGCCTAATACTGCTACAAATGGATTTGCCGCTACTTGTAAAATAGTCATTCCACCGGCGAGAATGAAATAAGCTAGCATAAAAATCCCGAAAACTCTGTAAGAAGCTGCAGGATAAAATAATAGACAGCCAGTAGCCATCGTTAATAAACCTAAGATAATCCCCTTTTTATATCCAATTTTTGAAAGTATATAACTAGCAGGAATGGATAGTAAAAAGTAAGCTCCAAAAAAAGCAAATTGTACCAGGCCAGCTTGAAAATAGGATAAGGTAAATAGTTCTCTTAGTCTTGGAATTAGAGAATCCACCAATACAGTTATGAAGCCCCAAAGAAAAAATAGAACAGTTAGTAGGATAAAAGAACTGCGATAAGATGTTTTGTTTGACATGCTTTTATTATTTAAGAAGTATGATAAAATTTGGTAAGTACATTCTCATTAACTCCATTATGATATTTCATAATAGAAAAACCTTCATGGATGCAGTAATGTCCTATTTCTCCAGCTTTGTTGATTGCCACATAAGCGACTTGAAAATCTTTGTATTTGTCATTTTTAGTTACAATACGTCGGATCGCTTCTTCACAAGCTTTCTGAGGACTCATTCCACCTCGCATTAATTCTACAATTAGAAAACTTCCAACCGTTTTCAACACTTCTTCGCCCATTCCTGTAGCAACTGCACCACCAACTTCATTGTCTATAAATAAACCAGAACCAATGATGGGAGAATCACCAACACGTCCTTTCATTTTATAGGATAAGCCTGATGTGGTACAAGCTCCTGCAATATCACCATTGTTATCAATCGCCAGCATACCTATGGTATCATGATTTTCGATATTAATGATAGGTTTATATTCCGAAGTTTTTTTCCATTCTTCCCATGCTTTTTTGGATTCTTCAGTTAATAAATTTTCTTGGATAAACCCTGATTGATATCCAAATTCTTTTGCTCCTTCTCCGGCAAGCATAACATGAGGAGTGTCTTCCATTACTTTTCTGGCTAAAGCAGCAACATTAGTAATATTCTCTACACACAAAACCGCACCATAATCTCCTTCAGGATTCATAACGCAAGCATCTAGTGTTACATTACCATCTCGATCAGGAGCACCTCCTTTTCCGACGGTCGTGTTTTTTAGATTTTCCTCTTCCACAGCAACACCTTCGATAACAGCATCTAAAGCAGGTTTTCCGGATGCTAATGCTTCTCCAGCTTTTGCGTTTGCTTTGGTAAAACGCCATGTGCATACTGCAATCGGCGTGGAGGTTGTATTCATCATAATTTCTTGTTCTTTTTGTGATTGTTCCTCAGATGATTCTTTGCAACCCATCAGTGTGGTTCCTAAAGTAATCCCAACACTTGTGAGTGAGGTATTTTGAATAAATTTTCGTCTTTTCATTATTGTATTGTGATTTCGTCCGCAAAAATCCAGGCTTTACCATCATAGTTGCTTCCGATATGCCACTCAGGAATAGTTCCAACTGTTTGCGCTTTGATTTTGATAAATCGAACCTTCTTATCAATAGAGGAAGCATCTACATGTTTTATAGATACTTCGGAAGAAGGTGTTGGTAATTTTATAAATGTGCTTTTATCTAATGGATTCCATTGTTCTCCATTTTCAGAAATCCAGAATTCTACTTTTTGTGGATAAAAAATCCAGCTTCTTTGATCTTCCAGAAAACCAATGGATATGGTGTTGATATTTTTCACAGATCCTAAATCTAATGTGGCGATGAGATCTCGATTATGAAACCCTTGCCACGAGCCAGAACGATAATCCATAGCTCCTTTGATACCGTTAATTAATGCATTCGGTCCACCGCCATTGTAGCGATTGGCATATTCATTATCTAGCGTTATTTTTAGATTAGGATCAATTTTGAAAAACTCCGTAGTAATAATGGCACTTTTAGTATCATTTTTTTTAGCATAGGTCTTTAAAATTGAAGGTTGAGTGATGCTTATTGGAGTTTCATATTTTTTGAATTCATCATTATCCAATGCAAAAAAGATATCTGCTTCTTGATTAATACTTTGTAAAGTAATTTGAGATTTCTCTTTAAAAGCAATGTTACCTTCGGCTATAAATGGAGGTGAGGTAATTAAATAATCTTCAATCTGTGTTTTTGGGATATTGGCATCATTGGTTCCCCAAGTTGAAGGTATATCTGTCATCTCAAACACCAACGAACCTCCATTCATAATATCTTGATGTTTGATATAGGTATATGGATACTCTTTTCCGTTTAAGGAAGCACTGGCTATATATTTATTAGTATCACTGATGTTATTAGCAACAATAGTAAATTGATTTCCGTTTTCTAATTGTATCGTTCCTTTTTCAAATAATGGATTACCAATCACATAATGATCACTACCAGGAGTAACCGGATAAAAACCTAAACTGCTTAATACATACCAGGCACTCATCTGACCACAATCCTCGTTACCAGAAATTCCATCAGAAGTATTGGTGTATAGTTTGGTTAGTATTTCATGTACTTTTTCTTGAGTTTTGTGTGGTTTGTTGATAAAGTTATAGAGGTAAGCAATATGATGACTAGGCTCATTACCATGAGCATATTGCCCAATCAATCCTGTAATATCAACTTGATGAGCTCCAGACGTCTGGTCTTTTGCAGTAAAAAGTGCATCCAATTGCTGTTCTAATTCCTTTTTACCGCCCATTAGTTTGATAAACCCAGAAATATCTTGAGGGACATAAAAACTATACTGCCATGAATTTGCTTCGGTGTAATTGAAGTTTACTTCATAAGGATCAAATGGTGTGAACCATGTATTTCTATAACGTCCTCTCATAAATTTGGTAGACGGATCAAAGACGTTTTTATAATATTGAGCACGTTGTGTATAAGTTTTTGCATCGTCAGATTTACCCATTGCTTGAGCCATTTGTGCAATCGTCCAATCATCATAAGCGTATTCTAAGGTTTTGGATACCGATTCTGCTTCTTCTTCTACAGGAATAAAACCTCCACTTTTATAGGATGCTAATCCTAATTTGTTTTGTGTAGCACTATGTTTCATCGCTTTCAATGCTTTTTCAGGATCATAATTCGAAATCCCTTTTAGGTAAGCATCAGCAATTACTGGTACAGCGTGATATCCAATCATACAATGTGTATAGTTACCAGCTAGATCCCAAATCGGCATAATACCACCTTCATCATATTTGGTTAAAAATGTATTGATATAATCATTGGTCCTTTTTTGATCAATGATCGTATACAGAGGATGCGTTGCACGATAGGTATCCCAAAGAGAAAATACAGAATAKTATTCAAAGTCTTCGGTGTTATGAATCTTGAGATCCATGCCACGATAACGTCCATCCACATCTTGATATAGATTAGGAGCGATCATCGTATGATATAAGGCTGTGTAAAAATTAGTTTTGTAATCTGTATTAGGACTTTCGATCACTATTTTTTGAAGCTCCTTTTCCCAACTGTCATTAGCTTCTTGTTTGATTTGATCAAAGGTTTTATTGCCAATTTCTGTGGTGAGGTTTTGTAAAGCACCCTCTTCATCAACTGCAGAGATTCCTATCCGAATATTTAATTCTTTAGAGGTTGTGGCATCAAACTCCAAAGCCACTTTGGTTTGATTTTCGTTAAGGGTTTTATGGATAATTGGTTTCGAAAACTGCATATGATAAAACAGCAACTGTTTTTCTGCCCAAGCTTTCGAATGGCGATAACCATTAATTTCTATATCAGAAATGATATTGATGTTGTGATCGAGCAGTGCATCTCTGTGTTCAAGATCCAAAATCACCACTTGTTTTTGACCTTTTGGAAATTTATATTGATGAATGCCGGCTCTTTTGGTTACTGTCAACCCAACATCAATATCGGTAGTATCTAAATGTACCTGATAAAATCCTGGAGCGGCTTTTTCATTAGCATGCGAAAAATGTGCTCGATATCCTTTTTGACCATCCGCTCCATTATTAAAAAGAATGGTATCAGTAGGCATTAATAAGATGTCTCCATAATCTGAAACTCCGGTACCGCTAAGATGTGTATGTGAAAACCCATAGATATAAGAATCTGTATAATGATATCCAGAACAACCATCCCAACCGTCTAGTCGGGTATCAGGACTTAATTGCATCATCCCGAAGGGCATTGTTGCACCTGGATAGGTATGTCCATGACCTCCAGTACCTATAAATGTATTAACATAACTCGTAAGTGGGGTATCAACGGTAGCTGGTTGAATGATAGGTTTTTGGGTGCAAGAAAAAAGAGAAGCTATGATCAGTATTGAGAATACCTTAAAAGAAGACGTCATAAGTTGTGTGAATCTTAACGTTAACGCTTCTAAGGTAGTAAAAAACTAATGATGTGACGTTACAAAGGAAACTTTAATCCCTTACGTTTAATTTCGATTATTAGTCTTAGATATCCGTAAGTTTTAAATACTTATAGAATTGATGTACAGTAAGTACTTTCTTAAATTCTTCGTTTTGGAAGTATACGATATTGTTTAGATCTTTGGATTTTTCACTAGCAGAAGCATTCGATTGAATCACCTTATTCGCCTGTTTAGAATATTTAATGATCATCTTTTTGATACGATCACTTGCATAATTGCTTAAATTCAATTCTTGTTGTAATAAAACTGCTCTTTTTTCCGCTAATTCTATAAATCTTTTTTCTTCAGCCTTTTTCTTTTTCTCTTCTTCTTTTTTCTGCTCTTTGGTTAATTCTACTGTTTCTGTTTGAACTTCCAACTGATCCTGAGCCATATTAGAGGAGCAGATCATAAGTACTACTAAAAATGTAAAAATTCTCATAACTTTTTCCTTTAAATTTTCCCTTCCAAATGTTAAATCTTGGGTTTCAAAAATATTAATAATTGATTAACAACAAGTTAAAAAGTTAAAATACTCGATAAATGTTAAATTTTTTTCGACAAACAACCTTATAAATAGGGGTTTTTTTAGCTTTGTAGGGAGGAAAAACCGTAGTTTTTGAATAGAAATGAGCCCTTTTATCTATTTTTGGAAGATGTTTTTAATCTATCGAAAGTAACTTTTGAGGTTCTAAATTGTACTCCATCAATGAGGGTAGAGGAAGTAGTTATGTAGGAAATAACTGTGTCAATTTCTGTATTGCCGAAATGCACCTCTGTAATCAATTTAGTAATAGTATCAGAAAGTTTTTCTGGACGATTAAGAAATTTAATTTGTTCGATCTGTTTTCGGTTATTAAGCGCAAATAGATGTATAGAATCAGTAACAGTTTTAAATTCCGGATGTTCCTGGATTAATAACTGTTTATCTAGATAATCCTGTAGTTTTTCGGAAACGAGTATCGTATATGAATCTTCAAGAGCAGCAAATGACATTTCTTCTTCATAAGAATCTATAACGATATCATCATTACTAACTTCAGTAGCTTCCATATTCTTATAAGAGTTGTTCGAACACCCAAGAAATACAAATAATATGACGGAATACATAAGCTGTCTCATGATTTAACTTTAAATTTTAATTTAACAACTTGTCCTTTGGATCTCTTAGATTCTATAATTTCAATATTTTGTAAGCTCTTTATAGGAGTGGTCAACTTATCAATGAATTCTATTTTAGAGTATACTTCTATTCCTAATCGAGAAGGTAGCACTTGAAATATTACAGCATCATCAGCTATCATTTTGGATAACTCTAGCTTTCGATTCTTCCAATCCTCTAGTTTCCCATTTGCATAATAATGAAGCATTAGCGCATAGTCATCTGTACTAACGCGAATGTTTTCATTCCGTGCAGTAGCTATACTTCTGTAAATAGTATCCGTTTTATGATACGGAGATTTAATTACAAAATGAATAAAATCATCTTTGGTTTGCCAAGTAAAACAACCTAAACTATCACTTTTAGTATAATAAGGTGATTGCTCATTATTAAGTACAATAATTTCAATAGGTGTTTTGGTAATCGGTTCATTCCTGTCCCTATCAATAAAACAAAAATTAAAGGTATTTGATTTTGGAATCAAAAAATACGCTGAGGTAATAAATAGGATTCCAATAAGCAAAAATACAATCCATTTCCGTTTTGTTGTTTTTTTGTTGGTAGTTGTTACCTGAGAATACTGAATCTTAAATTCACTCCAATTGGCATATCCACAATAGTTGGATAACATATTTAAAATATCAACCCTAGGTACTTTTTCAGAAGAATTTTTAAAATAACTATAGAATGATTTTTCACTAATACTTCCCTTCACTTGATTTCTTAGGTCTTCTTGGAATAAAATAATGTCTTGACCTTTCCACTCGGAAATATCCTTGCTAGAGGCCGAATTATTCTTCAAAAACTGTGCTGCTACCTTTTTTTTGAGAAGAGAAAAAACGATATGTTCTTTTAGTTGTTCGATTGCAATCTGCTGTTATACAGTTTTTTGTGTTTTGTAAAATAGTTTACAAAGGTTTTACAATGGTTCTACAAGTTTCTATACTATGATGATACTAGGTTTGTTTTCAGTTTAACAATGTAAAAACAATAATTATGAAAACAAAGACTATCAAAATAATTGGATGTATAATTTTTAGTTTGTCCATGTTGATTATAACATCCTGTACAAAATATGCTAAGCGCAGTTATCATATTCATGAGAATATTGTGCTCGATACTACAGAACCTTCTCAAGAATTTGAAATTTCTTCAGAAATGGAAAATTATAAAGAAATCGTAGAAAATGATTTTAAAAGAGTAGCGTTTTTTCCATTATCTACGTTCTCTATAGATGTAGACAAAGCCTCTTATAGCAATATCCGTAGAATGATCAACAGTGGTTTGGAAATTCCTGCAGATGCTGTAAAGATAGAAGAAATGATTAACTATTTTAATTATGCTTATGAACAACCAAAAGATGAACATCCTTTTGCAATTCATACAGAATCTTCTGAAACTCCTTGGAATAAAGGAACAAGATTAGTAAAAATTGGTTTAAAAGGGAAAGAAATACCAACTGATGATTTTCCGGCATCTAATCTGGTGTTTTTAATAGATGTTTCTGGATCTATGGGGACGCCGAATAAACTTCCGTTACTAAAGAAAGCTTTTAAATTACTTGTAGGACAGCTGAGACCAAAAGATAAGGTGTCGATCGTGGTATATGCAGGAGCTGCTGGCGTAGTTCTAAAACCAACTTCTGGGAAAAACAAGGAAAAAATATTAGAAGCACTAGAGAATTTAGAAGCAGGAGGCTCTACCGCAGGTGGAGAAGGGATACAACTAGCTTACAAAATCGCACAAGAACATTTTATAAAAAAAGGAAATAACAGAGTGATTCTAGCTACTGATGGTGATTTTAATGTTGGCGAAAGTAGTGACGTAGCCATGAAAGAATTAATTGAAGAAAAGAGAGCATCAGGAGTATTTCTTACTTGTCTTGGTTTTGGAATGGGAAATTATAAAGATAGTAAGCTAGAAGTGCTAGCTGATACAGGAAATGGGAATCATGCCTACATAGACTCGATGCAAGAAGCGCAAAGAGTGCTAGGAACAGAATTTGGAGGAACGCTGTATACCATTGCGAAAGATGTGAAAATTCAAGTTGAATTCAATCCTAATAAAGTACAGGCATATCGATTAATAGGTTATGAAAATCGTTTGTTAAATAATGAAGACTTTATCGATGATACTAAAGATGCTGGAGAGTTAGGTAGTGGACATACGGTTACCGCTTTATATGAAGTAATTCCAGTTGGGGTTACAAGTAAATATATGAAGGAAGTTTCCGATTTAAAATATACAAAAAAAGAGATTCTTGATTCGCATCAGGATGAACTATTTACGGTAAAGTTTAGATATAAAAAGCCAAAAGAAGATCAAAGTATTGAGATGATCCATATTCATAAATCGGATACAGAAAAACTAATGTCTAGTGATTTTGGGTTTGCAGCTTCAGTAGCTTGGTACGGAATGAAATTAAGAAACTCAAAGTATATAGAAAATAAGAATGTAGCAGATATCATCGCACTTGCGCAGCAGCATAGAGGGAATGATGAATTAGGTTATAGAGCAGAATTTGTAAGATTGATAAATAGTTATGAGAACTATGAAGAAGCAAAATAAGAAACAACATATGTGTTCTACAACAAGTAAGAGTTTTGTACTGATCTATCTTATACTATTCTTAGTCTCTTGTTCTCAAAATGAAGGCTATAGTAAGTACTTATCCGAGGATATTTCGAATCAAGAAAGCGTAGATCCACTTATAGCTGCATCCGAGAATAATCAAAATGAAGATGGAAGTGGAAAAGTAAAAGATGTGATCAAGGATCATAAAATTATAAAGAATGCAGATTGTCGTATAAAGGTAGATAATGTAGAAAAGACCACTGCTTTGATGAAAAAAGTGATTACTGGTTTTGATGCATATGTAGCTAAAGAAAGCTTTACAAATACAAACTATAACAAGGAAAATCAGGTGATGATTAAAGTTCCAAAAGAACACTTTAATAGCTTGTTAGATAGTTTATGTTCTTTAGGGAGTTATTTGGATTATAAAAATATATCAACAGTAGATGTTACTGAAGAGTACGTGGATCTTACTGCCAGATTAAAAACAAAATTGGATGTCAAAGAGCGTTATGAAATTATGCTAAGTACTAAGGCAAAATTGGTTGAGGATATTCTACTAATTGAAGATAACTTAAGAGTAATTCAAGAAGAAATTGAAGTGGTTCAAGGACGTTTGAAGTTTTTAAAAAACAAGGTGACTTATAGCACTATTACTATCAATCTTTACGAAATTGTAATTCCTCAAAAAGAATCTGATATTTACGAACCTCGATTTGTGGAAAAGGTAGGAAATGCTTTGGTCTATGGCTGGGATTTATTAAAAGATCTAATTTTAATGTTCTTTTATATCTGGCCAGTATTACTAATTGGTGTTTTGATTTTTATATATCTAAAATTTAGAAAAAAGAAGTCATAATTTAAGACAAGCGCATCGAGCAGATGCGCTTATTTTTGTATTTTGCGAATATGAAGGAAATCTTGGCAAGATACATTCCGGAAAGAGCGTTAGACCCTGCATTTGATCTTATAGTAAAATGCAATGTGCATCTTAAAATTGTCAATGAACGTGTAACGCGTCATGGAGATTATAGAAAGACTCCAGATGGCAGGCATCAGATTACTGTCAATGCATCCCTTAATTCCTATCGTTTTTTAATAACTTTAATTCATGAGATTGCTCATTTAGTAGCGTTTGAAAAATATGGAAGATATATCAAACCTCATGGAATAGAGTGGAAACGTACTTTTCAACAATTAATGTTACCATACATAAATCCTGATATTTTTCCTGCGAAATTATTGCCAGTTATAGCTAATCATTTTAAAAATCCTAGAGCAAGTAGTGATACGGATACAAAATTATCATTAGCATTAAAACAATATGACCCAGAGAATGATAAAAATTATATCTTTGAAATACCGTTGGGAGGAAAGTTTAGATTGTATAATGGAAAAATATTTCAAAGAGGAAACAAACGCATAAAGCGTTACGAATGTATTGAAATCAGCACAGGTAGGACGTACCTATTTAACCCCAATGCTGAAGTTGAACTTTTATAAATTAACTTATGAACAAAAACTATTATGCCATTCTAATGGCCGGCGGCGTGGGGTCTCGATTTTGGCCGGTAAGTACAACAGAGTTTCCAAAACAGTTCCATGATATGTTAGGAACTGGAGAAACATTGATCCAAAGAACCTTTCAGCGTTTAGAGAAAATTATTCCAACAGAAAACATCTTTATTTTAACCAATGAACGCTATAATGATCTAGTCTTAGAGCAACTGCCCAAGGCTACACAAAGACAAGTAGTCACAGAACCAGCTATGCGAAACACAGCTCCTTGTATTTTGTATGCAGCTTTAAAAATTCAGAAAGAAAACTCTGATGCGGTTATGGTGGTGGCACCTAGTGATCATTGGATTGAGGATGAAACAGCATTTACAAATAACTTACAACAATGTTTTGAAGCTTGCTCCCAGCAAGATATTTTAATGACCTTAGGGATTCAGCCTACTTTTCCAAATACTGGATATGGATATATACAATATAATGAGGAGGCAAATGCTATTAAAAAAGTAGCTCAATTTACAGAAAAGCCGAATTATGAGACTGCGAAACAGTTTTTGAGTCAGGGAAATTATCTTTGGAATGCAGGAATCTTTATTTGGAGTGCTAACAGTATTCTAAAAGCCTTCCAGGAATTTCAAAAAGAAATGACAACATTATTCGAAAAAGGAATAGATGTTTTTAATACGGATCAAGAAAGTGAATTTATTGCTAATAATTATCCGCTAGCAGAGAATATTTCTATAGATTATGCTATTTTAGAAAATGCCGAGAACGTATACGTTCTTCCTGCTACTTTTGATTGGAACGATCTGGGAACTTGGGGATCTCTTTATGATAAATTAGAGAAAACAAATGATAACAATGCAATTGTAAACGCCAATGTACTTTCAGAAGATGCATCAGGTAATATGATTAGAACTTCTGGTAGTAAAATTGTAGTTATAGATGGACTTAAGGATTATATCATTGTAGATAAGGAAGAGGTATTATTGGTATACCCTAAAGAGAAAGAACAAGATATAAAACAAGTACTCAAAAAAGTAAAAGATACCTACGGAGAAAAATACGCATAAAACGAATGGAAGAGAATACAAATCAGCCTGCTAGTGCAGATCATGAAGAACATAAGGAATCTGTAAAAAGAGATGCTAAAGGACTTTTTGAAAGTGTCAAGCGATTTCTTTCAGGCTTATTGGATATACGGTCTGATACAGATCGTGTTCAAACTATTGAGGATGTAAAAAAAGATATTCCTTTTAAAGGACATACGGCTTGGATTCTCATATTTTCTGTATTCGTTGCTTCCATCGGGTTAAATGTGAGTTCTACAGCAGTAGTAATCGGAGCGATGTTAATTTCTCCATTAATGGGACCAATTGTTGGTGTCGGTTTGTCGATTGCAATAAACGATATCGATACGCTGAAACGTTCATTTGTGAATTTAGGAGTAATGGTAGGACTGAGTGTGTTAACCGCCACCTTATATTTCGCTTTATCTCCTTTGACCGAGTTAACACCCGAATTAGAATCCCGAACTGCTCCTACTATTTTAGATGTTTTTGTGGCTATTTCAGGAGGTTTGGCATTAATTGTAGCCAAATCTAAAAAAGGAACAATGCCCAATGCCATCGCTGGAGTAGCAATTGCGACAGCCTTAATGCCTCCGCTATGTACGGTAGGTTATGGTATTGCAGAGCTAAATGGAGGATATGCATTAGGTGCGTTATATTTATTTAGTATAAACGCGATTTTTATCGCTTTGTCTACTTTCATTGTTGCAAAATTATTACGTTTTCCGATGTTGCGCTATGCCAATGCGGCTAAACGAAAACTGACAGCAAGAATTGCTTCTGCAGTTGCTATTGTAATGGTGATACCAGCAATTTGGACATTTTATAATATTCTGAATGAAACAAATGCGGACCGAGACTATAAGGGTTTTTTGGCTAATGAAATTGAAGCAAATGAAAGTCTGTATTTGCGTAAGGAGTTTTACGATTATGATAATAAATCCATAAAATTATATTTTGATGGAGAGATTGCTGATGCTACTGTGAGTGATTTGCAAAATGAACTCGAAAAGTATGAGCATATTAACGACTTTACACTAAAAATAAGTGGTAATAAGGCAAGGGGGATTGAGCAAATTTCCAAAGCTAACGATCGATATATTGTGGAGTTAAATCGATTAGAAACGGAGAACGAAGCTTTGTTGGATAAGGTAGAAGATTTAAAAATTCGTTTGGCATTGTTGGAAACACAACTAACCGAAGCCCAAAAAGTAGTTCCTGTAGATGTATTACCATATAATAATATTGCAAAAGACGCTAAAATTAGATTTCCAGATCTTTCAGAGTTAGGGTATGGTGAGGTATTGCAATCTAATTTCTTAAAAGTAGATACGATAAAAGTTATTTTTCCGCAATGGAAATTTCAGGTTTCTGATAGCTTAAATGAGGTTAGAAACAAAGATTTACGTGAGTGGATCACAACAGAATTAAAAGCGGATACTTTATTGGTGAAGTAACTTTTTGCTGTATTGTTTTGAAAGGATATTGAATATTTGATTCTAATATGAAATTACTATACTGGATCTCAACTACGTTAATTGCTTTATTCTTGCTTTGGAGTTCGTATAGCTATCTGTTCAGTAAAGCTACGATAGATGGAGTAAGAGATTTAGGTTTTCCAGATTTTTTTAGAGTACAATTGGCAGTACTTAAGATGTTGGCAATATTTATAATATTAATTCCTCAAATTCCTGTTCAAATAAAAGAATGGGGATATGCAGGTATTGGATTGTTTTTTGTAACAGCAATAGTAGCGCATATCGCACATAAAGATTCAATTTTTATTTCATTGATCAATGTGTTTTTTATTGGTTTACTTGTGCTTTCTTACATAAGTTTACACCAAATTAAGAACTAGTAAATTATTTTTATCCATAAAAATTCTTGATTTGATAATATGAGAGCAGAAGTGCTACAACATATCGAACTATTAATTGGGAGTATTGGAGTTATTTTAGGGTTTTTTTTTGCAGTTTTCCTTATCATAAATCGCAAGGTATTGCCTTTGGCTAAAATGTTTTTAGCGATTTATCTTTTTGCATTTAGTCTTCGAATTGGCAAATCACTTTTTCATAATTATTTTGAACTTGATCCAACATTACGAACGGCATTTTTAACTGTTTTACTTTGTATTGGACCATCTATATGGTTATATGTAATGTATTTTATGAGACCATTTTCTAGATTACTAAGTTCTCACCTTTTTCACTACTTTCCTTTTGTTATTTTTCTTAGCATTTGTTGGTTAATTCCAAATAATGGATCATGGATATTTGGAGTATTTTATGATTTTTTAATAGTTCACATGAGTAGCTATATTGTATTTTCTATGTGGTGGATTAGAAAATATAAGCGAACAGTTGAGATGAATAGAAAAACCGAGAAAGTAAGTTGGTTATATTATTTCCTATATGTGAACCTAGTATTTATTATACTATATTTTTTGATTTCAGAATCGATAATCCCATTTTATTTAGGTATCTCATTTTTGTTTTCTGGAGTTGTCATTTTCTTGTCCTTTTGGGCGTTGAAAAAACCATTTCTATTCAAGAATTCAACAGAAAAATATAAACAATCTTCATTTAGTATTGATGATACAAACCTGTTAATGCAAAAGCTCAAAATATTTATGGATAGTGAAAAACCATTTTTAGACCCAGAAATTACACTACCTAAATTAAGTAAACAATTCAATGTGTCAACGAATGAGCTATCTCAGATTATCAATCAAGTAGAGTCTCTTAATTATTCACAATTTATATCAAAATACAGAGTAAAAGAAGCACAACGATTAATGACTTTATCTCAATATGATAATATGACTATTGCTGCAATAGCCTATGATAGTGGTTTTAGTAGCATTTCCTCTTTTAATAGCTCTTTTAAAAAACATACCAATATGACTCCTATAGCATATAGACAATCTTTAAAGAAATAATTTTTAAAAAGTATTGCCAAGATTATAATGTAGGTAGGTTTTTTAGACTTTAGATCGCAGTTTTACAGCATCATTAAAACTATTTTAATATGAAAATAATTGTAAAACTTTGCTTAATAACTATTTGTTTTTGGTCCTGTACTACTACCAATGAACACCAAAGTCCAACCCATAATTTTGTGGTGAATAGGATTATTATTCTAAACGAACAGAATGAGGTTCTGATGAGTAGAGAAGAAAATGTATGGGCAACACCTTCATTTGTTTATGATAAACGTCAATACGTAAAAGAAGCATTAGATAGTTTATCAACGGCTTATGGAATTAAAATTAAGGATGTAGAACTACGAGGATTATTTAGTTATAAGTATGATTACCATCCTTATTCAACTTTAAGGAATTATTTTGTTGCTAAGTTAGATGGAGGTAAACTAATTACTCCAGATGGGTTAGCTGAAACTAAATGGATACCTATAGATCAGGCAATTGAAAAGAATACTGTAACGTCAATTAAACAGATTACCAAACAAATTTTAAAATATCCGCGTGTCGTATGGGGAGGCTCTTTTATGGTGAGCCATGTAGGAGATGAACATCCTACAGTTATAAAGGAGAATTTCTATCCTTTGTTTTCTATAGATCCAAACTAATCTGATCGTCATGAAAATAACTGAGTAAAAAGCTCTATTGTACTCAATTACTATTGTAAGAGAAATGATGTTATAACTTTATAATCTCTGCATATAAAAATTGCCAATACTTCAATTGAAATATTGGCAGTTTTATATTAAGAATTTCTAGGCTTTAAGCACATGCTCCTCCAGGAACAAACATACAGTTAGAACCATTGAAATTTCTATTAGGAGAACAACATGTAAGTAAAGGGTTGCAGCATAATTCTGGAATTCGTCCGCTTCCTTTTATTTCTTTTTGTTGGTCTTTTGTTAATTCAATTCCTAAAGTTGAAATGTTGTTTAGCATAATTAAAAGTTTTAAGATTTTTATATCTGGGAAGATATAAAAAAGAAGCCTTAACGGGTTACGGCAATACCATAGTTATTGTTAAAGTTTGAGTATCGAACTTATCTTTTGTTCAGTAAGATTTAGAAAGTCGGAATGTTATGAAATAAAAAAAAGTTTACAATCCCTTTAATTGAGCATCTCTAACTTTTTTAAATAAATTAGAAGAATATACAAAGTCAGTGACAGCTTCATTATCGGTTCTGAAGATTTGACTTTTATCACCTTCCCATTCTAAG
>NZ_WEKL01000038.1 GCF_019295435.1 Aquimarina litoralis
CCATTAGAATTCATCATGGCACTAAAGCCAGAAGAATCATTAAAAAAACCAGCTGCTGTTACATTTTTAGCTGCTGCAGGTCCGATACTATTATTTGCTACTTCTGCACGGTAATCTGGAGTTATATCTGCTGTAGATTTTTTAAATGTAATTGATTTATCATATTCTTGAGGCCCTAAAGGTGGCATGAATTCAGGGTTCTCTGGAGAAAGTTTTGCTAGTTCTTCAGCCCGTTTCACAACTTTTTTCAAAGATTCATCATCAAATTCATCAATAGTTGCTGTACCTGATTTCTTTCCAAAATTAGATTGTACCACCAAAGTTTGATTAGATCGGTGCCCTGCTGTGGAAACTGTATTTCTAGCATAGCGGATATTACCACTTTCACTTCCGCTTAAATTTATTTCACAAGCATCTGCAGTAGAAAAGCTCAATGCTTTTTCCATAATCTGCTTTGCTTCTTCTTTTGTATATATAGCCATGATATTTTTATTTGTAGTAAGACAGTGATTTAAATTTTTCTACCTGTGTTAATCACATTGACACCATTAAAACGTGTAGTAGAACTTCCATGAGACACAGCACTTATCTGTGAAGGCTGCCCTTTACCATCAAAGAATGATCCGAACATACGATAATCATCTTTGTCACATATCTTTACACAAGAATTCCAAAATTCCTGTGTATTTGATTGATATGCTACATCATCTAACATACCAACAATTTTACCATTTTTAATTTCAAAGAATACGGTTCCTCCAAATTGGAAATTATATCGCTGTTGATCAATTGAATAAGATCCTCTACCAGCAATATAAATTCCCTTTTCTACATCTTTGATCATATCATCAATAGAATATTTCTCTTTTCCGGGTTCCAGAGAAACATTAGGCATTCTCTGAAATTGAACATCGTTCCAACTTTGAGAATAGCAACATCCATGAGACTCTTTCTGATCAATCATATGTACTTGATCTCTTATTGCCTGATAGTTGGTTAAAATACCTTTTCGTACAAGATCCCATTTTTTAGTTTTCACACCTTCATCATCATAACCTACAGCTCCAAGAGAGCCTATCTGAGTTTTATCAGCAACAAGATTTACGATATCACTTCCATATTTGAAGCTTTTTGTTTTCCACTTATCTAGCGTAGCAAAACTGGTTCCTGCATAATTAGCTTCATATCCTAATACTCTATCCAATTCGAGAGGATGTCCAACAGATTCATGAATCGTTAAACCTAAATGGTTTGGTTCTAATACCAAATCATATTTTCCAGCCTCTACGGATTTAGCAGTCAATCGTTGCTTAGCTTGCTGCGCAGCTAAAGTGGCGTCTTCTACCATATCGTAACTATTGCGATATAGATTAAGACCTTCAGGACCTTTTAATTTTTCTGATGCTAGTCCGTCCATATATTCGTATCCCATTCCCATAGGAGCACTCATGGCTTGTCTTGATTTAAACTTACCTGTGCTCTTGTCAATTGCAGTAACCGTAAATGTAGGCCAGATACGATGTACGTCTTGATCAATATAAGAACCATCTGTAGAAGCAAAATACTTCTGTTCATTAACCATAAAAAGACCTGAATTCACATAATTCGCACCATTTTTTAATGCCGCTGCATTTGCAGATAATAACAAATCTACTTTTTCGGAAACAGGAACATCTTTAAAGTCTTTTTTGATAGGTGTTTTCCAAGTTACTTCTCCATGTGATTGTACAGGAGCCAATTTCACTTCTTCCTTTTGGATTTTGGAATTTGCCTTTGCGATAGCTACTGCTTGTTCTGTTGCTTTTTTTATACCATCTTCGGTAACACTATTTGTGGAAGCAAACCCCCACGTTCCATTTACGATTACTCGTATCCCTATACCAAATGATTCGGTATTTACTACATTTTGTACTTTGTCTTCTCTAGTAAATACATATTGGTTTAAATATCTACCGATTCTAGCATCGGCGTAACGCGCTCCTAATGATTTTGCGGTATTAAGCGCTACATCTACCATTCTTTTCTTAATGGCAATATCCATTCCTGGATTAAGCAATGCCTCTGCTGGAATATCATTTCCCATAAGTAAAGAAGGCATCATTAATGCACCAGCACCTAATCCTGTGTATTGAATAAAATCTCTACGTTTCATAAACCTCTTTTTTTGATTGAGTGAATATTAAAATAAGTTTGATGAATTTTATCTTGTATCTTTTGTACAAAACATCTCTTTTACAAGAAGATATTTCTTTGATTTTGTTACAAGACTAACTTCCGTTAGCTTTAAAAGTAGAAAAATAATATCAAAAAACCATAGCTCTAAAATTGTTATCACCTAATTTAAACTCTTCAAACATCATTATCAAAACGAACAAGAATTATCACCTAAGTGTTTACTAAACAATCTATTAAAACGTTTTTTAACATTGATGATTTTTCAACAAAATACCTTTTGCATTAAGAAAAACGCATTAAAAACACGTTTACTTAAACTTTTGTTAAAATTTATAAATTTTCTTTGACAAATCCACAAAACAACGACTTAGTCCTCATAATTATAGATTTAGTCTTATAAAAACAATCTCTTTTTTAAATGTTTAATCTAAAGATAAAAACCATTTACTCCCTTTACTTATATAACATTTTGATGATCCTCATTAGAATTAAATATTTTGTAATTTCACCTTTCAAACTCAAATAATACTATGCAAAGTTTATTGTCTGATATTTCAAAATGTGATGTTTGTGCTTCTAAATTGGCTTTAGGTCCTAGGCCAGTAGTTTCTGCAAGCGTGAATAGTAAGATTGTAATTATTGGACAAGCACCTGGTAGTGTAGTTCATAAATCTGGTATTCCGTGGGATGATAAGAGTGGTCAGAACTTAAGAAGCTGGATGGGAATAGATAATGGTATTTTTTACGATCCTGAGTTAGTTGCTTTAATTCCAATGGGATTTTGCTATCCTGGAAGAGGTAAATCTGGTGATTTACCTCCCACAAAAGAGTGCGCTCCGCTATGGCACTCAAAACTGTCTGCTAAAATGCCAAAAGTACAGCTCACTTTATTAATAGGTACTTATGCTCAGAATTATTATTTAGGAGATCAACTTAAAAGAACCCTAACCGAGTCTGTAAAAAATTATAAGGAGTATTTACCTAATTATTTCGTATTGCCACATCCATCGCCAAGAAATAATATTTGGCAAGCAAAAAATGAATGGTTCAAAAGTGAGGTCATCCCAGAATTGCAAAGTACTATTCAACAAATTGTCAGATCTTAAAAATATATTAGTTAGAGATATCTTTCTTTTATAATATCGACATGCCAAATTTCATGACCTATGATTACAGAAGCTGCAGCTCTTGCAGACATACTACCACCATTAGCATTTCCAATATTTTGTAAATTACGATCAGAAAGACTTTCCAATAAAGAAATTGAATTTTCTCTACCTATTTTAAATTCATCAAGCAAAGTACTCATCGTTTTATCATTTGCCCCTGAAGGTTCTATATAGATATCTTGGTTAAAACCTGCTAAAGGAGTTTTATCCTCTCGAGCAATTCGAAAACATCGATACATGAAAATTCTTTCAGTGTCTATAAGATGTTGTAAAATCTCCTTGACACTCCATTTACCAGTATCATATCGATATTCTAGCTTATTATCAGGAATTTTTTGAAAAAAATCGACAATCAAGTTTTTTCCAATTTGAAAACCTTGATATATGTCTAATTCTGGTGATAACTTATTCATATATCTTCCATAGTATGGATCAAATTCTATTGAATTAACTTCTTTAATAATCATCTTGTTTCATTTAGTATATCCACAATGATATTACTAATTACAAGATACATTGTAGTCCAGTTTTTGAATACTCAGGATTCCAGTCTTAAAAATTACAACTGAAACTATTCTTTATAGATTCATAAACAATTTAAGGGTCTTTAATGAATATATTTTAGGTATTTCATCAAGTAGATTCATCAAAAAAAGATTAGGAAAGTAAGAAGTTTCTCATTAAATTAGATAAAGAGTTTATAATACTAATGTAATTTTCAATAAAATATGCTGTTTTATCAAAGGCAGTATTACAATCATTTATACTCTTATTAGTTTCTGTTATTTATAAGAAGATATAAATGCCTATTTTTTTTATATATTTGCGCCCAAAATGTAGGGATTAGACATTACATCTAATAAGTATATAAGTCTAAAACATTTTATTTTTATACAAAAAATTGAGTTATGGAATTAATGGAGAAAGCACGTGAGTTTGAGAACAGGAGTATGAGCAATATGTCCACTAGTGATAGAGTTGAAGCATCAAGAGAAGCTAAAGATCTTGTTTTAAGTCTTAATGAAATTTATAAGCAGAATAAAGATCCAGAAATTATGGATATGATGAAAATCATCACTGCTAAAAAACAAAAAATCGAAAAGAGACTTAAAGGAAGACCAGAAATATAGACTTGTTTGCTTACAGGTCAATTTTTATCCCAGATTTATCTAAAAGAACAGTTTTCTCTCTAGGAATAGTGAAGTAAAAGGTTGTTCCCTTTCCTTCTTCGGATTCTAACCAAATGGCTCCACCGTGAGATTCAACAATTTTCTTACAATGAGCTAATCCTATCCCAGTACCTTGATATTGTTCTCTAGAATGTAAGCGTTGAAAAATGGCAAAGATTCTATCTTGATGTTTTTTAGGGATACCAATTCCATTATCTTTTATAGAAAATTCCCAAACGTTTTGTTGTGGGTTATTCCCTTTCTCTGATTTAGAAACGACCATTATCTCAATTTCTGGAATGGTTTCTTTCTCTGTAAACTTTATACCATTACTGATCAAATTTTGGAGTAATAATCGTAATTCTATTGGATTTCCCTTTACCACTGGTAATTTTTGAGAATGAATGTTTGCTTTCGTTCTTTCTATAACATCCCTAAAATCTCCTTTAATCTCCTCCAAAATAGTTCCCATATCTATCTGTACATAATCCTTAGATCTTCCTAATCTAGAATATTCTAACAAAGAATCTATTAATTTTTTCATTCGAGTACTTGCGTCACCAATAAAATGTAAACTTTCCTTTCCTACCTCATCAAAACTATCTCCATAATCCTCTGCAATCAATCCAATAAAACTTGAAATTGTATTTAAAGGTTCTTGTAAATCGTGACTTGCGATGTAAGCGAACTGTTCTAGTTCTTTGTTTTTTGATTCCAAATCCAAAGATTGAGCATAGATTTCCCTATTCTTTTCAGCTAATGTCTTATTGAGTTTCTTTTTATTAAGATAACTTGTATACACAATCAAACTACCTATTAAAATAAGAGAGATCAACGCGATAAGATACCAATTTATAGTCTTCTGATCTTCAATCTCAGTTCGCTGTTTATCTAAAATAGTTTCTTGCTCCTTTATTTGTTCCTTTTGCTGTTCTAAATACTCTTTCTTTTCTTCAATCTCTTTCAGGCTTTTTGTAATTTTTTCTTCCTGTACTTTAATAAAAATAAGTTGCTCCTGAATATTCTTTTCTAATTCTTTTTCAATTAAAAGTTTCTCTTCATATTTTTTCTCTTGAATTTGATTTTGGTCAGCCAACTGTTGAATCCATTGATTCCGTTCTGCTATTTTTTCCTGAATAGTATCAATAGCTTTCGCCTGATTAACAATTTTTTCTTCTTGTCGTTTTATTTCATCCTCTTTGCTTTTTATTCTAGCCTTTTGTTCTTCATTTTCATTCAAAGCATTTACTAGTGACTGCTCTGTAGATTTAAATAAACCTTTCCATTTTTGTGAGGAAGTTACTGCATACTGTTTTAAGGAAGAAGCAATTACAAAACCTTCATTTTCTATTCTATCTTCATTTATTTCATATTCAAATGAGTTCCCTACGTTTACCATGTTGATCATGGAAGCATTATAAAAATAATCTTCTGATACTACGAGAATACGTTTTCCAGAGATTTTACGTAAGATATAGGCAATGTCATAATTGTATTTATTATGAACATACAATAATTGAATATCTTTTATATTTTTCACAAACTGATATCGTACTACTTCTATAGGTTTTCCAAAAATCTTTCTTTTCTGAGCTAATGCTTTCAGATCTATAACCGTGCGATCCGGTCCAAGCACTCCTATTTTAAAAGTATCTAACTGATCTATGTCTGACCATTTTATTTGTTGTGCAAAATTGTAAATAAATATAGTACGCTGAAGTCTTTTTACTTCTTCATCTCCTGAATCTTGTGCCAACAAACCCTTTGTATTTCCCAGCATAAGAAATAACATCCAGGTATAGAGCATATATTGTCTATAAAATTGACTATTTAGAAGATGATACCAGATTTTCATTATAATCGTAACAATAATCGAAGATAATAATTCGATCCATTAACTCCGAATTGTTGTACCCTTCGACTATATATAAAATTACCATCACTTGTATTAGCAGAGTGTGTATGTTCATCAGGATACACATTAAATATATTATTTCCTCCGACAGTACATTTAACATAATCATTGAATTGGTACGAAATGGCAAGATCAGTAATTAGTTTTGGTGAAAAGGTCTGATCTCGTGACTCAACGACACCTGTAAACTCATTTAGCACCCAGTTTGAGGAATCTCCATCATCAGGATGTACAAACTGTACTTCGCCAAATAAAGAATTCATCATTTGGAATCTAAATTTATTGAACTCATAAGAAACCAAAGTATTAACCTTATAATTTGGTTGTGATGATTCCACTCTAGCGATCTCTTCTCTATTGAATAAAACATCTTCTTGTCCTATTAATGATGGAGAAACTTTAATCCCTCCTTTTACTTTAGTATCGGTAACATTAGCTCCAAGAGATGCATTTAAATTTCCATTTCCAAGTGTAGTTTTATAGGTAATTGCCAGATCAGCTCCTGATGTTCTAGAATCGATTGCATTTGTAAAAAACTGTGCTGCTCCAACTCCAAAAGGTTCTAAAATTGTTTCATAACCTTCTGCAAACCTTCCAGACAATACAATTCTATCATCGATATTAATCAAATAATAATCAAAAGTGAAAGTAAATTTATCACTTAATTTCCCACTTATTCCAGCACTAAAATGTGTTGATAATTCAGGCTTTAATCGCCCGATCTGAAATGCTTCATTGGTGACTGCACTTTCATTATTAAAGGTTCCGACTTGTATACTTTCGCCATTTACAAATTGGGTACTTATGTTTTGAAAAAACACCTGATGCAATGATGGTGCTCTAAAACCTGTAGAAAAACCAGTTCTTACACTTATATTATCTTTAATGCGATAGCGTCCTGACAGTTTCCATATTGCCTGCCCTCCAAAATCATTATACGCCTCATAACGTCCTGCCGCTTTTAGTAATAATTTTTCGGATATATTGGTTTCGACGTCTAAATAGGCCGAACTATTCGTTCGGAAACGGTTTAATTCATTTTCAGGGCGAAAACCTGGAAATACTTGTGCCCCAACCGCTCGTGGAAGTTCCTGACCTGAAGTATCAAAATAAGTACTTCCTCCATCAATATAGGAGGCTTCTTCTCCAGCAATTATTTGATAATTTTCTACTCTTAGCTCGGCACCAAAAGCTATATTAACACCGCTTAACCAATCAAAAGATTTAGATAAATCCAGATTAGTTGTATTCTGTTGATATTCAAATCCACCGGCATAAAATGTTCTTGGAGAAGCGACTCCAAGAGATGCATTATTAGAATTATTTACGGTATAATCCAAATGGTTGATTCCTATAGAGTGGCTAAAATCTACATTCCATTCATTTTTAACGCCTCTAATCCCAGCGGCTACCACATCATCCTGGATATCTGTTAATATTTGAGGAGAAAAACCATTCGGAAATAGTTCTGGCACTACCCTATCTTGATCTTTTGGAAAACGATAAAATCCAGCAGACATGCCTTCTCTATAGTTACGGCCTCCTTGTAAATAAAAGGTAGCATTATTAGACATTTTAATCTCTCCATTGACTCCTAAAGCTAAATTTTGCGTTTCCGCACTTCCTATTTGCATTACTCTACGTCCAGAATATCCAGTTTGATCAAAGAAATTATTTTCCAGAATTAATCTTTCATCTTCAACTAAATCATCCGTATATACTGTTCCGGTATAATCACCAGCTCTATTTACAGATTCTCTGTTTCTGTATTCTGCAGTTACGTTTACAAATCCTTCCTTACCAATTTTTAATCCAAAATTAGCAGAAGAATATGTTGTAAAACCATCTCCTTCTGTTGTAATACCAACACGATTATCTACCTGTATTACTTCCGTTTGCTTTTTAAGAATTATATTAATAACTCCGGCAATCGCATCAGAACCGTATTGTGATGTTGCACCATCTCTTAAAATTTCAATACGCTCAATTGCAGCAATCGGTATTGCATTAAAATCTGTTCCTACGGTACCTCTACCCACGGTACCATTCACATTAAGTAATGAACTATTGTGCCTACGTTTTCCATTAATCAATACCAAAACTTGATCAGGACCTAATCCCCTTAATGTTGCAGGATCAATGTGATCTGTACCATCTGCTATTGTTTGATGTGTAGAATGAAAAGATGGTACTAAATAATGTAAAATATGACTTAACTCAATCTGAGAAGCGTTCGTAATCTCTTGCGGTGAAATTATATCTACCGGAGCTGTAGTTTTTAATAATGATCTAGGTTGCGCTCTAGAGCCAACTGCAATTGGTTGATCTATGGAGAATCCAGTTTCTAAGACAAAATTTACTTCAACAGTTTCTCCTACATTGACTACAACAGTTTTTGAAATTGAATTATACATCACAAATGCTGCTGTCAGCACATATTCTCCTTCATCTACATCAAAGGAATAATTACCGTTTACATCTGTAGTGGTTATTTGATTCGTTCCTTCTATACTAACTTTTGCTCCTGGTAAACTACCAAACTGATCCGAAACACTACCAGAGATTTTTGCTCTTGTTTGGGATTGTAGGATTTGAGTGAAACAAAAAAAGAAACAGATACAGGCTACCAACTGTAATCTGACCATAAGGGGTGATTTTAGTTTATTTCCTATTTTAGATTGTATTTGCGCTTATTTATTGGTGAAAGATAACTAATAAAAAATTAAAAGATCCTATATTTTTTTCCTTCAAGGCGCAAAAAAGTTCATTTATTCCACCAAAAATGTCTCTTTATCAAAATGATCTCTCATAATATCATCCATAACTATTCTGGAAAGCATTTTGCCCTGAAATTCTTTAATCTGAGGAATTGATTGCGCATAAGCTTTATCTTTATCAGGTAATGGAGCTCCAATCATCAATATAATTTTAGTGTTTTTAGAGGTCTCATTTAACTTTTGAAACTCTTCTAGAAACTCCCAACCATCCATGACAGGCATATTAATATCCAAAAAAATAAGCTCTGGAATCGTTCCAGATTTTAGAATATCAAGTGCCTCTAAGCCATTTTTAGCTATTATCATTTCATCGACATAACCAGATTTAGAAAGTATTATTTTATTAAAAAAAACTGTAGATTCGCTATCATCTACTAAAAGGACTTTTGTTAAGGTCTTCATATACATGGGGTTTAAAAAAATGTTTTTCTAATACACTATTTAAGGTAGGGAATGATAAAGGCTTATTAACAAGGTCTTTGACTAAAATATTGGTTTTTGAATTTTCAATGTCTTTACTATCAGAAGATGTAGTTAGAATTATAATGGTAATATCATTGGTAATGTCTTGGCTTAATTTGGCATACTCATCTAGAAATTCCCATCCATTCATTGCAGGCATGTTCAGATCTAAAAAAATTAAGGTGGGTTTTAACGCCGTTCCTTTTCCAACTTCTTCTAAATATTCTAAAGCTGCTTTTCCGCTTTGTTTCACATGTATATTAGTAAAACTATGATGTTTGGATAAAATAGTACTATTAAAAAAATTAGTGGGCTTATCATCATCAATTAGTAAAATGCAATCTATTAAAGTATCCATTAATATATTCTTTGTTGGTTCGGTACAAATAAAATATATATGTATACTATAGTAGAATTAGTAGATCCAATTAATTCTCACTTTAAGGATAAAAGGCTATAAATTTCGATAAAATACACCTTACTACTTAAAATTCTTATCCACGTTGAATACTACGAGTTGCTTTGTAGTTATGCAGGCAAGTATTCCTTGAAATATGTAGAGATAATTTCTAGTAAAATTGGTTTGGTTAACATCTTCTCTCTGAATCCTATAACTTGTGAAAAAGATGCAAGTTTTTGTTCATCTTCCTTGTTTAATTTTGCTCCAAGCATTACCATAATTTTTGAATCCTGAAACTGATTTGAAGCTTGATGATACGTTTCTAAAAACTCCCACCCATTCATTACTGGCATATTTAGGTCTAAGAAAATTACTTCAGGTATAACACCTGAATGAATAGTCTCTAATGCCTCTTTTCCATTAGTAACCGCTATAACTTCTTCTACTAAATCAGTCTTTAAAATAACTGTTTTATTAAAAAAGTTTGTTGCTTTACTATCATCAACTAAAAGAAATCGTTTTAACTTCTTCATAATCCCCTAAAAATGTTTCAAAATAGTAATTTATACTATTTTTAATAATCAAACGACGTTTTTAGAAAAATGTTTTTCAATAACATCATCCAACAAATCTAACGATAGTGGTTTATTAATAAAATCATCTACAGAATGATTTTTGATAGATTGATTTACATCATCAGGATTCGATGATGTAGATAATAAGATAACTTTAATACCATCGGTGATGCTTTTCTTTAATTTTGCAAACTCTACTAAAAATTCCCATCCATTCATTGCCGGCATATTAATATCCAGAAAGATTAGATCGGGTTTTATAGCTTGTTTATTTTCCACATTAGCAAGATACTGTAGCGCAGCTTCCCCACTCTGCACTGTGTTCACATTATCAAAACTATTGTGCCTAGTCACTACTCTCTCGTTAAAGAAGTTAATGGCCTTATCATCATCGATTAAGAGCACACAAGTGATTGATTTCCCCATAAGACTTTTCCAATTACATTCAAAAGAAATAAACTTATTTGACATATGCACCATAAAATCAGACTTTTCGAAGCAGTTTTCGTCCAAAAACATCATTTAAACGACAAAATAACTTCAAATGTTTTTCCGTAAGTAATTTACGGTAACAAAGCAGAGAAAAAACATCTTTATTTAAAATTGAGAATGGTTTAACAAACTGCTAATAAAATTAAATGTAACTTTGAATGAGTTTGGGGCTTTATACCAAAAATATTTGTAAGGGATATATGCTTGATAAAATAAAAAATAGGTGCAAAGGCACTTCACTACAGTATTCGATATTTACTAGTACTATAGATATTCCAGTGAATGATTGGAATGCTATCAATACAAAAAACAACCTTTTTCTTACATTAGATTATCTTTACACTTTAGAAAAAACTTTATCCAAAACTATCGGATTTAGATATATCTTATTTTATAGAAAAAACGAACCGGTTGGTATTGCCGTAAATCAATTAATAAAGTTCAATACTCAAGATCTAAAATTCCAAGAGTTTCCTTGTCGAGTAAGTGATACCATTAAAAATACCATAATGAGAAGTATGGATGTCAAGGTATTGATCTGTGGTAATCTATTTTCTTGTGGAGAACATGGATTTATTTATTCTAATAAAATTACAGCTAAGGAAGCTTTTGAAAATTTATCAGACGCTTTGAGAGAAATTCGAAAAACGGAAAAATCTGATAAACCATCATTCATTTTATTGAAAGAATTCTGGCCATCTTCATTTGCTAAAAGTGATTATATCAAAAAACAAGATTTTAGAGAGTTCAGTATTGATGTCAATATGGTGCTAGAAATTCATGATAATTGGGAAACTTTTGATGATTATCTGAGTAGTATGAAAACTAAATTTCGAACAAGAACTAAAAAGTCTTTTAAAAAATCTGAAGAACTAATTATTAAAGATTTGAACGCTGAAGAAATAGATGATTATAAAAACACAATAGATACTTTATATCTTTCTGTAATTGACAAAGCTGATTTTAAAATTGGAAAACTAGACGCAAGAACTTTTAAAAATTTAAAAGAAACGCTTAAAGATTCATTTGTTTTCAAAGGGTATTTCTTAAAAGACATACTCGTTGGTTTTACTAGTGCCTTTGTTCTAAAAGATGCAGTTGAGGCTAATCATATCGGAATTGACTATTCTTTTAATAAATCTCATAGCATTTACCAACGAATGTTGTATGAATATGTTGATCTGGCAATTAGCAGAAGAGTTAGAGAACTAAGATTAGGACGAACCGCTGAAATTATTAAAAGTAGTGTTGGTGCTAAACCTGTAGAAATGAAGTTATATGCACGTCATGGAAATTCTATTTCTAATCAGCTTATTAAACCATTAATAGAATTAATTTCTCCTAGTGAGTATGAAATTCGTAATCCTTTTAAGCTTCAATTAGGCTAATTTATGGATTCTTTAACCCAAATTGTATTAGGGGCAGCTGTTGGTGAAGCTGCTATTGGTAAAAAAGTTGGTAACAAAGCGATGTTATGGGGTGCCATTGCGGGAACAATTCCTGATTTAGATGTAATAGCCAAATGGTTTTTTGATCCTGTAACCGCTAATGAATTACATAGAGGTTTTTCTCATTCTGTGTTATTCAGTATTATAATGTCTCCTATTTTTGGTTGGTTAATCAGTAAAATTTATAAGAATAAAGAAGCGGATTGGAAAGATTGGACAAAACTCATGTTTTTGGGACTTTTTACCCATCCCATTTTAGATGCTTTTACTACTTGGGGAACCCAATTATTCTGGCCATTTGGTAACAGATTAGCTTTTAATAATATTTTTGTAGTTGATCCGCTATATACAGTTCCTTTTCTCATATTTGTAATCATTGCAATGTTTTACAAACGTACGAATCCTACAAGGCGGAAAATTAATAACCTTGGTCTATACATAAGCTCAACCTATCTTATAATAACCGTTTTTCTTCAAAAAGGAGCTAGCTTAAATTTTGTTACTAATTTGGATAATCAACATATTCAATATCAAGATATACAAACTCGTCCTACACCACTTAATAGTATTCTATGGACCGCCAATATAAAAACAGATGATTCCTTTCTTATAGGTTACTATTCTTATCTCGATGAAGCTGATGTAATTGATTTTTTAGAGTTCCCTCAAAACCACCATTTATTAGGTAAAATGAAAGATGATCCTTTGATTCAAAGATTAGTAAATCTTTCTCACGGTTGGTATACTATAGAAAAAAATCAGGATAAAATTTATTTTAACGATCTTCGATTTGGATTATTAGGCTTAGGAAAAAGTGCTAAACGGTTTGTCTTTAGTTATGAGTTGTTTTATGATGAAAATGGAAATTTACAGGCGAAAGAACGGGAACGAAATATGAAAGATGCAGGTCCTATTTTAGACAAATTATTTTCAAGAGTGCTTGGAAACAAATCATAAAAAAAAGAGATCGCTATTTGATCTCTTTTTTTTATGATTTTATTTATACGTTTACATTAAGCAAACTGACAAATTACACCACCCATTAATGCCAAGCAAACTATCCAATAACCTACATTAATTGCAATATATTTAAACCCTTTTCTTTCAAACATCGCATTAGTTCCCATTACTGGCAGTACCACCAATAATCCTATCATAGCACCATGTAATGCACCATGTTTAAATGATCTGAAGTTATCTCCATGTTCTGCCATAAAATCCTGCGCATATTTGTAAGTTTCAGTACCTTCAACCAATACATCTGGATTTTCTAACAATACTTGATAAACACCAAACTGATGGATCACATAAGTCTGTGCAAATGATGCTAAAAGAAAACTGAGCACATAGCTAAGAATAAAAATCATAGCCATATTACCTTCTTTAAGATCCTCTTCTGTAAAACCACAAACATTCATCCAAGCGGTACCAAACACTTTTGGATTGTACCATATAAATCCTAATACCATGGGGATAAGCGCAGCAAGTGCTGAAATCAAAAAATTAAATTCCATATTGGTTTGTTTTTAAAGTTGTTACTCAAATATAGCGAAAATCCCTGGTATGCTATTTTACCATACTAAATACAACAATCGCATTGAAAAGGCTAAAAGAAGAATACCAGTGATCCGGAAAAATACTTTTAACCTATGTATTGTAATAAACTTCTTGAGTTTATCAGAGAGAAATACTTTTAATAAATCTGTTGTTAATATCCCGATAATGACAGCTATTAGAAATATGCTTAATGTAAGAGGTTCTGTATATTTCTGTGTTCCATACTTATAAACTCCGATCCAAACGACAAAAACAAAAGGATTGAAAAAATTAACACTAAACCCTTTTATAAAAAAGGTACTCCATTCTTTTTTATTAATAGTGATGTCTTCAATAATGAGAGGTTTTTTAAAAAGATAGTTGAGTCCTAATACCAAAAGAATACCACTACCAATGATTCCTATCCAAAACTGATTCTGATATACAATCATAAACTTGGATAAACCATAATAGCATAAAACCACACAAGCGATATCGCTTACAATAATACCCAAAGCAACAGATACTCCAGCTCTTATTCCATATTGCAAGCTACTATTTAGTAACAAAAAGAATACAGGGCCAACGAAAATGATCATTCCTAAACCAATAAAAAAGCCTTCTATAAATGACATATCTACGATTGTTGCGTAGCAAATATAGTTTTATAAATATGCTTTTTAATTTAAATGTATAGAATTCCTATTATGAAAAAACCACCTTGTTGGAATAAGATGGTTTTGAGTAACTACTTCATCTGTTTTTATTAGTTTATAAAAAAGGATCGCTCCATTTTGTATCTGTATACATATTTGATCCTGATAATGTTTTTAGAAAAGCTTCTAGTGCTAACATTTCTTCATCAGTAAGGTTTAAATTTTGACCATTTCCTCCTGCTCCTCCTCTTAGACGATTATCTAAATTAGTATTTCCTGTAGCATCGATATCATTATAGTGTAAAATTGCATCCATAATTGTTGGGATACTAGCATCATGCATCAATGCACCATTCATAGTCCCATTTGCATTCATGATATCTCGTAATGAAGGAGATCGTGTAATCGTGAAATCAGAATCATTCATAAGTCCAAAGACACCAGTAACTCCATTATTTAAACTTTCGGGATCAATAGAAAACTCAGGTGCCTGATGACAAGTAATACATCCTGCACCACCTTGATTGGGTGGTTGCATAAAAATATTTTTTCCTAGATTTTCTTGATCTGTGAAGTTTGGAAAGTCGACATTATTATTTGCTACTACTGCCCTACCATCATCATATTTCGAATCAAAAGATTGTATACTACGAATGAATTGCGCCAAACATTCCTGAAGCCTCTCTTCAGTAATAATGGTATTTCCATAAGCGAACTGAAAAAGTTCTTGATAATACGACAACTGTTCTAGTTTGTTTAGGAGATCTGTCATGGATGGGTCTCCATTTTCACCACTAAATCCCATTTCTGCATGGTCTTGAATTGGTTGTGTGGTTTGTTCTTCCAAGGTGCTTGCTCTTTCATCCCAAAAGAAACGAACTTCATCAGAAAACCTAGCATTTACCAATCGCATACTGTGTCTTCCTGTAGTTCCGTTAACTCCTGTACTCACATCTGAACCATCACTAAATGCAAATGCCTGTTGATGACAACTAGAACAAGAAATTGTGTTATCAGAAGATAGATTCTTATCATAGAATAATATCCTTCCTAATGTTGCCTTTTCATCAGTTATAGCATTTCCATTAGTGTTATCTCTTGTTATATAATTGGGAATATTTTGTGCTGCGTAATTTGCAAGATTATTCAAATCTATATTTTGACCAAAAGTGGCTTGAAGGGTTTCAGAAATTTCTTCATTATTTTGATCTTCATCAATTTCCACATAGTTATTTTCTTCATTGGAACATGCTACTAATATGAAAATACATAGTAGCAAAAGTAGGTTTGTTACTTTCATTATTTTGGGATTTGAGGGTTGTTTATAAATTATTAGACTTTCTAAATCTAAAAAGGTTTAATCATATATATCTTTCTATTATAAATGGATTTTAAATTTTCATTCTCAAATATATTTTAATTATCCAAAAATGTAAACTTTTATAGGGGTACAAAAAGGGGTACAACTCCAAAAAAAATCATTCCACCATTGATTTTAAACGAATTACAATCTATTTATAAAGCATGTACATATAAAAACCATCCGCCTAAGACGGATGGTTTTACCTATGGCAAAGAAACTTACGACCCCTTAACTTCGTGAAACTTCTTTTGCGCAAGAATGATTCTTTTATTAATTCTTCATTAATCGCGTAGTTTGTAATGTACCTTCTTGTTCTATGGTGATCAAATACACTCCTTCTGATAAATCTGTGGTTGAAACTGCTTGGTCATTCATAACTTTTATCGTTCGTAATACACGACCATTGATGTCGAACAATGTTAATTGTGCTTCTCCAGATAATCCTGTAATCCAAAACTGATCTATCGCTGGATTTGGATATACGGTGAAGATATTCTCTTCATTTTCTTCTACACTTAGTACATCAGAAACTGTAATTGTAAAACTGATTGTTTCTACATTCGAATGATCATCTGTTGCCGTTAGTGTGATTACATGATCACCTGCTCCTAATAAAGTGCCTGCTACTGGGTTTTGAGTAATCGTTGTTGCTAAAGCACTTCTACTGGTATCACAATTATCTGTAACTACTACTCCACTTGTGAAATCTGGTAATGTATACATATCACCCGTATCGAAAGGAACATTCATATCGGTTGGCACTGTAGCCATATCAAACTCTGGAGCTATGGTATCTTCGACCGTAACGGTAGCCATACACATATCACTATTTCCATCAGTATCGGTTACCGTTAATACAACTATATTGTCTCCAATATTCGTACAATCAAAATCTGTAATATCTAAAGCAAGCGATACCATGCCTGAAAGATCTGAAGAACCGTTATCAATCATTTCCGCTGTAATACTAACATTTCCAGAATCATCTAACTGTACGGTTATATTTTGACACACTGCTATTGGATTCGTGGTGTCCACTACATTTACAGTACGAGTCACTTGAACAGCGGCATTCCCAGAAGCATCTGTAGCATCATAATAAATCGTATAACTACCTATTACATCCATGAATTCTGAAGTATCAATACTTACTGTAGATCCATCATCTGTTGTGGCTCCTAACTCAGAATATCCGTCTCCTAATGCTATGGTTTGCGGATTTGCTCCATTTAAAGTGATTACTGGTGCGGTAGTATCCACTACATTAACCGTACGAGTTACCTGAATTGCAGCATTTCCAGAAGCATCGGTAGCATCATAATAAATCGTATAACTGCCTATCGCATCCATAAATTCTGATGTATTAATACTTACAGAAGACCCATCATCTGTGGTGGCTCCTAACTCAGAATATCCAGAACCTAGTTCTATAGTTTGTGGATTTGCTCCGTTTAAGGTGATTACTGGCGCTGTGGTATCAACTACGTTCACTGTACGAGTTACCTGAACCGCGTCATTACCCGAAGCATCTGTTGCGTCATAATAAATTGTATAACTACCTACTGCATCCATAAATTCTGAAGTATCAATACTCACAGCAGCCCCATCATCTGTCGTTGCTCCTAACTCAGAATATCCAACTCCTAATTCAATGACTTGAGGGTTATCTCCTATTAAAGTAATAACTGGCGCGATGGTATCCACTACATTCACGATACGAGTTACTTGAACCGCAGCATTACCTGCAGCATCTGTAGCATTATAATAAATCGTATAACTACCTACTGCATCCATGAATTCTGAAGTATCAATACTTACCGAGGATCCATCATTTGTGGTTGCTCCTAATTCAGTATATCCAGCTCCTAATTCTATAGTTTGAGGATTTGCTCCGTTTAAAGTGATTATTGGTGCATCGGTATCTACTACATTTACCGTACGAGTCACTTGAATTGCAGCATTTCCAGAAGCATCGGTAGCATCATAATAAATCGTATAACTACCTACTGCATCCATGAATTCTGAAGTATCAATACTAACTGAAGATCCATCATCAGTGGTTGCTCCTAACTCAGTATATCCAGCTCCCAATGCTATAATTTGTGGATTTGATCCGTTTAAAGTGATTACTGGTGCGGTGGTGTCTACTACATTCACCGTACGAGTCACTTGAACCGCAGTATTACCAGAAGCATCTGTAGCATCATAATAAATGGTATAACTACCTATTGTATCCATAAATTCTGATGTATCAATACTCACTGAAGATCCATCATCTGTTGTTGCCCCTAACTCAGTATATCCAGCACCTAATTCTATAGTTTGTGGATTTGCTCCAGTTAATGTGATTACTGGTGCGGTGGTATCTACTACATTCACCGTACGAGTAACTTGAACCGCAGCATTGCCAGAAGCATCGGTAGCATCATAATAAATGGTATAACTACCTATTGCATCCATAAATTCTGAAGTATCAATACTCACTGAAGATCCATCATCAGTAGTAGCTCCTAACTCAGTATATCCAGCGCCTAATTCTATAGTCTGTGGATTATCACCATCCAAAGTAATTACCGGTACAGTAGTATCTACTACATTCACGGTACGAGTTACTTGAACTGCGTCATTGCCAGAAGCATCGGTAGCATCATAATAAACCGTATAACTACCCACCGCATCCATGAATTCTGAAGTATCAATACTCACTGAAGATCCATCATCTGTCGTTGCTCCTAACTCAGTATACCCAGCTCCTAATTCTATAGTCTGTGGATTATCACCATCCAAAGTAATTACTGGTGCCGTAGTATCTACTACATTCACGGTACGAGTTACTTGAACTGCGTCATTACCAGAAGCATCAGTAGCATCATAATAAACCGTATAACTACCCACCGCATCCATGAATTCTGAAGTATCAATATTTACTGAAGTACCGTCATCAGTGGTAGCTCCTAATTCAGTATATCCAGCTCCTAACTCTATAATCTGTGGATTATCACCATCCAAAGTAATTACTGGTGCAGTAGTATCTACTACATTTACCGTACGAGTTACTTGAACTGCGTCATTACCAGCAGCATCGGTAGCATCATAATAAATCGTATAACTACCTACTGCGTCCATAAATTCTGAAGTATCAATACTTATTGAAGATCCATCATCTGTGGTAGCTCCTAATTCAGTATATCCAGCTCCTAATTCTATAGTTTGTGGATTATCACCATCTAAAGTAATTACTGGTGCTGTGGTATCTACTACATTCACCGTACGAGTTACTTGAACTGCGGCATTACCGGAAGTATCTGTTGCATCATAATAGATCGTATAACTTCCTACTGCATCCATGAATTCAGAAGTATCAATACTTATTGAAGATCCATCATCTGTGGTAGCTCCTAATTCAGTATATCCAGCTCCCAATTCTATAGTTTGCGGATTATCACCATCCAAAGTAATTATAGGTGCAGTTATATCTACTACATTAACTGTTCTAATTACCTCAACTGCATTATTTCCTGAAACACCAGTAGCATTATACGTAATACTATAGCTTCCTAAAGCATCTACAAAAGCACTTGTATCAATGGTAACATCAGATCCGTCATTTACTGTAGCTCCTAATTCTGTATATCCGCTTCCTAATTCAATTTCCTGTGGATTATCACCAATTAGCGTAATTACAGGGGTATCACAATTATCAATAATATCTTGAACACTATCCCAATTTGTAGGGTTTGTACCTGTGAAGGTAAGCGTTGAACTTCCGTTACCATTATGTACATAATTGAACAAACCGCATAATCCAGTAGTATTCGCTTGATTCTGAATAATTAAATTATTCGCAACATTTTGTAAACTAAATAAATCAATAGTTAATAATGCATTGTTATTTCTAATTGTAGAATCTGAACTTGTTAATTGTGTAACATTTTGTAATGCACTTATATCGGCAAGACTTCCATTAAAACTAATACTTAATCTTCCTATAGAAGTTAAGGATTCTAAGAAAGAATTATCGAATGATGTGATTAATTCATTTTCAGAAATAGTTAAGGAATTTATAGAAGTAATTGATAGCTTAGGAAATCCTTCTAGGTTAGTAAGTAAATCACAATCATTTAAGCTGAAACTTCCTAAGGTTGTTAATTCATCAACTCCCTGAAGATTACTCAAATTAACCATATCTCTTATTAAAAGCTGACCACCAATACTTGTTACATTTTGTAGGAAACTCAAACTGCTTATTGCTAAATCATCAATACTAAAATTACCACTAACCGTTAACAAAGACGTTATATCTATTGTAGTTAGTTGTGTACAATTATCAATTTCAACATTATTACTAACACTTGTTAATTTTGGAATACTTAATGTAGTTAAAGCATTACAACCAGCAATAGAAAGACGACCTGTAATAGTTAGTAATTCTGGAACATCTATAGATTGTAAACCATTCATATCAGCAATTAGTAAATTCCCAGTACTTTCCAGAAGTGGTAAACTAAGGCTAGTCATTCCTCCTCCATTATTATTTATTCTAAATTCACCACTTATTTGGGTTAATTTTGGAACCAAAATGGAGCTTAGTGAACTATTAAATGTTATAGAAAACTGTGAACTCATTGTTTGTAATTCATCAAAAGCAATAGTAGATAAACTAGCACTATTTGTAATTGTTATTCTAGAAATAGAAGAGATTTGATCGAAAATTGAGATGTCTGTTAATTGATCTAAATTATTTACTTCAAAGCTACCTCCAAGGCTTGTAATATTAGAAAAAGAAGCTATTGAAGTAGTATTTGTCATGTTTTTTAAGGTGAAATCTCCTCCTATAGTTGTTAATGCATTAAACCCGGAAAGATCATCAACAATATTTCCTTCCATATAAAAATCTCCAGAAATAATATGCACATTTGAAAAGCCTGATAAATCAGTTATCGTACCGTTAATAGTAAGATCTCCTTCTATAATTCCGCAAGAACCTAAAGTATTGGTTACATAATTATCAACTTCTGTTTGGTTTGTTAACGTAACATTTCCAGCAACTACACAGTCACAAGAACCAGCTATTCCATTAGCTGTTGCATCAATCCAGTTACTTGTACTTCCATCAAGTGCAAAGTTTGATAGTGTACCATTGGTATTATTTCCAGAACTATCATTTAAAGTCGTTTCGGAGCTATTATTTTGTTCCGTAATTCCTTGATTAAAATTATAACTTAACAGTAAATCAGCCTGTGCCATATCTGCACTACAGCTATTGCGAGCTCCCACTTCAAATGCCGTCAATGTTTTTGTCCAAACACGAAGTTCATCAAGCTGTCCTTGAAAATATCCAGCTGCATCTCCCGTAGGAGTATCTGAAGCAGCATATCCAATTTGTATGTCTTCTGAACTAGACGCAACCGTTGCCGTACCATTCCATCCTGTTGAATGAACACTTGCTCCATCTATATAACATCTTGCATTTCCAGAATCTAGGGTTATAGCTACATGGTGCCAGTTTCCATCGGCTACATAGGTAGCTCCATTTAACAGTCTTGTTGTATAGTTTGATGCGCTAGCATAATAATAAAATTCTATTCTTCCACCATCAAGATTAATACGCCAACCGTTGTTACCATCTGGTGTAAACTTATTAATTATAGCACCATTGCCATCTGTTGTTTTTATCCAAAAGTCTACAGAAAAGTTTAAGTTGTTCTGCGATACGTTATGTGGAACTGTAATAAAATCATCTGTTCCGTCAAAATCAAGTCCAGTACCTGGTCCAGCTCCATATCCTTGAATGGTAAAGGTATAAACCGGTTCATCACAATCATTACTATTCACTGTGACGATTGCTGTTTTCGTTCCACCAGATGTAGGATTAAAAGAGAACCTTAAAGTTGCCCCTTGTCCAGGTAAAATAGGATTATTACTAGGATTTTGTGTTAATGTAAAATCACTTGTATCTCCAGATAAAGTCACACTATCTACTAGTAAATTTCCTGTACCATTGGTATTCACAACAAAAAAGGTCATATCTTTTGCATTTCCAACAACTACAGTCCCTGCATCTGTATTATCACTAGTATTAGGAGTGTCGTCTCCTGAAGGTATATCGATTAATTCTCCTTGAACACTTATTTCCGGGATAGCAACAGAACATGTTCCTGAAATACCATTAGCTGTAGTATCTACCCAGTTAGAAGTACTACCTGTTAATGCAAAATTCATTAAACTTCCATCAAAACTATTAGATGAATCATCACCTGCAGTAATTGCGCTAGCATTGTTAGCATCTACATTTCCTTCGTTTAATTGGTAATAGGCTACCAATCCCGATTCATTTCCTGCCAATTCACAACTTTGTTGGGCTGTAATCTCATCTAAGCATAGTGTTCTAGACCAATAACGGACTTCGTCTATATCTCCATTAAAATAAACGTTATTAAACGTAGAATACCCTATATAAAGTGACTCTGTGTTTGTTGGGGCATCTGGAATATTACTAAAGGTAATTTCATTATCTAGTACTCCATCTATATAAAATATTAGCTTACCATCACCAAATGCTAATGCAACATGATGCCAATTACCATCATTAAGCCCAGAAGTACTAGATGAACTAGTTGTTTCACTATTTGGTACTGCATACTCAAATTGTAGTCTTCCAGAACTATTTAAGTACATACAGAACCCATTAATGTCTGTTGTATCATACTTACATAAAATACCTTGTCCTGCTGCTGCTGCTGCTGCTGTTGCTTTAAAGTATGCTTCTATGGTAAATGTATTTGTATTGAATGTACTATTATGATTAACACTAATATGATCATCCACTCCATCGAAACTTAATCCAGTTGCAGGGATAATACCCGTTCCTTCTATAGCAAATGTAAAAGTAGCATCATCACAATCATCGTTTAAAATTCGTACGGTAGCAGTTTTTGTTCCAATAGAGGATGGAGTAAAAAGAATACGTAAATTTTCTGAAGCTCCAGAAGCAACAGTTGTTGGCGATTCTATAATCGTAAAATCAGATGCTCCATCAATTATAATATTAGAAACGTTTAGTGTGCCATTACCTGTATTACTAATCGTATAATCTGCGGGTTCAGCTTGTCCCAATGGTACGTTTCCAAAAGAAGTATTATTTGGTGTAACTGTATCAGTACTTCCATTTGGTATTGTATTGCTATTAGAAGTAATTCCTATAATAGGTTCTGTGTATGTAGCACAAGTTCCAGTAACACCATTTGCAGTGGCATCTATCCAATTCGATGATGTACCTGTTAAACCAAAATTATTTAGCCTTCCTTCTGGTGGTATACCTGAAGAAATGGTATGATTGTATCTTAAGACATCAAACATGGGGAAATTATTCCCATTTACTTCTCCATTATTAAAATTATAATAAGCAAGTAAATTATCTTCATCTCCAACTAATTCACAACTAAATTGATTTGTAATTCTACAACTAGAAATTTCTGTTTCCCATACTCTTAACTCATCTAAAGCTCCTTTATAATATGCTCCACCGCCACTTGTAGCTCCAATAGTTAAGTTATTACTACTAGTATCTACAATCGTATCAGAAAGCTCTAAAGAAGTATCTAACACGCCATCAATGTACATGATGTAACGAGTACCATTGTAAACAATTACCAAATGACGCCATTGATCATTTACAATTGCAGAGCTCGTTAACGTATTAATTCCACCAGCCGTAAAAAAACTAAAATTTAGCTGCATTGAAGTATCAATACGTAAATTATAACCTGAATTTGCGCTTTGATTATCCAGTATAAAATGTTCTCCAGTTCCTGAAATATCAGGTTTTATCCAAAGTTCAATAGAGAAACTTCCATTTAAACTATAGTTTCCATTATCAAATGTAATATTGTCATCTACACCATCAAAATCTAATCCTGTACCACCTTCAAAAGCTGTTCCTTGTATCGCAAATGTATAAGTTCCGTTAGTAGGATCATCACTAATAATCGTTACTATTGCGTTTTTTACTCCAGCAGATTGTGGCGTAAAACTTATTTCAATAGATTCTGATGTTCCACTTAATACCGTAACTGGCCACATATCGTTAAGTACAAAATCAGAGGCATCAGTTCCAGTAATTGTAATATTTGAAATATTCAAATCACTCGTGCCACCATTCTGGATTGTAAAAGGTGTCATAAAAGAGTTACCTGTTCCGGTTTCAAGATACACCGTTCCATCAAGCATATCAGGAGTCATATCTCCATTAGAAATGACCGTCATCATATCAGGACCAGTAACACTAATCTGTGGAGTGAATAATGCTGAGGAGGATTTAAAAGGTATTTTGGCATATAATTCAAAAGAGGTAAATCCTACAGCATGAATGAGCACAAAAAACAAGGGTAGCATTTTTTTCATAAGGGGTTTATTTAGGTTAAAGTTTTGTTAACGAAATAAAGTGCAATGGTACAACTCTGTTTTTGGATTTTTACTTTTTTTGTGGTTACAAAAAGTTTCATCCCTTTATTTACAGCACTTCCGAAGGAAATCTAATTAATCCATTTAACTGTTTTTTTTTCTAATATTCTTATCTTTGTACTATACTTTTATATCCTTATACCTCATGAGAATCTTGTTTTTTATTGTTGCATTTTGGTCTTTGCTACCTGCATTTAGTCAAGTTCAAAAAGATAGTCTAGAAATTGAATTAAGGCAAAAGGTGAAGGATGCAGCCAATGATTCTCTGAAAGTGCATTATCTCTTCGAACTTACCAGAATAGTTGAAAAATACAGTGTAGATCAAGGAAGGGATTTAATGAACCAAACGATACAAATCATCAACAATATTAATACTCCTTCTGACTATTTTTTAAAGCAAAAAGCAAGCGTACTAGATGTATTGGGTAAATATGAATCCAGACAAACCAATTATAAAAACGCTCTGGAGCTTAAGCTAAAAGCATTAAAAATTAGGGAAAAACTCCAAGATTCTTTTGAAATAGCTAAAAGTTATCATAATATCGGAATGCTCTTCAGGTATCAAAAAGAATACGATAAGTCAAAGTCATATTTTTTAAAATGCATAGCCATACGAGAACGGCATTTAGATAGTACAAAATTAGCAACCAGCTATAATATGTTGGGAGTTGTACATTACTATGATAAACAGAATGATTCTGCCATGCATTATTATAGACTTGCAAAGAATTACTACACTACACTAGAGGAAAAAGCAAAACCCAATGATAATATTGCTGCGATCTATTATACTTCAGGCAATTATAAAGACGCTATTGAAATATATCAAGAAAACTTAAACATTTTTAAATCCTCAAACAATTATAATTTTGTTATTAACAACTTAATGCATCTGGCTAAAATTCATTCTGATTTAGATAAACATCAGAAAGCGATTTACTATATTGATGAAGCCTTCAATTATCATAAAAAATATGGCAATACCTCTAGATTACCTCTTTTGTATCAATTGCGAAGTCAGATTTATGAAAAAATGAAGAACTACAAGTATGCACTTGGCTATTTTAAAAGTCATAAATATTATTACGATTCCATTTTCAATGTTACAAATGCTAAAAAGATTACTGCGCTAGAATTGAACTATCAATTTCAAAAAGAGAAATTAGCAGATAGTCTTCAATTTGCAAATGAAAGAAGTGAACTTAAACTAAAAAATGAGGCGCAGCAGGCAACTAATAAACTCTATATCACATTACTATTACTGATTTTAGCAGGTATTATTACACTACTAATCTTTGTCAATAACAAAAGAAAATTAAACCAGGAACGATTTAAAAAGGAACAACTGGAAAAAGAATTATTAGACGAGAAATTAAAACATACAACCTATCAAGCAAAGCAGTTAGTTGCTGATAATAGAATGCGATTGCAGTTTAAACAGGAATTCTTAACCAAACTTAAAAAGGTAAAACAACATGCAGACGCAGTTGATGTTTCTGATTTTCAATCATTGATCACAGATCTTACCACACAAATTCAAACAGAAGGTAAATTTGATTCTATTGGAGATAATATTGAACAACTCGATGAAGCATTCAATCAAAAACTTAGAAGTTTGTACCCTGACCTTACAAAATCGGAAAGAGAAATATGTGCGTTAATGCGCATGAATCTTAGTCTTAAAGAAATTATGGTAATTCGTAATGTAACCATGGGATCCATTAAAGCTTCTAGGCATCGTATCCGCAGGAAAATGGGATTAACTAGAGCGCAAGAGCTAGAGCAAGCCATTATGGAATTGGTATGATTATAAAAAACCATCCGCCTGAGACGGATGGTTTACTATTGCAAAAGTGAAATCTACGACCCCTTAACTTCGTAATATTCTATTTGCGAATAGCACATAAATATTCGTCTTATTCTTGCTTGATTATTTTTATGGTTTTCATTCGGTTCTCCATAACCACTGTTACAAAGTACATGCCCATTGGCAAACTAGAAATATCTATACGGTCATTTGCCTTTACTGCAGATTGCTTTAACCGCTGTCCATTTATAGTATGGATAGTCAATTTCGCTTCTTTTTCTAATCCTGAAATCTGAAAATAATTATTTGCGGGATTAGGTAATAATATCACTTGGCTTAACTCTTGATCTTCTACATTAAGTAGAGGTACTACATTGACAGTTCTTGTTACCTGTGTAGCTGTATTGCCCGCAATATCCATGGCATCATAATAGATTGTATACGTACCGATAGCATCCATAAACTCTGAAGCATCAATTACCACATTAGATCCATCATCAGTAGTAGCTCCTAATTCTGTATACCCACTACCTAATTCAATAGTTTGCGGATTATCACCTATCAATGTAATTACTGGTGCTGTGGTATCCACTACATTTACTGTTCGAGTAACTTCAACTGCTGCATTATTCGAAGCATCGGTAGCATTATATSTAATKGTATAGATTCCTACTGYATCTACAAAATYSGAAGCATCRATTACCAMATTAGATCCATCATCGGTGGTTGCTCCTAATTCTGTGTAGCCACTACCTAATTCAATARTTTGGGGATTATCWCCTATYAAWGTAATMAYTGGWGCTGTRGTATCYACKACATTTACTGTTCGRRTAACYTCAACTGCWGTATTATTCGAAGCATCGGTAGCATTATATGTAATRGTATARCTTCCTACTGCATCCACAAAATYCGAAGTATCAATTACCAMATTAGATCCATCATCKGTRGTTGCTCCTAATTCTGTGTAGCCATCACCCAATTCAATAGTTTGAGGATTATCACCAATCAACGTAATAATTGGAGCTGTAATATCCACTACATTCACTGTTCGTGTTACTTCTATAGCTGATGCCATTCCTGAGGCATTCGTGGCGTTATATGTTATTGTATATGTACCAACAGCATCCACAAAATCAGTAGCATCAATCACCACATTGCTTCCATCATCGGTAGTAGCTCCCAATTCTGTATAGCCTGATCCTTCCTCTATTATTTGAGGATTATCACCTAAAAGTGTAATTATCGGTGCTACATTTTCGCAATTTAAAATATCTGCTATTGTAAATGTACTTCCTGAAAGGTTCAATGTAGTTTGTCCATTTCCATCAGCAACATAGCTATACAAACCACAGAAATTAGCAACTCCCGTTTCTACAATATTGAGTTGGTTGTTAACTGTTCTTAAACTCGTAAGATTTAATGAGGTAATCGCATTTCCTGATATCGTTGACTGAAGAAAAGGACTCATATCTGTTTCCGTAGTTTCGGTAAGACTTTGTAAACCATCCACATTAGTAAGCATCGGATTGTCTTTTATTCGGATATATCTTGTAGAAGTAACTAATTGTAAGGCATCAATATGAGTTAACATCGCATTTCTTTCAATTACCAAAAAATCTGTTGCGTCCGACATAAAATCAAGCCCATCTAAGTTAACTAAAGCATCATTATCACTAACATTTAAGAAAGCACTAGTTGTCGTGGTAACGTTACTCAATCCTGTTAGTGAAATAAGGTTTGGATTTCTTACAATATTAATACTCGTTCCTATAGAAGTTACTGTACTGAAGGATGACAAATCAGTTAATTGTGTTTCATCAAGGGTAAAACTACCAAAGCTTTGTATACTACTAAAGTCCAAATTGATACTATTTACGTTACTGAAATTAAAACTTCTTCCAGTACTGATTAACTCTGGAAAAGATATCATAGCTGTATCTACATTTCTGAATGTAAAAAAGTTTTCTACCATCGTAAGGTTAGGGACACTAATGGACGAGGTTACTACATCCGAAAAAATTAGAGATCCTGGACCAGCACTATTAAAAGTATTATCTCCCGTAAGTGTCGTAACATTAGGAAAAACTAATGCATGGGTTAATGTCTGATCATCAACTCGTAATAACTCGGTAACCGTTAAGTCAAGTATTGAAGATATATCTGTTAATAGCGGATTATCAGAGATAGAAAAGTTTTCTATAGGATCAGTAATTCCAGAAAGTGCTGTAATATCAGTAAGTACATCATTACGAAAGATAGTGAACCCACCTGTAAGAGTTTGTAAATTTTGTAAACCATTTAAGTTAGGTAAAAGCTCATTATCACCAATTGCTAACCTACCATTAATTACTTCAACACCTACTAATCCAGAAAGATCCGAAATATCATTTGCATTACGTATTGTAAGGCTTCCATTAATAGTTTTACAGCTTCCGAGTTGTGCTAAAAAAGTATCTAATTCTAATTGCGACGCAATTCGTACATCACCATCAATGGCGCAATCCGTACACATTTCTGAATAGGAAGTGGTCATATCTTTATCCCAACCACTATAATTTCCTATGCCTGCATTAGCAGCAGTTTCATCATCCACTTCTGTACAACTAAGATTTGGATTATTTATAATCGATACATAATATAATGTACTAAGATTGTTTCCATTTTTAAGGTTAAGTAGTGTTAGTGAATTATTATTAACTTCTAACTCTTCTAATAAGGTATTTGAGCGTAAATCTAAATTGGTCAACATATTGTTGTTGCCATACAGGTATTCTAGAGCAGTGTTGGCACTTACATTTAGACTAGTAATTTGGTTATCCGAAAAGTATAATTCTTCTAATAATATATTATTACTAGTATCTAGACTGGTTAATTGGTTGTTGGTACACTCCAGATAATCTAATGCAGTATTTGCACTAACATCCAGATTTATGAGGGAGGAATTATTTATAGTAATATCTGTCAGTCCTGTGTTAGCACTTACATCAATATCTGAAAGTGGATTAGTATCTAAAACTAATCTTTTTAATCCGGTATTTGTAGAGATGTCTATACTTGTTAATTGGCTGTTCCTAATGGACAATAGTTCTAACGCAGAATTGGCACTAATATCTAAGGCTGTTAGTGGCCCACTAATAGAAAGGTTTGTTAAAATAGTATTAGCTCCTAGATCTAAAGTCTGTAATTGACTATCTGAAATATTAGCAATTGTTATATTTAGATTAGAGCTCAAATCTAAATTCATTAATTCAGTACCGTTTAGCTCTAAAATCTCCAAATTCGCATTATTGCTTAAATTTAAGACTGTTGCTGGATTTCCGGTACTAGACAGTTGTATTAAAGAAACAAAATCCTCGATACCTGTAAAATCAATAATTCCTTTGTTATATAATTGTCCGCCAGTACCTCCAAAAAATATATCTACGGATGTAATATTTTCTGTTGGAACCGTATTATTTAATGCACCGGTATCATATCCTGCATCAATTAGTGCTTGCTCAAAATTATCATCAGGCACTGCAGTAAGACATTGATCAGCATAACTTGAAGTAGCACTATTAATCATCCAATTTGCATAATTTCCTCCTCCTGCATCTGCGTCGACAGCATTATCCACTTGGATACATCTCAAATTCGCATTGCCCTCTAATCGAAGATCTTCTAATATTGGGTTATTCCCATTTTTTACATTTACAAATCTTAAATCGTTATTAAATCCAATTAGAAATCGCAATCCTGACAATGCAGAAACATCTATCAATTGGATATCATTGTTCTGAAATTCGATTCTATTTAATAATGTATTATTTGTTACATTAAGGCTTGTTAAACTATTATTTCCTACAAATAATTGTTCTAATTGTGTAAAACTACTTACATCAATAGTGGTCATATTATTACCAAACAATTGAAGATATCTTAATGTTGCTGAACTAATCTGTATCGATTCTATATCATTATTATCCGCTATTACCGTATCTAATGCCGATTGATCAGTAAGATCTAAAGTGGTCAGTTGATTTCTGGTGACTCTAAGCGTTATTAAGTTTACAAGATTGCTAAGATCTATAGTTGAAATATTATTATCATTGATTAATAAGGTTTCTAATGACACAAAGTCTTGAATACCGCTTATATCGGAAATGTTACTATTAGAAACATCCAATGAAGTCAATGAGGCGATATTAGCAGTTAAAATCTGATTATCATTAGGAATATCATCATATGGTAATAATGCTGCCTCAAAATTTGAATCTGGTATTGCGGTATATTGTGAATACGTATATACGCTAAGGAATAGACAAAAAGTATAGAGTAATGATTTTTTCATTCTAAGGGGTTTTATAAATTTCTATGCAATTATAAAACACCTAAAATGAGTTACTCCTATTCTCTAAGTGTCAAAAGGTGTCATTCCAATAAAATCAAGGATTCACAAGGTTTCAATAAAATTAAGCGTATGTAATTACATGAAGAATATATACATAAATAGCAACTTATTATCAAAACAAATACAGGTCTTCTCTAACCTACGTTTTTATATACTTGACATCTAAATTGGGTAATCAAAGCATATAATGATTTTTTAACTGAAGTCATATTCTCTTGCGCTACTGCGTTCTGCAAACTACGCAATAGTTCCTTTTTGAGAACCTTTTGTACATCCATGTCTGCATTAAAGTCTTTTATTTCGTCTTCTTTTATTTTCACCTTTTGTTCTAATATCAATGTATCGTACTTCAACTGTTGTATACTTTTAGATTGTTGACGATTTTGGCGAAAAAGAAATAATGATAAAATTAATAATATGATGATAGCGCCAAACAAAATACTATCGAGCAAACTTATAAAGAGTAGGAATGAGTAGAATATTATCATAAAAAGTAGGGATAATTAGGTTAGTATTACAATACTAGTAATTATTCCAACTCATATTATAAAATAGAGGTGTTAAAAAGTGGCATTTTCCCTTTCACATTTTAAAAAACATCTTTTTAAGCTAATTGTTGAATAAATAATTCTAAATCTTCGCCTTCTGGCACCTGTATTTTTTTTCTGATTCTTCTGCGCATAGATTTAACAGAATCTACCGAAACATCTCTTATGGTCATGATTTCTTTAATGGAAAGATTTAAACGAAGTAATGCACAGACTTCCCTTTCACCTTTTGTTAAATCTGGATATAGCGTTTGAAGTTTTTTATCAAAAGTTATATTAACCTGACTAATTTTTTCCTGCAATCCAGATAATTTCTGTTCGGTTGCTATTTGCCGTTTTAATTGTGAAGTTAATGACTGTAATGATTTTGATATATTTTCGGGAGTTTCTGTTAAAACATCCTTCTTTATTTTATCAAGTAATTCTTCCTTAAAAGATATTCGCATTGTATTATCTGCAATTAACTTTTTAATCTCCAACTCTTTTTCTGTAATTTCTTGATGTAAATGCTTCTTTTCTTTTTCATACTCTAGTTGGGCAACACGTACACGTTGTATATGATTCCGTCTAAGCAACCAAGCTACCAATATGGCTCCTAGTAAGCTTATTAATAATAAAATAAAGTATAATTTTTTCTTTGAAGTTTCTGCATTAGCAATGAGTTCTACCTCTCTTTTTTCCTGTACGAATTGTAAACTATCGGCTTGTTTTTCTTTTTCAAATTGATAATTCAGTTCTAATGCTTGGATTTTTTTTTCATTTTCTAAGTTAAAAATCTCATCAGAAGCTCTATTAAACTTACGATAATTTTCATAGGCATTTTCAAAATCACCCATTTGAGCATTTGCATAACTTTTTCTTAGATATGCTACAGAGATCCTTTCTTTAAAACCTTCTTCTTTGGCTACTTGTAATGAAGAATCAGCATACTTCAGACATATATCCCAATCCTTTAATCGTTTATAATCCTGAGAAAGATTATAATATTCCACACAGATAGAAAGACGTTTCCCAATTTTTTTATAGTATGCAAGGTTTGTTTTTTTTAAAGGAATAGAAAGGTTATACTTTTTCTGAACACCATACACAACTGCTAGATTACCATATACACCATGTAAATCTTCTTTACTATTAATCATCATGAAATACTTCTCTGCTTTTTGATAACAAATCAATGCAGAGTCCAATTGCTTATTTTGTCGATATGATACGCCCATCATATTATATCCGGCTCCTAAACCATGCGTATCCTTTACTTTTTCTTTTAAAACAATAGCTTTCTTATAATTCTCTATTGCTCTACGATGTTCTTTCTGATATCGATATACCAAAGCCATATTATGAAAAACATCTCCCATTTTTGAAAGATTTTGTTCTCTTTCATAAAAGCGTAATGCTTGTATGTAATAATTGATGGCTTCGGGATAATTAGCTTCTCTTCTATTTACTACTCCTAATTGAACATATAATGCAGCTCGATACGATTGATAGTAGCTTTCATCCTTGTCTTTAATTTCATCTAATCCTTCTAAAAAATATTGTTCAGCTTTATTAAAATCTCGACCTAATTGATACTCACCTAACGCTAATAATGCCTTGATCTTTACTGTGTCGATTATTGCTTCGTCTACTTTCCTTTCTAAATTTAGGAGTATAGTATCCTGTCCGCGACCTATTAATGCAGAAAAAAGAAGAACTATTACTAAAAAGAATGTATTTTTCATAGGATACAAACTTAGTGTTTATAAAAAAGAAAACCATCCGCCTAAGGTGGATGGTTTCAAAATTCCAAAGAAATTTACGGGCCCATGCCTTCGTGAAATTTCAGTTGAATAGTCTAAAATAATACGGTACAATAACCTATTAAGAATTACTGTATCACCATTTTTTTGGTATCAATCATCCTTCCTTCTGCATACAAACTGTAGAAATAAGTTCCTGATGTAAGTCCATCACTATTGATGTAAACAACACCTTCTCCTCGCTCCTCTAAGTTAATGGTAGAGACCACTTGTCCACTTGTATTACTAAATACTATTGCTCCTTTATTAATACTTAATGGAAGGTAATATTTGATGGAAGATGTTCCGTTAAATGGATTTGGTATATTCTGATAAAGAATTGCTGTTTTTGCTTTTCCTGGATTATTTTCTGGAACACCTAAAGTTTGTTCTAAAGCTTCAAGTCTTGCTGTTAAATCATCTATCTGATCTTGTTGAGTGTCATTTTCATCTTGCAATGCTATAATTTCAGTTTGTGCTATAGCCAGATCTGACTGAATTCCGGAAATTAGAGGTGCCAAATCTACAGATACTGAAGTTCCATTTTCAATAGCAATGGTAAGATCTGTTCCAGACAGCGTGGCAGCAGTTAAATTCTGTGCATCGCTATTAATGTATCCTGAAAAATCTATTGTATTTCCGTTACTAATACTTAACATATTATTGGATAAATCCAAAGTCTGACTATCAGTTCCTGTACCATCTTGAAGAACAGAAAGATCAATTGTATTACTTCCTCCCGAAAGACTAAGCGTAGTATTATTTAGTGATAATTCCTGATTATCCGTATTGTCTAAATATCCTGATAAATCTACTGTAGAGGCATTTCCTGATATACTGAGCGTATTTGYGGACAGTGACAAACTTTGAGCATCCGTATTATCCAAATATCCTGATAGATCAACTGATGTACCATCATTAGTAAGGCTCAAAGTATTATCAGATAAATCCAAATCTTGATTATCAGTATTATCTAAATATCTCGATAAATCCACTGTAGATGCATTTCCTGATATACTGAGCGTATTTGTGGACAGTGACAAACTTTGAGCATCCGTATTATCCAAATATCCTGATAGATCAACTGATGTACCATCATTAGTAAGGCTCAAAGTATTACCAGATAAATCCAAATCTTGATTGTCAGTATTGTCTAAATACTTTGCAAGACTGACATTTTTAGTAGCTTCGGCATCATCTGCTAATGATAATTCTAAGTCATTATCCGTTAATTGGAATACATCAATCGTTTGATCATCTGTATCCGTATTGGTATCTGTAGAAATATCGACCCATTGTGTTCCATCCCATGTGTAGACTACTTTATCTTCAGTATCGTACACCATCATTCCATTTTCTCCGTCATCTAAGTTTGTTGCAAAAGTGGCACGTTGAACATTTGTCATACGATTGATTAACAATCCTTTACTATTAGAAGACATATGTATTGATGCATTGCCATTTGGTCCCCACGTACCAATTCCAACGGCTCCATTTGCACGAAGTGTTAGTGCATTCTGTGGAGTATTAGGCTGAATTCTAAATGGTAACTTACTTCCGTTTGTGGCATCTCGAATAAAAAAGTTAGCATCATTACCTGCAACATCAAAAATTTGAGGGGTATACCCCATTGATCCATTCTGATTTAATCGCAATGCAGGAGTATCACCATCCAATACATGTAACTCAAATTCACCAGGAGAATTTGTTCCGACACCTACATTTCCATTAGCAGAAATTCTAAATGCATTATTAGGCGCTCCAGCGTCTACTCGAAATGGTGAAGTCCCGCCAGTAGCATCATCTACAGAAAAATAACTATCTCCTCCATTACTATTAGAGTTAAAGGTAAAACGCCAATCATTAGAGGGGAACGAAGCTGATGATGATGCATCATCAAAAAACATTCTAAGATTATCCTCTTTAAAAATCATTGTATCAGATCCAAATGCCTGTCCATTAGTAATACCTGTTCCTATTCCTAAAGAACCTTGTACATAAAGGTCTTCGGCTATTAGTTGTTTTGCTAGTGGATTATCAGAATCACTTTGAGCAGCAACTGAGTATGTTGCGCATACAATTATAAAAATGGTACGTATTTTTTTTATCATATGTGTTTATTTTAAAATTCGCGCGAAGCTAAAGTTTTGAATTGTAATAGAATATACTTTGTTTGTTAAATTTTAATCCTCTTTATCGAAAACTGTTTAGAGTCAAGATGTTTATATACAGTTGTTTTTGTTATTCTTTTAATTTTTTTAATTCCTTTTCTATATTTTCTAAATCTCGTAACTGATTCTCAAGTTCTTTTTGTTTAGTTATGATTTCATCCATCTTTATTTTATACTCCCTTTTTTGTTTTTTAATACGATATAATTCTTTCATTAATTTGCACATAACTATCGAATTTTGACTCCGCTAAATAACACATGAAATTTGAAAAAATAAAGATATTAAGGGGTGCAAATGAGGGTACAACAACCGTAAAGCCTTTAATTACAAATACTTTAAGACATTTCATCTAAGTCTTACTATTCAATGTCAAAAAAATTAATCGGTGATGTAAAGAAAGGTTAGTTTAAAGTGAACGAATATATGCATCTAATGAATCTTTTGCAGTAAGACCAAGTTTACTTTTCAAGCGATAACGAGTTGATTTTACCGCATCCAAGCTTGTTTTTCTCAAATTAGAAATCTCTTTTCTAGACAATCCTAATTTAATAAAAGAGCAAATTTCTATATCTGTTTTAGTGAGAGATTGATGCTTAATCTTTAGCTTTTTTAGAAACTCATAATTCAATGTTTCAATGTTTTTCTTAAGTAAAATTAATTTAGCATCTTCCAATTTATCCGCTTTGAGTTCTGCAATGATCCCAGTCAATGAAATCCCTTCTTCTTGGTCTGATAATTTACTTAGGTCATTAGCCAACTTTTCTTTTGTTCTTAGATGAATAAGGGTTTCCTTCATGAGATCAGTTACCTCTTCTTTTTTTAAGGAAACTTCAGTATTTAATTCTTCTATCTTATTAGTTAATTTTATCTCTTTAAGTTGATTTTGTTTCCATACTTTTTTGAAGTATCGGAATCCATAATAAGTAATTCCGGCAATCAGAAACAATGTTATTAACAAGAGAGTTAAGTACCATTTCTTTTTAAGTTCTTGATTTTCGGCAATTGTAGAAATTCGTTTCTTCTCTTCGGCAAATTGAATACTATCTTTTAGTTTTTGTTGTTCAAATTCATATTGAAGTTCTACTTCTCGAATTTCTTTGGCTTTTTGAAGATTAAAAACACTATCATTAACCTTTGCAAATTTTCTATAATAATCCAATGCTTCCTCAAACATTTTCATTTTATAATAGGAAAGGCTCTTTCTTTTGTAAGACACTGCCAATCTTCTTCCCAACTTTTCTTTCTTAGCTATTTGTATCGATTGATCTATATGCTGTATTGCTTTATCAAACTGTTTCAAATCGTTATACGTACGAGCTAAATTATAATGTGCGGTAGCGGTAGATTCTTTTATTTCTTTCTTTTCTACGTATGCCAAGTATTCTAGTTGAAATTTTAATGCTTCAGCGTATTTCTTTTGTACATTTAAAATTTGTGCTTTATTAGCAAGTACTCGATATTTTCCCTCTTCATATCCAGCGAGTTCATATTCTTTGTAGGCTTTTTCAAGAAAATAAGTTGCTGAATCTATTTTTTTAATCATTCGATATGATCCACCTAAGGCATTATAATTATCTCCAATCTTTTTAGGAATTCCTAAGGACTCATTAATAGCAATTGCCTTTTCAAACTCATGAATAGACTTTCTATATTCCTGTTGAAATTTGTATACGTTACCAATATTATGATAATTAGAAGATAGGTTAAGTGAATCATTGTATTGCAAAAAAATCTTTTGCGCATCGATATAATACTTCATGGATTTACCATATTGTGCTCTTTTACGATATAATATTCCTAGCTGTTGGAATACTTCTGCACGTTGTAGATTGGTATCATATCTAAGATTAGGCTTTTTTAAAATACTGTTTATCTCTCTGCTGTAGTTTTCTACTTTATTAAAGTCTCTTCGTAATTGATATACACCCAAACTTAATAAAGCTTCAACTTTTAAAGAATCTGTAGTAGCATCATTTACCCTATTTTGTAATTGTACTAAGGTAGAATCCTGCTCTTGTGCAAAAGCAACATAACTACAAAACGATAGAACGAATATTAATAAATGACACAACCTTATCATAAAACCGAATATACATAAAGGTAATTATTTTCAAAGGAAAATAGGTTTCAATTTTTTAATACAAAAACAAAAAACCATCCGCTTGAGACGGATGGTTTTACTTTGCAAACCTCTATGCTACGACCCCTTACCTTCGTAGTATATCTTTTGCACGAGAATGATTGTTATATTACTTCTTCATCAATCGTGTAGTTTGTAATGTACCATCTTGTTCTATGGTAATCAAATACACTCCTTCTGATAAATCTGTTGTAGAAACAGCTTGGTCATTCWTAACTTTTATTGTTTGTAATACACGACCATTGATATCAAACAAGGTTAATTTTGCTTCACCGTTTAATCCTGTAATCCAAAATTGATCGGTAGCTGGATTTGGATATACCGTAAATATATTTTCTGTGTTTTCTTCTACACTCAATACATCAGATACGGTAATGGTAAAAGAAACTATCTCTACATTTGAATTATCATCAGTCGCAGTAAGGGTAATTACATGATCACCTGCTCCTAATAAAGTACCTGCTATTGGACTTTGAGTAATCGTTGTTGCTAAAGCACTTCTACTCGTATCACAATTATCTGTAACTACTACTCCACTAGTGAAATCAGGCAAGGTATACATATCTCCTGTATCGAAAGCAACATTCATATCGGTTGGCACTGTAGTCATATCAAATTCTGGAGCTATCATATCTTCAACCGTAACGGTAGCCATACACATATCTGTATTTCCATTAGCATCTATAACGGTTAAGACAACAACATTGTCTCCGATAGTAGCACAATCAAAATCTGTAACATCAATGACAAGTGATGCTATTCCTGAAAAATCTGAAGAACCGTTATCAATCATCGCCGCTGTAACACTTACATTTCCAGAATCATCTAACTGTACTGTAATACTTTGACATACTACTGTTGGATTTGTGGTGTCCACTACATTCACTGTACGCGTTACCTGAACTGCAGCATTACCCGAAGCATCCATAGCATCATAATAGATCGTATAACTACCTACTGCATCCATGAATTCTGATGTATCAATACTCACTGAAGATCCATCATCTGTGGTGGCTCCTAACTCAGTATATCCAGCGCCTAATTCTATAGTCTGAGGATTTGCTCCATCTAAAGTAATCACTGGTGCGGTGGTATCTACTACATTCACTGTACGAGTTGCCTGAACTGCAGGATTACCAGCAGCATCGGTAGCATCATAATAGATCGTATAACTACCTACTGCATCCATGAATTCTGAGGTATCAATACTCACAGAAGTACCATCATCTGTGGTGGCTCCTAACTCAGTATATCCAAATCCTAATTCAATAGTCTGTGGATTTGCTCCATTTAAAGTGATTATTGGTGCTATTGTGTCTACTACATTCACTGTACGAGTTAGCTGAACTGCAGTATTACCAGAAGCATCTGTAGCATCATAATATATCGTATAACTACCTACTGCATCAATAAATTCTGAAGTATCAATACTTATGGCAGAACCATCATCGGTTGTAGCTCCTAACTCAGTATATCCAGCTCCTAATTCTATGGTTTGTGGATTTGCTCCATCCAAAGTAATTATTGGTGCTGTGGTATCTATTACATTCACAGTTCGAGTTACTTGTGTGGCGGTTGCACCTGAAACCGCATTAGTAGCATTATAAGTAACCGTATAACTTCCAGCCTGATTCGTATTTWCTGATGTTGCATTGATAGTCAATGTTGCTCCATAGGTTAGTTCAGCTCCTAATTCGTTGTAAGTTTCACCTCTTTCTATAATTTGAGGATTATCTCCCAATAAGGTAATAACAGGATCGATACAAGCTTGTCCTCCATCATTGATGGTCCAATTATACGGAGCAGATGTTAAGGTATTTCGCGGCGTTTCTCCTAAACAATAAGTACTATTTCCAGCATTAAACATAATACCTGTTGGAATTTGTGCTTCTCCTGTGCCGAGAGTAGACCAACCGATTAAGGTCTGATCATAATTTTCTGTAGAGAGTTCTGCATTATTAAACATACTACTCATCGCTCGAACATTAGAGATATCCCAAGCACCCAAATCTTGATCAAAGGCCTGAGAAACAGAAAACATAGATGACATATTTTCAACAGCACTTGTACTCCAGCGATCTAAAGGTTGATTAAAGGACTGCGTTCCAGAAAACATACTCGCCATATTGGTCACCTTGCTCACATCCCAGTTATTAAGTGGTTGGTTAAAATCTTCAGTGAAATTGAACATTCCAGCCATATTTATCTCATCCGATGCATCCACAAACTCTCCGATATTCCAGCCACTAATGTTTTGATTAAAAATAGTACTTCCTCCAAACATATTAGAGAAATCAGTTACACTTCCAACATCCCAAGAAATAATATTCTCGTTAAACATTATTGCGGATTGGAATAATGCATCCATATTAGTCACATTAGAAGTATCCCATGAATTCATTACATCTTTATTATCCACTAAGTTTAGTGCAATTCTAAACATCCTAGACATGTCAGTAACATTAGATAAATCAGGAGTATCATCAGCATTCAATACTAAGTTTCTACAACCTTCAAAAGCAGATGCCATACTAGTCCATTGTTGTGTCCCCCATTGTTCAATCGATAAAATCTTATTAGAGTCTCCATCGTTATCAAAAAAGATTCTTGGAAAATCTCCCGTAATCTTTATGGTATAGGTCGCTGGTGTATCATATTTACGAGTAATATTTCCTGTTACATTAGATATTACGATTCCATCTCCCCAATCTACATTGTAGTTATAACCACCGCCGTTAGTAGGAATGGTAACTGTTCCAAAAGGTACAGTCGTTTCCCAAGTAGTAATAAACGCATCACCACAATCCAATCCTCCATCATCTATAGTCCAATTATAAGGTGCATTCGTGAGGGTGTTTCTTGCTGTTTCTCCCACACAATACGTCAGTCCGTCTGCGCCTAAAACCAGGTCATTAGGAGTATTGGCATTCGAAGCCCAGCCTATTAAGGTAGCATCATAATTACCAACAGAAAGTCCAGAGTTATTCAGGATATCATTGATATCTGTTACCTTCTGTAAATCCCAACTTCCTAAATCCTGATCAAAATTTTCAGTACTCGCTAACATACTCTCCATACTTATTGTACCCGTCACATTTTCTCCGATATTCCAGCTGCTAATATTCTGATTAAAGTTTCTCGCTCCTCCGAGCATCAATACAAAATCAGTAACATTACCAACATTCCAAGTAGTAATATTGCCATTGAAATTTCTAGCACTTAAAAACATCCAGCCCATACCGGTAACATTAGAAGTATCCCAAGCTGAAAAATCAGGAGATTCCAAACTAGTACATCCAAAAAACATTTGTCCCATTTCTGTTACCTGTGATAAATCAGGAGTATCTGTAGCAGTAACATTCATATTAGCACATCTCGAAAATGCCTGAAACATTGTTCTCCATTCCATATCTCCCCACTGTTCAATAGTTTGTAACTTTTCAGCATTACCTATCCCTCCTACTAAGGAAGCAAACTGAGGAAAATCTCCTATAATTTTTACCGTATACGTACCTGGAGTTATATAACGATGTGATGCATTTCCTGTAAATCCATTTTCTACAGTACCATCACCCCAATCTATAGCATAATCATATCCTATTCCTGTTGTAGGAATGGTAATATTTTCATTATCTGAAGTTGTCTGCCAAGTAGTGATAAAAGCATCGCTACAATCCAATCCTCCATCGACAATATTCCAATTATAAGGAGCACTTCTTAATATATTTCTTGCTGTTTCTCCAAAACAATATGAGCTATTACCTCCGCTGAATCTAATTCCTGAAGGAATTTGTGTTTCTCCAACTTCTAAGGTAGCCCAACCATTTAATGTAGCATCATAATTTGAACGCGATAGTTCCGAGTTTTTGAACATATCATTCATATTGATTGCATTACTCAAATCCCAAGTGGCTAAACTTTGATCAAAAGCTTCTGCTTCTTCAAACATACTGATGAATCCTCTCACATCACTAACATCCCAATTTTCCAAAGATTGATTGAATACTTTGGTTCCCAAGAACATACCGCTCATATCAGTTACTTTACTCACATCCCAATCTCCAATGGGTTGATTGAACTTTTCGGTATCTTTGAACATGACTCCCATAGTAATAGCACCTGTCACATGTTCTCCAATGTTCCAACCGCTAATATTTTGATTAAATTCTGTAGCTCCATCAAACATTCTAAAGAAATTCATCACATTCCCTACATCCCAGGAAGTAATATTAAAATCAAAGATAGATTCGGTAAACATAAGAGACATATCCGTAATTGTACTCGTATCCCAGGAATTCATAAGATCCTCATTATCTACAAAACTGGAAGTCCCTCTAAACATGCGTGCTAATGATGTCACCTGACTTAGATCTGGAATATCTAATGCATTTAATTCTAAAGCGGTACATCCATAAAATGCACTTTCCATACTCGTCCATTGTTGGGTTCCCCATTGATCCACAGAAGTAATAAGATCTCTAGATCCTGTATTATTAAAATAGATTCTTGGAAAATCTCCAATTATTTTCACCTGATAAGCTCCAGCAGTAGTATAAGTATGTGAAGTATTTCCAGTAGCTCCAAACTCGATTGTTCCATCTCCCCAATCGATATCATACTCATATCCTGATCCTGTAGTAGGAATGGTAATACTTTGATTTGCTGTAGTTGTTTGCCAAGTGGTTATAAAAAAGTCCGTAGCTGCACATCCTAAACCAGCGTCACCAATACTCCAATTTTTATCAATATCTAAAGTATTTCTTGCATCTTCGGCAAAACAATATTGTAGTCCCACAGCTCCAAAACCTAAGTCATTAGGTGTATTTGGATTCTCTGCCCAACCTGTTAGGGTGGCATCGTAATTAGAAGTACTTAAATTACTACCATCCAACATATTTGCAAGTGTAATAGCGCTACTTAAATCCCAATTTCCCAAATTTTCATCAAATGAATTGGTATTTCGAAACATGCTTACAAAGTTTTCAATAGTACTTACATTCCAATGTTTCATTTGTCCTCCATTATCCACAAGACTGCCACAATCTTTAAAGGCTTCGAACATGGTGGTCACATTAGAAAGATCAGGAATATCTGTGGCATTAATCACTACATTACTAGCACCTTCAAAAGCTCTATCGAATGAAGACCATTGTATGGTTCCCCACTGTTCTACCGAACGCATTTTATTCCCTATACTACCAGAATTGTTGATATATAATCTTRGAAATGCCCCAGAAATTTTCACCGTATACGTACCAGCTGTAGCATAGGTATGAGAAGCATTTCCTATTTCATTGGTAGTGGTGCCATCTCCCCATTCTGCGATGTAGTCAAAACCAGGGCCAGAAGTTCTTATGGTAATACTTTCATTAGCTGTAGTAGTTTGCCAGGTGGTAATAAACTTATCAGTTTCTTCGCAGCTAAGAATATCTCCCGAAATTGACCAACCATAACTATCAATAAGACTTTTTCTTGCGGTTGCTCCTTGGCAATACTCTATATTCCCAGCACTAAATGAAATTCCAGTAGGAATTCTAGTTTCACCAGCTGCTGTATCTAAAGTTGCCCATCCCATCAAAGTCTTATCATAATTCTCTTTGGACATATTACTATCCGTAAAGAGAGCATCGAAAAAAGAGTTATCCGGAAAATAACTTACATCTAACCCACTTAAGTCTTGATCGAAAGCTCTAGCCAAGATAAATACACTACTAAAAGCAAGTGCACCATCTATATTTTCTAATTTCCAGTTACTGATATCTTGATTAAATGCTCTAGAATCAGAAAAAGCTGATACCATTCTTCGAACATTTCTAACATCCCAATTATTTAGCGGCTGATTAAAGTTCCTAGTTGATCTAAACATAAACGTCATATCCTCAACCGAACTTACATTCCAGGTATTGATATTTTCATTAAAGCCAGAAAATTCAAATACCCCATCCATATTTCTTACGTTCCCGGTATTCCAACTTCCTATTCTATCTTTTAAATCTTCTAGATTAGTCGTTCTACTAAACATTTCTTCCATAGAAGTTACGATACTCAAATTGGGTGTATCATCTGCATTTAGTTTCAGGTTATTACATCCTTCAAATGCTGAGTTCATACTTGTCCATTGCTGCGTTCCCCATTGCTCTATAGTCAATAGCTTACTTCTATCTCCTAAATTATCAAAATAGATTCTTGGGAAATCCCCATAAATTTCTATCCTATGAATTCCAGGTGTTTCAAAAACATGAGAGGCACTCGATGTATTATTAGTGGTATTAGAACCGTCTCCCCAAAATACCGTATAATCATAACCTGTTCCTGTTGTTGGTATCGTAATGGTTTGATTAGCAGTTGTTGTTCGCCAGGTAGTAATAAACTTATCTTCTTCGCAAACTTGTCCGCCATCATTGATGGTCCAGTCATAAATACTAGCCACAGGATCTGCAAGATCAGCATGCGCTGATATAGCAGTACAATACGTACTGGCACCAGCATCAAAATTGACATTAAATTGTAAAAGTTGTCCTGCCCAACTAATTAATGTAGCATCATAATTATCTACAGATAGTCTACCTCCTGCTAACATTCCGTTCATGCGTGTAATAGTACTTACATCCCAATTGGCAAGACTGAAATCTACTGACGGGCATTCTCTAAACATATTTTCTAAAGAAGTAGCTTGCGATAAATCGGGAGCATCAGTAGCATTTATTTCTAAATTAGTACACCCATAAAATGCGCTTTCCATACTGATCCATTGGTTATCTCCCCATTGTTCAATAGAAATAACCTTGTCCTTATCTCCTGTATCATTAAAAAAGATTTGAGGAAAAGTACCTCTTATCGTGATCGTATAATCTCGAGCTTCTGAATAAGTATGGGTAGCATCACCGGTAAAACCATTTTCAAAAATAAAGATATTCGTTATTCCGCCTGAAGAAAAATTGTCGCTCCATTTCACATCATAATTATAGGTCTCAGAACTATTGGTTGGGATGGTAAAAGTTTCATTAGGGCTCGTTGTCCTAATTTTCATTCGAAAGGTATCTTGAGCCAATGTAGTGCTAATAAAGGCAACAAATAAAAAAAGTGTTGTGTAAAAGTGTTTCATACTAAGGGGTCTTTTAGAAAAAGAAGTTGATAAACATTTTTTAAATCGAGTGCAAAATTAACAACATATGAGGGTTTACAAAGAAATCAGGGGTTGCAAAGGGGTTGCAAAATATTTTATAGCAAAAACCATCCGCATCAGGCGGATGGTTTTGTTTGGCAAACTTCCATGCTACGACCCCTTAACTTCGTAACACTTCTTTTTACCATGACTAAATAGTATTCTAATTTTTCATCAATCGTGTGGTTTGTACTGTACCATCTTGTTCTATGGTGATCAAATACACTCCTTCTGATAATTCTGTTGTAGAAACAGCTTGGTCATTCATAACTTTTATCGTGCGTAATACACGACCATTGATATCAAACAATGTCAGTTGTGCTTCTCCAGATAATCCAGTAATCCAAAACTGATCTGTAGCTGGATTTGGATATACCGTAAATATATTCTCTGTGTTTTCTTCTACACTTAGTACATCAGATACCGTAATGGTAAAAGAAACTATTTCTACATTCGAATTATCATCTGTTGCTGTTAGCGTGATTACATGATCACCAGCTCCTAATAAAGTACCTGCTACTGGGCTTTGAGTAATCGTCGTTGCGAATGTACTTCTACTCGTATCACAATTATCCGTAAATACTACTCCACTAGTGAAATCTGCCAATGTATACATATCACCAGTATCAAAAGTAACATTCATATCGGTTGGTACTGTAGTCGTATCAAAATCTGGAGCTATGATATCTTCAACYGTAACGGTAGCCATACACATATCACTATTTCCATTAGTATCGGTAACGGTTAAGACAACTACATTATCTCCAATGTTTGTACAATCAAAATCTGTAACATCAATGGCAAGTGATGCTATGCCAGAAAGATCTGAAGAACCGTTATCAATCATCGCTGCTGTAATACTTACATTACCAGAATCATCCAATTGTACGGTAATATTTTGACATACGACTGTTGGATTTGTGGTGTCTACGACATTCACAGTACGAGTGACCTGAACCGCAGAATTATCAAAACCATCCATAGCATCATAATAGATTGTATAACTGCCAACYACATCCATGAATTCTGAGGTATCAATACTCACAGAAGATCCATCATCTGTAGTAGCTCCTAACTCTGTATATCCGGCTCCTAATTCTATGGTTTGCGGATCTGCTCCATTTAAGGTGATTACTGGAGCAGTAGTATCTACCACTTCTACCGTTCTGAATACTGTCGAACTATTACCATTTCCATCTGCTGCAAAATACATTGCAGAGTAAGTGCCTACATTATTAACTAGGAGAGAAATATTAGTATCAAGGGTAACGGGACTACCATCATCAGTTGTTGCTCCCAACTCTACATATGGATCTCCTAATTCTATGATTTGTGGATTTGGCCCATTTAACGTAATGACTGGAGCAGTAGTATCTACCACCTCTACCGTCCTGAATACTGTTGAACTATTACCATAAGCATCCACAGCAAAATACAATGCAGAATAAGTGCCTACATTACTAACTAGGAGAGAAATATTAGTATCAAGGGTAACGGGACTACCATCATCAGTAGTTGCTCCCAACTCTACATACGGATCTCCTAATTCTATAATTTGTGGATTTGCTCCGTTTAAGGTAATTACAGGAGCAGTAGTATCTACCACCTCTACCGTTCTGGTTACTTGTGTTGCGATAGCACCAGAGACCGTATTTGTAGCATTATAAGTAACCGTATAGCTACCTACCACATCTGTATCCACAGAAGTCGCATTGATTGTTAATGTGGCTCCATAGGTAACCTCAGCTCCTAACTCGGTATACGTATCACCCTTTTCTATTACTTGTGGATCATCTCCTATCAAAGTAATCACAGGAGCTATACAGCCCTGTCCGCCATCGATAATTCTCCAATTATACGGAGCAGATGTTAAGATATTTCTAGCAGCTTCTCCTAAACAATAAGTCGCATCTGCTACTAAATCTATACCTGTAGGAATTTGCGTTTCTCCAGCTTCTAAAGTAGCCCAGCCAATCAAGGTATTATCATAGTTCTCTTGAGACATCCCAGCACCAACAAACATTTCATCCATATAAATAACGCTGCTAATATCCCATCTACCAAGATTTTGGTCAAAACTTGAGGCACCTTCAAACATATCTTCTAATTCTTGCACATTACTCATATTCCAACTGCTTAGATCTTGATTAAAAGCAGTAGCATTTTGGAACATACTTATCATATACTCAACTGTTCCAATGGTCCAACTACCAATAGGTTGATCAAATGCAACTGCCCCTTCAAACATCGATTCGAAGTTCTCCACAGTACTCACATCCCAATTAGAAATATTTTGATTAAAAGCAGTAGCATTTTGAAAAACATAGCTACAATCTTTTAGATTATTGAACGTCCATCCACTAATATCCTCATCAAAAAGAGTTGTATTTTTAAACATATCGTCGATACGCTCTATAGTCGACACATCCCAAGTTCCTATTCTATCCTTCACATCTTCAAAATTGGTACATCTTGCAAACATATCTTCTAGGGAAGTTGCTTGAGACAAGTCTGGATTATCATCCGCGTTTAATTTTAAATTAGGGCAATTTTCAAATGCGCTAACCATGGATGTCCATTGTTGAGTTCCCCATTGTTCAATAGTCATTAATCTTGATCTTGCAGCACCGGCATTATCAAAATAAGGATGAGGAAAATCTCCATAAATTTTTACGGTATAGGTTCCTGCAGAAGCATACTCGTGATTTGCGGTTCCAGTTTGGTTAAAAGATTGTGTTCCGTCACCCCAATCTATACTGTAATTGTAACCAGAACTAGTAGGATGCTTTGGTATTCTGATGGATTGATTAACATCTGTAGTTTGCCAAGTGGTAATAAAAGCATCTGTAGGCGTACATCCCAAACCACCATCTGTAATAGTCCAGTTATAAGTTGTACTCGTTAGTGTATTTCTGGCAGCTTCCCCCAAACAGTAAGTAGCACTAGCATCTAATGTAATATCACTAGGTATTTGAGTTTCACCAGAAGCCGCATCTAAAGTTACCCAACCGATTAGAGTAGCATCATAATTTTCTGAAGACATTCCAGCGTCTACCAACATATTGTCCATTGCATTGGCAGCACTGATGTCCCAACTTCCTAAACTTTGATTAAAAGCAGTTGCCAACTGAAACATAGCATTCATGGTTCTTACATTAGCTACATTCCAATTACTAATTACTTCGTTGAATATGCTGCAGTTCTCGAACATTGACCTGGTATCGATAACAGCACTCATATCCCAATCATTCATTTTATCTTGTAGGTCTTCTAAATTAGTACACCCTTGAAACATACCTTGTGTAGAACTTACTGATGATAAATCAGGAACATCATCGGCATTTAATGTAAGGTTAGTACAACCATTAAATGCATCTTCCATAGACGTCCATGAATTCGGTCCCCATTGCTCAATGGTTCGTATTTTTTCACTTGATGGATATCCATCAAAATTCAAACGATTAAAGTTTCCTAAAATACGCATGGTATATGTTCCTGCATTTTCATAGGTATGATACGCTTCTTGGGTTTCAAAAGTAACAGTACCATCACCCCAGTCTACCACAAAATCTAGTCCCGATCCTACAACAGGAAGTGTAATAAATTCAAAATCAGTAGCCATATTCCATGTGGTAATGAAAAGATCTTCATCTGGACACCCTAATCCTTCATCATCAATATTCCAACTATACGGAGCATTTATTAATGTGTTTTTGGCCATTGCTCCCAAACAATAGGTAGCATCAACTTCTAAATCAATATTCGAAGGTATTTGTGTTTCCCCTGAAGCAGTGTCTAAAGTAGCCCAACCGATTAGAGTTTTGTCATAATTTTCTTCAGACATGGAAGTAAATCGTATCATCGACTCCATAGTTTGTGCACTACTAATATCCCATTTGCTTAAATCTTGATCAAAAGCTGTAGCACCTACGAACATAAATTCAAAAGTAGTGGCTYGGCTTACATCCCAATTCCCTATACTACTACTATTAAATGCTATGGCATCAGCAAATGCCCAAGTAAATTCTTGAATATTACTGGTATCCCATCCCGAAAAATCAACGGAAAAATCTTTATCTATGGAACTACATTGGGCAAACATATATCCCATAGAAGTAACATTTGATAAATCAGGATTATCCGTTGCTTTTACTTCTAGATTTGTACATCCTTCAAAAGCACTTTCCATAGAAGTCCACGCTATAGTTCCCCACTGTTCAATAGTTTGAATTTTGTTGCGATCACCAGAATCATTAAAATAGATCCTAGGAAAATCTCCTAAGATTCTTACGGTATACGTTCCAGAAGTAGCATATGCATGCGTAGCATTTCCTGTAAATCCAGTTTCAATAGTTCCATCTCCCCAATCTACTGCATACTCATATCCACTTCCAGTGGTAGGTATGGTAATACTTTCGTTTGCTGCATTGGTTTGCCAAGTAGTGATAAAGAATTCTGATACATCACAAGCAGTACCATTATCGGTGATGTCCCAATTGAATCCAGTAGGATCGGTTAATGTGCTTCTAGCTTCCATTCCTAAACAATAACTACTTGTACCTCCATGAAAAGTTATGTTAGAAGGGATATCATCAATACCATCTGAAGTATTGCCACTTGAATCGGTTGCCCAACCAATTAGGGTAGTATCATAGTTTGCTGTAGAAAGTCCTGATGTAATGAACATGTTAGACATATTTGTTACACTACTTATATCCCAATCCCCCAGATTT
>NZ_WEKL01000039.1 GCF_019295435.1 Aquimarina litoralis
CCGGAGAGGCCAGATTTACAGTCTGGAGAGCCAACCAATTGCTCAATACTTCCAAATCTTGGAGACAAGAACAGGATTCGAACCTGTAAAAAACGGCGTTGCAGTCCGTAGCCTTAACCTTTCAGCCACCTTGTCTTTTGCGATACCAGTAAGACTCGAACTTACATCTCGAGAGTTAACAGCTCCCAGCTTTACCATTAAGCTACAGTATCAATATTGCGGAGGACAAAGGAATTGAACTTAAACAGACTCGTTTAGCAGACAAGCGCAACAAACCAATATTTGCCTATCCTCCATAGCGGAAGAAGTGGGAGTCGAACCCACACGAGTCATTAGCTCCTAACAGTTTTCAAGACTGCGGCCACCGCCAATTGGCTTGCTCTTCCTTAAAGTTGACGCAGCGGGGATCGAACCCACATAACCTCGGTTAAAAGCCGAGTGCTTTTCCAATTAAGCTACACGTCAAGTTTGGTTTTCAGTATGTCAATGAACTATTTAAATAAAAAAAGGCGCCTGAATCAGGCGCCTCTTATATATCTTATGATGGTATGTCGATTTATGTTCGCATACACTTCTTTTCTATATAATAGACACCATTATTATTCCAATCGGAACAATATGCTCTTCGTTCGCCAAAGAGTTGGATTAAACTATGTTTTAAATTACTCGGTATCATTTCTTATTTTTTATAATATTCTAACTATTGCAATCACATTTTCGTTCTGTTGTGATTACGGTGCAAAGATCTAAACTTTTTTTTAATCTCCAAATATTTTTTGAATTTATTTTACTGATTTTCAGATAGTTACATTTGATTTAAGACATAGGGATTCCTGTTCGTTTTTCAACGAATTTTGGATTTTTTGGCAACTGTCTGTCTCCCTGATGCTTACTTTCCAAATGCTATTCTTTATGTGCTAATTAAGCTCTATACATTTTTTCTAAAAAATTTCAATAAAAAAAGCGTCCAATTTCTTGAACGCTTGTAGTTTTATATAGTTTTTATCTAAATCACTTCATATATAAGGATTAAAATTAGCTACACAACGTCCGTTTTCGATGGGATAATTCTCCTATCCATCGGTAATCACACTGACTAAACAGCGATCTCGGCGTAATATGTGCTTTATTTTTCATCATTTGTACCACAAATATTATATAATCTAATACTATTATCCAAATTTAATTGAATAATTTATTTCGTAGTTTATATGAAACTAATAGAATAAAATAGATTAATTCTGATTTGGAGGTTTCAAAGAACACTTATTGATCAACTTTAGAATTAACTTCTAATAGTATACCATTTTGATATTTTTCTCCTACTATTAGTTTACAGGCTCCAGTATTTGATTATTAATTTCATTACCGTTTTTGTCAATTGTTACAAACCACACATTTTTTTTACATTTTCTATGGATGTCTGTGTTGTTTTCGCAGGATTGCTTAGTTCTTTTGATAATATAACCTACGTTTGTTTTTTCTGCTGAATAGCCATATTCATTATAAAAACCACCATATGTTTTTTGCCAAAGTTTGTTTCCTTTTTTATCTGTTTTAATAACAAACATATCGTAGTTCCCGTTTCCATAAGAGCTTGTTGAACCCACGATTATATATCCATCCTCTACATTTAAAATTGAATTTGCTTTGTCATAACTACTACCGCCAAATCGCTTAAACCAAATCTCATTGCCGTTTTTATAATTTTTGGTTAATAAAATATCTGAAGTATTTCCATTTTTAGATGGAATAGTGGTTACTTGTATAGATCCATCTCCTGCTTTTACTTTAGGTTGATATTGAAAATGAGTCTTCTTTTTAAACCTCATGTTAAGTGCTCTTCCATATGATAATAGTATCTCGGTTACTCGATCAAAAGCATCTTTTTGAACTTTTAAAAAATAATTGTCCGACGACATTAAAACGCTATTGTATACGAGCACATTCTCAAAATTTTGATCGTCTGAAAACTTTAACTTTAATGTTTTTTCTCCCTCAAACTTCATCTCAAAGCTTGCATCTAATTCACTATTATGATATGTGCCAACAAGATTATTAAAATCTGATACTGTTACAGGTGTCCCTATTTGCTTTTTGAACGTCTTTGTTTTTCCTGAAGTGTAGAAAACCATCATTTCGTTTGGATAAAAAACAATTTTTATTTTTGAATTATTTGTGGAGGCATACTTATTTTTTCCTTCTGAGAATATCTCAACAGTAAATTTTTTTTCTTGCCAGTAGATTTTATTTCCTTTTTTAATTATTTGAACCATCGAATCTTCATTGGGGTAGATATAATTACCCAGGACATTGATGCTTTCATTATCATTTTTTTGATAGTACATTTTATCATATGAAGCTTTGTTATTTGAAGTTGGCAAAAGAATTTTGGCAATTTCTTGCCCTATAAGATTACTACTTATATCACCATTGTTACTCATTATAAAAATAGTAAGCTTTTCTTTTGGAAATCGATAAGTTTGTGAGTGAAATCCAAATGTGCCACCAGCGTGATAAACACATTTATGTCCAAGTATATCTTGTAATTCTAATCCAAAACCATAGGTTTTAATTTCGCTATTAGGTATAGGAAGTTGACTTTGAATCAAGAGCTTATTATCGTCTACATATGCATTTTGTATCAATTGTTCATAAATTAACTGATCCTTTAAAGTAGTAAATAAAAATCCCTCACCATTTGTTTTTGTTACCGTCGGAACCTCTAACCACTCGGTATTTCCCCATGTAGAATATGGATTTGCTCTATTTGGAATGACCTTCATATACTTTTCTACAAATGAAGTGGTATTCATCTCTAATTTTTTGAAAAAGGTTTTAGAATAACTGTTGAAATTTTGTCCAGAGACACTTTCAATGATTTTTGCGAGAATAATGTAATTTGAATTGCTGTAAGAATATTTGGATCCTGGTGTAAATCCTAAATCTTCTTGTTTTTGTAGTAATTCTATGATATCATTGTTGTCTAACCCAAACCGTTTCCACCAGATCATCCCCTCTAAATCTAATAATTCTACATAATCACGTATACCACTGGTATGGTTAATGATTTGTCTTATCTTAATTTTATGTGCTATGTTTTTATAAAGATCTGGAAGATATTTTCGTAGATCATCTTCTAAACTTAACTTATTCCTCAGCGCCAAATCTAAGATCATTAAGGCTGTAAACTGTTTTGCTGTTGAAGCAATATTAGATCTTGTTTTTTCGTCAACCTTTACTTGATGTTGAAGATTTGCAAGCCCATAATATTTCTCATAAATGGTTTTTCCATCTTTTACAATTCCTACCATTAGTCCAGGATCCGTTTCTTTAATTTTTGACTCGATAATAGAGTCAATTTTTTTTAATGCTATATCCTGAGCATTACTAATGTAAAAGACAAAAAAGAATACTAAAGAGAAATTAAGTTTCATGATCATTGATTGATTATTTCAAACAAAAATCGCACTTAACCACTAATCAAATCGCTTCAAATCTTGATTTGACACCTATTTAATAGTTATTTTTTGAATATAATCTTTAGGAGATAATGAGGTGTTTTTCTTGAAGGCTCTATTAAACGTAGACTTACTATTAAAACCACAATCAAAGGCAATACCTAGTAATGTAGTTTGCTTTTGTTTACCTTGTTTTAATTTTTCTTTAACTGCTTCAATTCGATAGTGATTTACAAAATCATTAAAATTCATATGAAAACAATTGTTTACTGCTATAGAAATAGTTTTGGTTGTACTACTTAATTCATCAGCTACATCAGCAAGAGTTAATCGCGGATTTTCAAAAAACCGTTTTTCTGTCATTAGAGATGCAAGCTTATCTTTCCATATTGGTACATCCAAATCTAAATTGGTTGCTGAAGGGGTCTCGCTCGATACTATTGCTTGATCTTCAAAAACATTTATTAGCTGAACCTTTTCGCCTAATAAAGTGGTTTGTTTTATAATATTACTGTAACCAGTAATTGCGATGTAGTAGAAAATAAAAGAAAAAGCAATATAATGCCAAAATTGACTTCCAAAGTTACCCCAGTTAGGATTCGTGATAAAAAATAATACTCTTAAAATCAGAATGATTAGAAAGGCAATCATAAAATTACGAATCCACTGAAACAATAAGGTTTCTGCATAACTAACCTTTTCAAAGACTAATTTTTTGTATCTGAAATAATGTTGAAGACTTATCACTAAATAGAACACCATAGAAATAAGACCAGTGACTTGATACCAATTCTCTAAATCTTTGTCTCTATCATTAGCATAAAAATAATATTCGTCTAAAATAAATTTATCAGTAATAAAAATTATCAAACTATAAAAAACATATAATAGTGCTGGTAAAAAATGGAGATATTCTTTTCGAGAAAGCTTAAAATCAATATTTAATAAACTTTTGGTGTAAAAGAATACAACAGGGCCGATAAGTAATACCTGCATAAACGGGATAAAGAATAATATTTCTCTAGTAATTTTTTCAGCATACCAATTTGCATATCCTAACATATAAGGTATTATATACATGCTATAAAGAAAAAGCAGGAAACCAAGCCACTTGCTTGATGTATTATTACTAGTGAAACCTCTTCGCAAGGCTAGAATGGAAAATACAATACCATGAAAGAAAAATATAAGTAATAAAGAACTTTTTTGATTGAAATTGAATGGGAAGTCCATTAAATAGAGTGATTTGATTTATGAATTCTAAGAAAATTATATTCAGAACTTAAGTTTTTGATTGACTATTAGTGATAACGATTTAAATCTGATTCTAAGATAGGGTATTAAATTTATTTTTGAAGGTATATTAATAGAACAGATTCTGTACTACATTAAAACATAAAATGGCTACTTTGCTAATCACGATACCTTTTTTAGTTTTGAGATGGTAATACAAGGTATATTGTAAATTAAAAACAATGACTGATCATTTTATTTTGTTATGATTTTATTCTATATATTACGGTAGTATATTTATTCTTTAGTGATTAATGACGGTTCAAGATTTTATCAATTGGTTTGGCAATCACCCCAACTTAGTATTAGGGTATTTTGCTGTAGTGATAGTAATTTCACTTATAGGTTTACTTTTTGTAAAACGTTCAAACTTCAAACCACCTATTACCTATTTTTATGGAGCTTTGATTTATGCGGTTACCATACCAGGACTGCTGGCCTTGGTATTACTTCTTTATAGTTTCTTTTTTTTAAAAACGAATTTACTCCAATTAGATTTGGTTACATATTTTGTTCCTTTGATAGCAATGATTGTAAGTTTAATCATTATTAATAAGACTGTTTCCATGTCTCAAATACCAGGTTTTGGAAAGTTGTCAGGACTTTTTATGCTAATAATGATCACTTTTATAATTACTTATGTTTTACAAAGAATGTTTTTTGGAGTGTTTTTCGTAGGAAGATTCCAATATTTGATAGGATTCTTCTTGTTATTGCTAATAGGAATTAAAATCGCTTGGGATCGGATTGTAAAGTAGTATGTGGCATACTGACTGTAACATTTTCCTAGTAAATGATACCAATATATTACAGGGAAAGAAGGAAATACGTATTTTAAATCCTTACAAAACACTTATTTTTATAAATTTGTTTAAATTCACTAACCATGCTAAAAAACTTAAAGTCTTTATTTATAGTAGAAGACGAAGCAGATAATAAGGAAACTTCAGAGCCTAAAGAGAATAAGGCAGATACTACTGAAAAAAAACCGGCAGCTTCGACACCGCCACCTCTTCCAAATAATCCAGTTACCGTTTCTTCTGAAGGAGCACTGGATAATAAAATAGTTGAAAAATTATTACAAGCGATTGAGAAAAATAATCTGGATGGATTTGACTATTTAGAATACAAAAAATCGCTAAAAGCATTAGAAAAAATGCCAATGGATGAGGCTACAAAGTATCGCTCTGCTTTTGCTACGGCCTCTACCATGGGAGTAACTCTGGATAAGCTTTTGCAGACGACCAATTTTTATATTGGTGTTTTGGATAAAGAAAATGAACAGTTTTTAGGAGCATTTAAAAATCAATTTGATAGTAAGGTATCCGGTAGAGAAAGAGAAATAGCACAGTTTCAATCGATCATCAAAGAAAAATCAGAGCAAATTAAAAAGTTGACTGAAGAAATTACGAAGCATCAGCAACAGATTAGTGATTTAAAGGCTAAAGTAGAGGAGAGTAATAATAAAATCAATAAAACGCAGAACGATTTTAAAGTGTCTTACAGTCATCTGAAAAAACAGTTTGAGGAAGATATTGTTAAAATGCAGAAATATTTAAAATAAATGGACGACAACTCATTAAAACCAAAATCATTTTGGAAAAAACCCGAAGGTAGAACCGGGATGTTATTTATGGGGCTTTTAGGAGCCGGAGGATTATATGGTTTATATAAAGTGCTGCCCTTTTTAATACAGATTGCGGAGAATACGTTGTATTTAGGAGTGCTTTTAGCTGTTTTGGGAGCTTTAATCTATATGGTATTAGATCCTAAGATGCGAAACCTGATTTTCTATATGTATAAATCTTTTATGCGTTGGATAACAGGTATTTTTATTCAAATAGATCCAATTGGTATTCTTAAAAGTTATATAGATGATCTAAAGAGTAATCTTAAAAAGATGARTAAGCAAATCGCAGTGCTTAAAGGACAAATGAAGCGATTACAGCAGATCATCTACGATAATAAGAAAAGTATCAATAGCAATCTTAAACTAGCAAGTGCTGCAAAAGAAAAGGATAAAAAAGGAATCATGATCCTTAAATCTAGGAAAGCAGGACGCTTGCAAGAATCTAATCTTAAGTTGGATGGACTCTACAAAAAAATGGAAGTTTTGTATAGAGTTCTTATTAAAATGTATGAGAATTCTGAAATTCTTCTAGAGGATATCGAAGATCAAGTAATGGTAAAAGAGCAGGAAAGAAAGGCGATAAGAGCCAGCCATTCTGCCATGAAATCTGCAATGAATATCATTTCTGGGAATAATGATAAGAAGGAAATGTTCGATCGTGCTTTAGAAGTAATAGCAGAAGATGTAAGTATGAAAATTGGTGAGATGGAACGTTTCATGGATATGTCTACCAATTTCATGGATTCTATCGATTTACAAAATGGAATTTTTGAAGAAGAAGGATTAGAATTATTAGAGAAATGGGAAAAAGAAGGTGTCTCTCTGATCTTAGGAAATCAAAAAGATTTATTAGTGCACGATCAACATAGCGTCGATTTGGATGCACCTATTGTAAAAACTAAAACACAAAATAATCAATATTCGGATTTATTCAATTTCGAAGATTAATATAAATACCAATCAAATATTATGGCAAGAGCTAAATTAACTCCATTTTCGAAACTCTTAATTGTAGCACTTATCTTAGGTGGTTTGTACTATCTTTTTATGCAACTACGTGATAATCCCGATGCTCAGGAAAAGATTGAAGAACTAACCTCTAAAGATAAAGGAGGAAAAACAAAAGATGGATACAAAGATGTAATCAATATCGGAGTAGTGACTTGGGGAGGATATGCTGGAGGACAATATTTTAATGAAGGTTTTAAGGCAAATACAAACTCAAGATTTTATAAAGACTATGGATTTAAAGTGAATTTTGAAGTAATTGATGATTTCGATGCTTCTAGAGATGCTTTTAAAAATGGTTCTATCGATTTAATGTGGGCTACAATTGACGCATTCCCAACAGAAGTAGAAGGATTATCTCAATACCAACCACAAGTTGTATTTCAGGCAGACTGGAGTAGAGGAGGAGACGCAATAGTAGCAGCAAGAGGAATTAATAAAGTAAGTGATCTTAGAGGAAAGAAAATAGCAGTGGCACCTATGACGCCTTCACATTCTTTCTTAATTTGGTTATTAGAAGCTAGTGATATGACTACTAAAGATGTTCAGCTAGTAGAAGTTCCTAGTGCAATTGATGCTGCAGATTCTTTTAAAAGTAATACAGTAGACGCTGCAGTAGTTTGGAGTCCAGATGATGCAGACTGTGTGGCTAAAGTAGCTGGAGCGAAAGTATTAGAAAGTACCAAAAATGCTACTCATATTATTGCTGATGTTTTCGTTTCTAAGAAAGAATTTATTGAAACTCATAAAGAACAACTACAGGATCTGTATGAAGGATGGATGATCGGAGCTTCAGAATTGAATAGTTCGGATAGCAATAAAAGGAAAGCTGCAAAAATTTTAGCAGAAGGATTATCTCAACCGGAAGATTTCTGCTATGATGCAATTAATAATGTGAGATTAGCTACACATGGAGATAATAAAGATTTCTTCGGATTAAACCCTAGTTATAGCGGAGTTACAGGAGAAGATCTATATAATAAAATGAAAGTGAAGTATAATAATCTTGGATATAGTACAGTTGGCGCAAAAAGTTGGAGGCTATTATCTACAAAAGATTTAGTAAACAAAACTACACTTTCTGGTAATTCTCATAACGCAGAACAACAAAAACAGTTTACTGCGGTAGATGAAACATTAGAGAAAAAAGAATCCTTATCTTCTAAGAAAGTAAGTATTAGTTTTAGAACAGGAGAATATCAATTAGATGAAAACTCAAAACAATTGATAGATCTACAGTTTACACCTATTGCAAAAGCATTTGCAAATGCAAGAATTAGAATTGAAGGAAATACAGATAATGTAGGAAACCGTTCATCAAATGTTGCGCTGTCTAAGAAAAGAGCACAATCTGTGGCTGATTATCTTGAAAAAGAACATCAAATGCCACATAACCGATTTATCATTTTAGGAAATGGACCAGATAAACCAGTTCCAGGATGTGAGCGTAACCAGAATGCAGATTGTAAATCTAAGAACAGAAGAACAGACTTTGAATTGGTGGTAGACTAATGGCAGGGATCAAAAAACTTTTTGAGCTTAGAGGAAATTTAGAGTCCAAAGATAAAGCAATACTTACAGCAATTGGAGCCATAATCCTTATAGGTTTATGGTTTCTATTGGCTGAGTTTTTATCAACTTCAGTAATTACTCAAGATGAAACAATAGATATTTCTAAGATTGCTCAAAGTGAGCGAAAATACTATGAGAGTGATTCTCTTTTGATTGCTAATTACGATGCACTCGAGGAGATGAGTATAGAAGAATTGACTTCTTTCGGGCTTAAGAAAAACAAAGTGTATCCTTTGCTTCCGTCGCCAGTTAAAGTAATTAAAGCATTTCCTGATTTAAATAAAAATGACGATGTAATCGGAAATACATTCTATTCTATAAAGCTAAATTTTCTAGGATATCTGGTAGCTATTTTAGTATCTATTCCTATTGGATTTTTATTGGGATTAATTCCTTTGTTTAGAGGACTGTTTAGTCAGATTATCAATTCGTATCGTTTTATTCCATTAACTGCGGTAACAGGTATTTTTATCATGTGGTTAGGATTGGGAAGTGATATGAAAGTATCCTTTCTAGCTTTTGGTATCATTGTTTATCTAATACCTGTCGTCATTCAACGGATTGATGAGGTACAAAATGTATATCTAAATACTGTTTTTACATTAGGAGCAACCTCTTGGCAAACCATTAGAACCGTATACATGCCATATGTATTCTCAAAAATTATTGATGATATAAGAGTTTTGACGGCAATTTCTTGGACTTATATTACCATTGTAGAAATGCTAAACAAAGGAGGAGGAATTGGTGAGTTAATTTGGACCGCCAAACGACAAAGTAGAATTGATAAAGCTTTTGCAATATTGATTATCATCGTTGTTATTGGAATTTTACAAGATCGACTTTTTGTAATGATTGATAAGATATTATTCCCTTTCAAACACATTAATAAAGGAAACAAACACTAATATGGCATTACAATTTACAGATACTCCTCAGGCTCCTAATGTGATTGAACTTAGAGGGATATCCCAATCCTATGATGGAGGGAAAACCAAGATCATAGAAAATTTGGATTTGCTGGTAGAAGACAAACCTATGCAAGGTCAGTTCACTGTTATATTAGGTATGTCAGGATGTGGTAAGTCTACTTTATTAAGATATATTGCAGGATTACAAGAGCCAACATCAGGAACAGTATTGGTCAAAGGGAAACCAGTTAGTAAAGAGAATAGAGTGAGTATGGTGTTTCAGCAGTATTCCTCTTTGCCTTGGATGACTGTGCTGGATAATGTAGGTTTGGGATTACGTTTTAAAGGAATTTCTAAAAAAGAGCGTGACGAGAAAGCAATGGAAATGATTCAACTCGTCGGTTTGGATGGACATCAAAAAAAGTATGCTCAATATCCTACACTTTCTGGAGGTCAATTACAGCGTGTTGCGATAGCTAGAAGTTTGATGTCTAATCCAGAGATTCTTTTAATGGATGAACCTTTTGGAGCGTTAGATATTAAAACTCGTTTGCAAATGCAAGATTTATTGATCGGTATTTGGGAAAAGTTTAGTCCTACTATTTTGTTTGTAACACATGATATACAAGAAGCAGTGTATTTAGCAGATGATATTTATATCATGAAACATGCACCGTCACATTTTGTAAAACATATCGACATTGATTTACCATTTAATAGAACACGTGAGACAAAAAGATTAGCACATTTTGATGAGCTAGTTCATGAAGTAGAGGATGCGATGATGCAAATTGATTCTGGGAGTTGATTTTTGAATATAAAGTATTTGGTTGAGAGCCGAAAAGTTCAAAGGAAGAAAGCTGTTTTATAACAACTTTCTTCGGATGATTTTTGTTTAGCTAATCAATATGATTTTTAAAAATCATATTAACCAGGAAAACCAGTATTTTCATCAACACAAGTACATTCAAACAAAAATTCATTTGGTCCACATTCAGGTGGTAATTCAAGGCAATCAGAGCCAAGGAATCCACCTTGAATTCTACTTTGATTTCTCTTTGAAAGAATAGAAACCTTTGATAAACTTAAAATGTGTTTTAACATAATAAAAAAATTAAAATTAAAATGATTCCCGAACATTAGACACTCAGGTTTGTGTCGGAATCTAATATTGGATTCCATTGATACCTTTAGTTTTATGGGTGTTTGTTATTGTTAAAGAGGTTTAATTTTCTGTTAAAGTTGAGGGAAAAGGAATGATAAAAAATTAAAACAGCTAAAATGAAAAGTATAATTGGGACATTGTTGATTGCAGTATCATTGGTGATCTTTGGAGTTAGAATTTCTAAAAAAATACAGTTTAAACAAAATGTATCTGGATATCTAAAAAGAGCAGCAGATGCAAGTACAATTGAGATTGCAAATGAAGAACTGACTAAGGTGATTACGTATTTAGAAGCTAATAATTTGACAAGCGGATATACCTCAATGATATGGGAAACACCTAATGAAGATATAGGCTTTTGGTATAAAAACTTAAAAGCAAGCCAAAATGAACTTCAGAATTTAAAATCAGAAAGTGCTTTAGAAAGAACCAATGTACTTATAAAACTTAGAGAAACTTTGTTGGATACAGGGAAGAGAACAAAGGTAACCATTCCAAGAGGGTTGGCAGTTTACCCTAATAATAAGTTATGGGGATTTTTAATAACAACAGCACTATTTTCATTATTGATCGGCTTCGTACTGATTGCCATAGAAGCTGATAAAAAGGCTAAAAAGAAAGCCGAAGAACAATTAAAATCATAATTCACTTTTTTGCGTAAAAACATCTTATGACCAATAGAAAATATCATAAAGCTACAGACCAGTTTTTTGCTAAATTAGATCAAAAATACAAGGCTTCTTTCTTTAAAGGAAAATCTATAAATCCTCTAAAAATATTAGCTATTTCTGAAGCTTTCCCTTCTTTGAAAATCAAAAATGAAGATCTATTGCTTTTATATTCTTTAAAGGAATCCATAGATGAGCTAGATTTTATTATTACTACTCAAAATATTCATGTTGCTGGGGCTACACTTTCTCTAGAGAAGGATATTTTTAAGGATGTAAAATTTAGTGCTTTTCCAAAAGAACATATATCCATATTAGATGGATTAATGGAAGATCTATTGCTTACCAAAAAAGATGAGAAAAAGACACTAGCAGACTTTACAAATAAATTCAAAGATTTTGTCAATCAAAAAGAAGATGTGGCAAAAGATTATGATGTGGACTATGAGTTTCTACAGATCTTAAAAAACGAAGGTGAAAAGATTCAAAACCTAGCAGAAGATCTCAATAATAATAAGCGCTTTTCTAATACAATTAATGCTATTGTTCATAAAACTGATGATGCAATCGAGTTTAAAGCTGAACATGTGATTTTGCAGGATATTATCAAGGTGTTTAATATGATTTATCCACTTAGCGATAAAGAAAATGCTGTTGCTGATGCAAAAATAAAATTCTTGCTAGCTTTTATGTTCGAAAAGTTACAAGGCAATGATATCATAGCATCACTTTCTATAGAGCGCATCAACAAATTTGTACAGTCAGAGAAATTTGAAGAGAATATAGAAATTATAAAAACAGCTAGTCTTTTTGATTTAGGAGAAGATTATAAAAACGAATTTTTACTACCATCACTATTAAAACGATTAGATAGTCAGCATTTTGCCAATTCTGCTTCTTTTTTATATAGAATAGCTTCTTTAATTGCCAAAGTAGATGATACTATTTCTGAAGAAGAAAAAGCACTGCTAAAGAAAATTAACGATAAGCTACAGCACCCAAAAGAAAAATTAGAAGGCGTAAAGCAAACAGAGATTGATGAAAATGAGACCTTGGATGATGTAATGGATGAGCTAAATGAACTGATAGGATTAGATAATATCAAAACTGCGGTTAAAGAATTATCTAATTTCTTGAAAGTGCAAAAATTAAGAGAAGAGAAAGGCCTTAAAAATGTAAATAACTCCTTACATTCTGTGTTTATGGGACCTCCAGGAACCGGTAAAACTACAGTAGCTCGTTTGGTATCAAAGATTTACAGACATCTGGGGTATTTAGAAAAAGGGCATCTTGTAGAAACCGATAGAACAGGAATGGTAGCTGGTTATGTAGGTCAAACTGCCTTAAAAGTAGAAGAAGTTATCAAGACTTCGCTGGATGGAGTTTTGTTTATTGACGAAGCTTATTCTTTAGCAAAGGATAATAAAAAGGATTTTGGTAATGAAGCTGTGGAAGTACTACTTAAGAAAATGGAAGATCATAGAGATCAACTAGTAGTAATCGTAGCAGGATATCCAGATGAAATGGAAGAGTTTATAGAGTCTAATCCAGGATTACAATCTCGATTTAATCGATACTTTACATTTGATCATTATAAACCTAAAGAACTGATCGGTATTTTTGAGTTGTTTTGTTTAAAAAATGATTTTGTACTTGCCGAAGAAGCTAAAGAAAAGCTGGAATTTATTTTTGATAAACTTTATGAGAAAAGACATAAAAGTTTCGGAAATGCCAGAGTAGCCAGAAACTTATTTGAAAAAATCATAGAATACCAAGCCAATCGTATTGTTTCGATAACGCCACTCACCGAAGAATTATTAAAAACAATTATCGAAGATGATATTCCTCCTATCAATCAAACGGTTGATGATTATCTTAGATTTCAAAAAGATGAAGAAGAATAAGTTTATATCCAATCAAAGTTTTATTTTCTTAGTTATTTTTTTTATTGGATTAATTACAAAAGGAAATGCCCAATTAAAAAATAATATCAATCCAGAAGAGATGATTGGGTTTGCATGTTTTTTTGGAGGAGCTCCCACAAAACCAGTATTGGATATAACAAAAAGGTTATTTGAAGAAGAATATGATTCTATTGCCAAAATGCTAAGATCTAAGAATAATGCAGAACGATATATGGCAGCATCAGCATTGATGAAATTAGCAGAATCAAAGAAGTATATTTTTTCTGAAACTGTTAAAACCGAAATCGAGGAAATTAAAAAATCATCTGAATTACTTTCTATATGTGCTGGATGTACTTACCTTGAGGTTGTCCAATTAAAAACAATGTTTTCTTCTGAAATGCATTCTCAAACTGAAAATTGGTTGAAAAAATATATAAAGAACTAAATAGGAGATTAAGGAAATGCACATAGAAAAAGTCTTATCCTACTATCAGGATTGTTATAAACAAGAATTTAGAGATAATGATGTCCTTAATTTTTTGGGTACTAAGGTTGATAAACGTTTTTTCTTAAAAAGTATCACCAGCTTATATAGAGAAGAAGATACTACCTTTATGAAAATCGATTTCGGAGAAGATTTATATAAGTATCTCGAAATTTATCGAAAGGAAAAGACCTTTATAGCATGTAGCTTTTTCATTACAGGAAAGCTGACGTTTTTAGGAAGAAAAAGAACCATTTGTGCCCCGCTAATGGTCACTCCTGCTACCTTGGAAATTAATACCGATGCATTGTATCATATCAACTATAATTTTGAAGAGAATAGAGTTAATGACGCTTTGCTCAATGTATTAAAAGCAAACTTTAATCTAGATGATTCTTTTGGCTTAGAGATAAGATCGTTGATCAATGATCAAGAACCTTCAAAACTAAATATTCAGGAGATATCAAAAAAACTCAAAGAATATCTTCCGATTGATACTACTGAATTGAATATACTTCCTGAACTTCTTTCTGGAGACAAAGTAAGGAGTCATTCAAAATCACTTACATTACAGTTGCTTCCAGTTGTTGCTTTAGGGATTGTAGAGAAATCCAAATCAAGTCGTAATGTTTTGCATGAGATTGATGAAATCAAAGAGGGACATTTGTTTAATGATACACTTCGAGGATTTTTCTCCAGAAGAAAAGTTGAAATTAATTCGGATTCAATATCAAAAGAAGCAGTATATGTTCCTTCTAATTTAAGTGCCTCGCAACTTGGGATTATTCAGGCAGTAAAAACGAATGATATTACCGTGGTAATAGGACCTCCAGGAACAGGGAAATCATATACAATAGCTTCACTCGCCTTAGATCAGGTATATCATAATAAAAGCGTACTTATATGTTCTAAATCTGATCAAGCGGTTGATGTGCTTCAAGAAAAAATAGTACAAGATTTAGGAGTAAAAGGTCTTTCTATCAGAGCAGGATCAGGTAGAAGTCACAGAGCTAAATTAAGGAAGAAGCTAGAATCAATTAATGTCTTCAAGAAAGGAGGAAGTGATTACTTTATTCCCAAAAAGCAAAAAGAAATTGACTACGCTGTGCGTAAGATTAAAGAAATCAGTGATGAAATCCAGGATAGAGAAGAGCGAGAGATAAAAAACGCCGAGTTATTTCTAGATTATAATCCGTCTTTTTTCAAAAGATTGAAGCGTAAATATGTTTCTAAACAGGTGCTAAAAGAATATCCTTTCTGGCAATTAATCGAGCTATTAGAACATTATATACATCAAAAAAATAAGCTGATTAAAGAAATCATTTCTTTGAAATATCAAGATAAGATCTCTAATCTGTTAGCAAAAGATCAAACACTTTCTAAGTTTTTAAAACTTGTTAAATCAAAAGACGTTGAGGAACGAGAGCGTTTGTTTCAAGAAGTCGATTTCCAGTCGGTATTACAATGTTTGCCTATTTGGATCACAAAATCAACTGATGTAAGCGATGTTTTTCCTTTGAAGAATGATATTTTTGATGTTGCTATCATCGATGAAGCTTCGCAATGCGATATTGCCACGATGATTCCTGTATTAGCACGAGCAAAAAAGGTTGTTGTGGTGGGAGACCCAAAACAATTGAGGCATGTCTCATTTTTGTCTAAACAAGTTATGGAAAATACGGCCAACTTGTATGGACTTTTAAAAGGAGATGAAGTCATGAACTATCGAGAAACAAGTTTTTTGGATTATGCCTTGGATCGATTACCTTCTCAAAGCAATGTGCATTTTTTAGATGAGCATTATAGAAGTGTTCCGAGTATTATTCGATATAGTAATCAAAAATTTTATTTTGACAAGCTAAAGGTTATGTCTGACCTAAAGATTCATTATAAAACATCTGCTGTACATTGGGTATTTTGCGAGGGCAAAAAACTAAAGAACGGAACCAATCAAAGAGAAGCGCACCAATTGTTAGAAGATATACAAAAAGTTATAGAGGAAGAACATAATGTAGCTATTGGAGCAGCAACTACCATTGGAATTCTTTCACCGTTTAGAGATCAGGTAAACTTTCTGAAGGATAAAATTGAAGAGTTGGATCTTGCGGCTATCAAGAAACATAAAATAGCAGTAGGAACACCATTTGAATTTCAGGGAGAAGAGCGTGATCAAATGTATATCACTTTCACTATAGATAATCAAACAAGTACTTCGGTTTTCCAATATTTAGATCGAGAAGATGTTTTTAATGTAAGTATTACAAGAGCAAAACAACAACAATTTTTATACTATTCTTTTGATCCAAAGAATTTTAAAAATAAACATTTAGTGATCGATTATTTATCAGAAACCAGTATACACTATGCTAAAGACCCAGTTGATGAATATATCGATAATTTTGCAGAAGAGGTATTCGAAGAATTGATCCAGTTAGGAATTAAAGAAGATGATATTATTATTAATTATCCAATCGCTGGCTATATAATGGATATTTTGATAACGTATAATCAAAGAACTATTTGTTTGGATTTGGTAGGGTATCCAGGAGCATTAGAAAAGACATTTTCTATAGAACAATACAAAACATTATTTAGAACACAAATACCAATTATTACGATACCTTATGTATATTGGTTGCATAATAAAAAAGAATGTTTACATCATATAGCTAAGAAAGTTAGGATAAAGAAATGATTACTGAGAAGCAGATATCAAAACAAATAGGGAGAACGATTAAATCTCCAATTAGAGTTGGAAGTGTTGCCGATTTGAAGATTGATGTGGGTTCCTTTTTACATTTTTTCAAGCCTTTTTTTTTCGAGTTGCAAGATGATGCCTATGTAGTGAGAGGAAAACAAATTGCTTTTCTGAAAACTGTTTTTCCAAATGATGCGAGTTCTATAGAGAAACAACATAAGGAGTATTTCGAAGGAACAAAAACCTTAGAAGCTTTATCTTATTGGGTCCAACAACTGACCGAAGATCAACAACAAGAATTTGAGCAATTATCTACCATCACAAGACAGCGAAGTATTGCTACTTTTTTGGTTGAAATATGGGATGATCAATATTTTGTAGAGCGAATTGTTCAACAAGGTTTTGAACAGGATGTGGATGATTTTCGAGTATGGAAACGAGTATTTAAACAAGCATCGAGAGCAGCTGTGGAAAACAAGTTGTTTTTTGAGTTATTGAAGCGAATGTCCCGTTTGGTAAAGCAAATTCATCCTGAAGTTCGGAAAATTCAGATTACGAGTCATTTTATGAGAACCATTTCTCATGAAAAAATAAAAGGTGAAAATGCTCCAGAAGGAGTTCATGAAGATGGGGCGCAGTATATTATGTCCGCTTTAGTCGTAAATAGACAAAACATCACTGGTGCCGAAAGTCAGATTTATGAAAAGACAATGACCGATACGAATGAGTTAATCTTTAAAAAAGTATTGGAACCAGGAGAGTTTATTTTTCAAGCAGATACTGGAGAAGAATTTACTTTTGGTAATGATCTATGGCATTATGTAACACCAATCGAACCAGAAGATATTTCTAAACCAGGAATTCGAGATATCATTGGATTTGATATAGATATTTTAGAGTAAAGAAGTTCCTGTCTCTTCTTCAAGTTTGGTAGCTACTTTTTCGATATGTTTTTTGATAAGCCTAAAATTAGTTTTATGATATATCGTTTTCAATTCGGTTTTTCCAGCATTGCCAAATTGGTAAGCAAGTGTTTGAATACACACTTTTCCTAACGATTGTGAAGTAGCACCATAGTTAGACCCCAAGGAAACAGCGTAACATCGTTCTAGAATTATAGATATGAGTTCAATGCTCCTTTGGTTTTTTCTGTGACCTTGTAATTGTATTAATCCTTTCATCATATTAATGTTTTCGGGATAGACATGTTCGTAAACACCATAAATCATGTCTTTTGTAGTTTGATCTTCCTTTTGTCTTAATGTTAGGTTACGCAATCGTAAATAGGCAGCTTTCCGAAGAATAGCATACGTAAAGTCATCGAATTTTTTTTGATCAATTTGTTTTAAGCAGTCATCAATTTGTGCGAGTGCCTTTTGATGAATATTATAACATAAGATTTTAAGGATTTTGGAGATATTGTGCTGGTATTTTTCACGCATATTAGAAATGAGCTTGTTCACATGAACTCCGAAAGGATCTGGTAACAACTGGAATACATATGATGAAGGGATTAAGCTGATTTTACTATTTTCAAGTATAATTCTATGAAGGATACTTTTGGCATCCATATGTTGTTTTATTGATAAGTATTGGATAGATTTTGAACGTAGAAAGGAATGCAAGCTTACATTAAGTTCAGGGCTTATCTTATGGTCCGTGACATATTTTTTTAGCTGCCGTAATAAAGGACGAAGTGGGTAATCATATGCATAGGTGTTTCTCCATTTATGAAAGAAATAAGTAAAATCATTGCTTGTAAGTCGCATTTTCGAATTTAGAAGATGATAGCCAATGGCACGTTTAAATTCCTGCGGAATCTTATGAATCAACTTTTTATCAGATGTAGTGGTTCTTCTAGGATTGGTGCTTTCTTTAAAGAGATAGTACAATACTTCTTTTTTAGTTTCTGGATGTGATCCTAGTAATATTTTATGATGTTCTAAAGAATTAAAAATCACTTTTTCTAGATTGTGGTGATCATAATCAAACAAGGATATCGCATCTTCATAGATATTGATTAACATCTCTTCGGCCATAGGAGAATCCTCATCAGAAAAACCGAGATCGATAATATGGTGATGCTCCTTATCGTTTGCTAAAGTTTCCGAAGTAAGCTGTTCTAATTCTTTCTCAGTTATTTTAAAAGGTTTTTTACCTCTAAAGAATGATACTATTTTTTTGATGGTTTTAGACACAGCTACTCTTTACGCTCTATACATTTTAAATCAAACTGATACCCAGTTGTTCTTTAAGTATTTTAGACTCTTTTTCTATTTGTTTTTTAATGTTTTTGGATTTCGTAGTATTATATAATTCTACTAAGATAGTTTGCCCTTTTTTTTCAAAAAATTGAGCTAATAATCTAATCCCTAAAACTCCTAAAGTTCTTGATCCTGTTCCATACCCTCTGTTTTTTCCCATACGAGCGTAGGAACGTTCTATTATAATAGGAATTAATGGTATACAGGAATTCAATTTTAAATATGAAGCTAATAGTAGTACCCCTGAAATAATTGATATACTCTCTGCGGGCATTGGTTTGTGATCTACTATAAATCGTTTGCCATAATATAAATAAGTAACAGGAATGGATTTTACCTTTGATTTACAATGAGTAGCACTTTTTATAATAGTAGAAATTAATACTTTTATTTTTTCTGTCCCAAGGGCGGTCATAAATGAATGAACATTGTCGTAAACATTTTTGGGTGTCAAAGTTTTAGAAGACTGGCCTAAATTATATAACAATTTGGAGAAATCGGTACGATAGGAATTTTCTAACGCAATAATTTCAGCATTTACCTTTTTTCCAAAGTGATCTGGAAGCAGCAAAAAAAGTGGTGAGCTATCATTTATTGATTTGCCATAGTTGTCTATAAGTACTCGTTCTATAGCGTTAGATAGGTAGGAACTATATCGATATTCTTCATAACGGATTTTTTTACTATAAAGTAATTTTTTTAAGAAAATATAGAAATCCGAAGAAGCAAGATTATTTTTAACACATTTATTTATTCTATTTATAATGCTTTTTTCTGATATATATGGTAACTTTTTTTTACCCCAAAAGTCAAGAAAAATCATTAATTCGATTTCTGTATGGACTTGATTAAATATATTACTAGATGATATATAAAAAAACTTGTCTTCAGACCAATGTTTAATTAGAGTATATAATTCTTCTTTCTTGAAAGGTAACTTTGTTTTTAATAAATGATCAGCGAGCATTGCCCTATAATTCTCTGGTACCTTTACTTTATTTTTTTCTCGTTTTTCTTTTGAAATTAAATAATGTAAAAATTCTTTTTTTTCCTCTTTAGAAAGGTTAGAAAATATCTCATAAGAAGTTAACTCTTTTATATTTACTGTACAGACACTATGATCATCCAAAAGAGAGAAGTTTTTCGCTTCCCTAAATAAATCGAATAATAATTCTTCATATTGATTGTATGTTTCTCTTATGGAGTAACCATCAACATGTATAACGGATGTTTCGTAAGAAATAAGTTTATCTTGAGAAAGAAGTTCTTTTTCCTTTTCTGTAAGTTCAAGTTTTGACTTTTTTACCTTGAATATTTTAGAAAGTAACTTATCAAGATTCATTTCTAAACTATAAAAAATATATTTTCAAAATTAGGACAACACACAACTAATGTCATCCAAAGAAGATCCATAATCAAAGCTGAAATCGATATGTACTAAATCGCCAGCTTTTACTTCTTGAGTATTGGTAGTTTTTAGTACTGTTGGTGGCATCAAACTATCGGTTCCAGTAAAATTAGAACCTTCTGTAACCTCTACGTAAGATTCTAAATAAAGCGCATTGACAGTCCCAGAAAACAATACAGGAACAGAAAAGCTTAGTTTAACTCCTTGTTTTTTTTCTTTCAGTAGTTCAATTTCATTCACTAAAAATTGTTGGGTTAGAAACATCGGTTGATGCCTTGTAAAGTTGACTGGATAGTGGTGAACGTTTTCATCAATTTCTGCCTCACAAAGCCTGGCAAAGTTTACAATTCTATTAGGAAATAATTTTCCTCCAGGCTTTAAAAACTCACGCATATGCTGAAAAATCTGAACCTGAAATTCATTAGCGCAGTAAATGCTCATCAATTCTCCAACTACGAAATCCACTTTTTCAGGAAGCGTTACCGTAAGTGCATCTGCATAGATGACTTCTACTTTATCTGACCAAGGATATTTAGCAATTTGTTCATTGATAAAAGGAATAAGATCCGGATTGTTTTCAATTAAATATGCCTTTTTTACATACGGCATGTATAATTTTGTCAATGGTAACGTACCTACACCGATTTCACAAACCGTGGCATCTTTAAAATTATTATTGAGTTGAAACGCTTTATGAAAAGCATCGACACGTTGTTTGTCTGTTTCCATTATCTTGTAATAGATTTCAGGGAACCCAAAATGAGACTCATCAAATGTTTGTGCTTCTAGTAAACTATATTTCAGTGCATCGTAGTTATCAATTACTTCCTCAAATAACTTTTTTTTCATTCTTGTATCGATTGTTTTGAGTAAATATAATGATTAAACAAATGGTCAGAATGCTAAAATTCAGAAGAAGTTTTAAAAAAATAGAAGTAAGGGGTAGGGTCTTTTCTTTTTAGTGCGTTTTATTTTATGAAACATCTGTGTGAATGAACCAAAACTAACACCACATTATGACTAAAACTAGTATAGAATCTGGTATTGCGAGAGTATCAAAATTTATTCTTCCAATAGCTATTTTCCTTTTGAACACTGTAAGCTTTTCTCAGCAATCCAATGATTCTTATATTTTTGGTCATAGTTTAGTGAATCATAGTGCGGATCAAACTACTCAGAATCGAAGTAATATTCCTGATTGGATGTATTTGTTAGCACAACAAGCAGGAAATGAATATACGGTAGATGGTCAGTTTAATTTTTTACCGCTCCAACAACTGCCTCCTATTTTTCAATGGGGATTTATAGATGCGCCTAATACGAGAACTAATGAAACTAATGATGACTTTGGTAGCTGGGATTATGATAATGTAATTGTAACCTTAGCCAATTTTATTCAGCAAACTTCTACACCTTCAGAGAATGCTTTTTGTGATCCGCAATATGTAGAGGATTGTAATGAAGACCCTAATGCCTTAAGTTCTGTAGAAGCTGTTTTGAGAATTTTGGATTATGTAAGAACCGAAGAAGAAGGTATTCGTTTCTACATATATGAAAACTGGCCAGAATTTAATGGAACATTTCCGCCGACTTCCCAAGCTCAAGAAGATCAAGAGTTTGGCGCTTTTTATGAGTATACTCGCGGAGAGTTTCATGATTGGTGGATAACATTACAAGATGAGGTATTGGAAGCACAACCAGGTGCTGAAGTAAAATTAATTCCTACAGGACCGATTTTAGCAGATTTGTTTTCAGATCAGGGAATGTTATCGGAAGTTCCGGTAACAACTTTATATGAAGATGCAGCGCCTCACGGATATCCAGTATTATATTTTTTAGCAGCACTTGTACATTATTCTGTGATCTATGGTGAGCAACCTCCAGCTAATTTTCAGTTTCCAGATGAAGCTTTGGCCGCACCGATACAAATTCCAGCTATTGTAAAAGATAATTACCCAGCTATTGTTGACTTTATATGGAATAGTCTTCAGAACTACACATTTGATAATGGACAGAGTAGGGTGTTTTTAGAAAGTCAAGTATTGTCAGTTGATGACATATCGATATATACTCCGAAACCTATATTATATCCGAATCCAGGAAATGGTGTTTTTAATTTACAACTTCCGCAGAGTACGATTTTCCCTGTAGAAGTGAAAATTGTAAACACAATCGGTCAATTGGTCRAAGAAGTTTCCATAACTGATCATCAATCAACAAATTTTAATTTAGATAAAAAAGGGACGTTTTTTCTAAAAATTATTGGTGATCAGTATTCGGATATTATCAAATTAATTGCCAGATAAATGGTGATAGATAAAAAATCATGCTAAGCTCATTGAAGTAAGTTTGTGTTACACTATTTTATTTGGGAAATAGTCTATTCAATGAGCTATAGCACGATATGAAAATGAAGATATTTTAGCTCGTAGTTTTCATTTTGGGGCTATAATAAGTTTTGTAGTAGTATTAACTACATCCAAGATCTACCTGAGATGTTGGGTCACTATTAGGGAAACAATTCCCAGAATTTATTTGATCTGGTACGTATCTCATTAGATTAGGATCTCTCAAACCATTTTCTATAAATAATACTAAATTGTTTATCTGATTCTCCGTTAATTCTTGAACGTTTGTGAATAGTCTATGTAATTGTTCTTGAGGAACTTCGTTGTTTTCAGGAATTCCATTTAATTTATATTCTACAATATCTCTAACGGACGTAAATGTTCCACCATGACCAAACACACCATTATCTACAAGATTATAAATAGTTGGTGTTTTGAATTTGTAATAATCTCTTGGTTTCTTCGTAAAACCTCCTCTTCCTCTTTTTACATTTGGGAAGCCGTTATCATCAGGAACAACAGCTTCGGTAGAATCATCAAAATCACCCATTCCTAAGGCGTAGAAATTTTTATCATTTAAGGCAGGACCAGTATGACATCTAAAGCATTTTGCTTTTCCAAAAAACATTCTTGCTCCTTTTTTTTCTTTATTCGTAAGTGCGTTGTAATCTCCTTTTAACCATCGTTGCCAAGGAGATTGATTAGGTAGAACAGTTCGTTCATAAGCAGCAATGGCTAAACCTGCTGTTTCTCTGGTGTATCTTTCTTCTTTAGGAACATCAGGAAAAGCTTTGTTAAACATTTTTTTGTAATCAAAATCTTTAGCAAACTGCTTATTTACCAATAACCTATGAACATCTTGTCCCTTTAGAGCTTGTACTTCTACCCCTTGAAATCCAATGAAATTTTCTGGGATGTTGGTCCAGTTGGCTTCTGTTCCTGCATTGGTACCTGTTCCGCCAAATTGCCCATTCCATAGCATCACATCCTGATATGCTACATTTAAAATTGTAGGAGAGCGGATAGGTTGTATATCAATATCTGCAACGGGAATGATGTTGTTAAAGACCCTTCCTTCTCCTTTAACGCCAAACCCGATTCCTCCTTCTCCAATTCCTTGTCTGGTACCGGCACTAAAACCCGCTGCAGCATGATGACACGAAGCACAGGAATACGTAGCTAGGTTAGAAGCTGTTTTTGGATTTCCTCCTGTGGCAGTTTCATGAAACAATAATTTACCTAATTCCACTTTTTTGTGTGTGATTGGATTCAAAGGATCCTGCGGAATATTTGCATAATCATCACTATTTGGCAAGATGAAAAAAGACGGACCTATACCATCGGTAACACTATCTAGCTTATTTAAAAGTTTAATATCTAGATCTGAGGGACTTGAAGTTGATTTATTAAGATTTTCATTGGTTAGTTGCACTTCGCTGTCCAATGGGATATACTCATCTTTTTCGCATGAAAATAAAGTGAAAATTGAAAGAAAAAATAGAAACTTTTTCATTAAAATGGTTTTTAGTTGGTTTGGTTTTAAGGATTAAATAAAGTTTTTATCATAAAATAGAAATAGGTCCATTTTGAAGAAATGAATGGTTAGTATTCTTTAAAATGGACGTATTCGATATCATATTATTTAATTGTTTTAACTACATCCGAGATCAGTTTTTGATGCTGGATCACTATTAGGGAAACAATTCCCGGAATTTACCTGATCAGGATCATACCTTGATAAGTTTGGATCTCTTAAACTATTTTCAATGAATAATACCAAATTATCAATTTCAGTTTTATTAAGTTTTATATCACCAAATTGAGGAGCTAAATTTGCTACTGGTACTTCTGAGCTTTGCGGAACTCCATCAATTTTATATTCTATAACATCTCTTACGGAAGTAAAAGTTCCTCCATGACCGTAGAAACCACCATTATCCACCAAATTATAGAGCGTTGGAGTTTTAAATTTATAATTGTCCGCTGCTACTTTGGTAAATCCACCTCTTCCTTTTTTTACATTTTCAAAACCGGTAGGATCCAATACAACGGCATTGCTTGAATTATCAAAATCTCCCATTCCAAAGGCATAGAAATTTTTGTCGTTTAATGCTGGTCCTGTATGACATTCATAGCATTTTCCTTTACCAAAAAAGGCTTTAGCACCTTTCTTTTCATTATTAGAAAGTACACTGTAATTTCCTTTTAGCCATTCTTGCCAAGGAGATTGATTGGATAATACGGTTCTTTCATAAGCAGCAATAGCCAATGCAGCGGTCTGAGTAGTATATCTTTCGGAAACGGGAAGGCTAGGAAATGCATCATCAAACATTTGTTGGTATCCAAAACTTGATACAAAATTACCATCAACCAATAATCGGTGTACGCCTTGCCCTTTGATGGCTTGTACCTCAACTCCTTCAAATCCAATAAAATTTTCTGGAATGTTAGTCCAATTAGCTTCTGTTCCAAGATTAGTTCCAGAACCTCCAAATTGTCCATTCCATAACATAATATCTTGATATGCTGCATTTAGTACTGTTGGAGAGCGGATTGGTTGAATATCGGCATCACTTACTGCAATGCTAGCATTAAAAACTCTTGCTTCACCATTCGTTCCAAAACCTACTCCAGCTTCACCGATTCCTTGCCTGATTCCGGCACCGAATCCAGCAGCTGAATGATGACATGAAGCACATGAATATGTGAATAAATTAGAAGCCGTTGTAGGATTTCCTCCTGTGGCAGTTTCATGAAATAGCAATTTTCCTAAAGCAACCTTTTCATCTGTAATTGGATTTAAAGGATCTTGCGGAATGCTGGCATATTGGTCACTGTTAGGAAGTATAAAATAGGAAGTTCCAATACCACCTGAAATTGCTTCTAATTCGTCTAGTATTTGCTTGTCTAATCCAGTCGGATTCGAAGAAGCTTTAGAAGAAGAAATTTGTTGTGCTTCCTCGTCAAGTAAAATATATTCATCTTTTTCACATGAAAAAAATGCAAATATGATTAAAAGGAATAATAGCTTTTTCATGAAATAGTCACTTTGGTTTGGTTAGAAAATAATAAAGAATAGTTACTGAACTTTGTATACAAGTCCAACAGAGAATCCGGAAGCTCTATCATAGTTTTTACCGCTCATATTAGCAGTGTATCCCGTCGAAACTCCGATGCTTTGTTTGTATACAGGGACGTACAAATCAAGGTAGAAGTTGGTGTAGTCTACTTCTGTTTCTGGTAATGCTCCAGCAGCTCCTGCCTCTACAAATTCTGGAGTACCGATATCTAAGCCGTCCAAAGAGTTTTGAGTTCCTATTTTGGCATGTGCATAAAACCACTTGTTATAATATCCAAGTTTTGCACTGAAAAGAGTAGCGTTTGGTATATCAAAATCAGAGTTGTTGCGCATACTATAGGCGGCTTGTAATTCTACGAAGAGGTTTCTGGAAGCGTTAATTTGTACGAATCCACATCCATCAATGGCAGTTGCACCATTTCCTAACGAAAGAATTCCAGCTTCTTCATAACCTCCAACTGGAACAGAAACGCCTGCGGCTCCGCCAACTGCAATTTTTGAGACACTATTTATTTTGGTGTCCAATACACGGGCTTTTAGGAACATACTTAAATCTTGGACACCACTAACCTGATCGGTTTGTGAAATAGGATCTAGAACACCTGTTTCATTTTGCATTGAAATGTAAGGTAGTGTTACTGTGGTGGAGAGCCAATTAAGGATTCCATATTCGCCATAAACGCTTACGACCGAAGAACTGATTTCTCCCATATTCATAGGAGTGGTTTCGGTTTGTGTATTTCCCATGAAAAAATTGTCATAGCTCTTGTAAGAGTAGGAAGAGGCTACTGTAAACTCATTTTTTTGAGGAAAAAAACCATTAATAATAGTTTGCGCATTTGAGAATGAAAAAGTGGTTAAAAATACGATGAAGAGTGTGTTTCTAAGAGTAGTAATGTTATTCATATTTGTTGGTAATTTAGTTTTAAAAGTATTGATAGGGGCGTAATTTTTGAAAGCTTTCAAAGAAAGCTTTTAGGGGTCTTTCTTCAGTTAGTAAGGTTAGTTCATGATAGTCCTCATAAGTAGTTACTTTAACGAAAGTAGATGGTACATTTGGGTTTAAGGAAATCTGGTTTACAAATATATATTTGGGGCAATTTTGGCTAATTGTTACTGGTTATAGGTGTTTTTTTGTTGTTCTTGTTAAGATTCCAATCATAAGTAACATATTTTTTCTTCATGTTTTTATCGATTGTAATCGTAGAATATTCGTTGATAAAATCAATCACATCCATATTGTTACTAAGAAAATCATCCTCATACCATTCAAATAGTTGAGAGATCCTTACCGTTTGGGAATTGATCTGATTTCTTTGTGGATCGTTAATGAACTCTCTTGTACGATCTTCTAAAGCATACTCTATATTGCTACTGGTATATGCTCTGTTCCATAATCTTGGGGAGGACATGGAACCGCAGTTTAATAAAAAGTGAATTCTAGGATCTCCAAATTTTCTTAGAATTTTATGTTCTATATCATCTAAACTGTAGCGTATATTGTTAGATTTAAAAGCTTTTCTCTTCCATGGGTCTTCTAATTGATTGATGGATGTGATAGGGTATTCATCAATGATCATTTTCATCACCGTGGCATTATATACATTTAACCAATAGGCTAACTTTTCTTCTTTGCTCCAGTGACTTTCAGGAGATACATTTTGTAAATATCTAAAGTATTTATAAAAAACGATAACATCGTTTGTTACACCTTCGTAATCTACTAATCCTTCATCAGTTACATTGAGTACAAGAATCTGATCCCATGGAGAATGATCTACTATGTCTTGAGAATTGATGGTAAATGTTATTAAAAAAAATACAATAAAAGAATGGGTTTTCAGCGTCTTCATTTTGTTAGTTTTTTGGGGTTAAGAAGTTGTTTTTTCCGCGTTTGAAAGACTAAATTAGTTAAAAAAAGGATGTAATACACACTAGTAATAAATGACGATTATGTAACGAAATATAATTCTTACATAATTTTGAAATTAACTTGTAACTTGTTTACTGTTAAACCTTTTAACAAATTACGGTCGTATTTCTGAGTGGATGTATAACTTTTGTTCTATTAAAATCAGAAGATAGATTTTGGAAATAGTAATGAGTTTTCATAAGGTTTTAATACTCAAAACCCCTATGAATAGTAGTGTGAAAAATTAAATAAAAAACTCTTAACTGTAAGAACTCATTAGGCTGTTTTTAGTTTTTTTAGCCTAAAAATTATGAGTATTTTTATTTCAAAATACAAGTAAAAATCAATTTTCAATATGAAAATATGTGATAAGACACCGGAAAAAATGAAACCTTACAAAAAAACATTAGTTTAACATTAAATTAACATTTTAATACGGTTTTAAAGTAATTTAGAATCATGTAAATCACTAAAATGAAATGCTTTAACAGCTGTAAAAATGGGGTAAAACAACAATTAGTATTGGGTTTTACATAAAAAGCTATTATTTACATTATGAAAATATTATGATGTATTCTTTGTTTTTTGTAGGAGTGTTTTCCGGTGTGTTTTACTTATTTCTTTATTCTTTGAAGGTGAAACACCAATCTAAAATCTTGGCAATGTTTTTAGCGTCATCAACTCCTCTATGATGCGTTCCTTCTAGCGAGATGTCCAAAATACCTAATGCACCTTTCATACCTACTTTTTTTCGCAAGCCTTTCGTTTCTTGAAACAGTTCTTTTACATTGATATGATTCTGTGATAATGGGTACTCGATATTTCGATATGTACATTGCTTTTTCATCATATTCAAATCATATTGACCGTAACTTGCCCAAGTATGTTGATGTCCTTGATATTCAGTTCTTACTATTTCGCAGGCATCTGTAAATGAAATCCCTTTGTCATCCAATAAATCCTGTGTAATAGTTGTTAGTTCCGTACAAAACGGACTTACTTGAGATCTTTCAGGTTTAATAAGAATCCCTTGGTTTTTAGTAATCTCACCGGTGTTGGTATCTAGTATGCAAATACCGATCTCTATGATTTCGCTCACCTGTCCTGGTGGTACCTTACCGTTCCAGCAGGTTGCTTCTAAATCGATAATGATTATACTGTTTGTTGTTTTCATAATTATATATTTTTTTACCAGACAGATATTTTTTGATCTGTCATGTTAGAGTTTAAAAACTACATAAGATTGCAGTTTATCTAGTTTCGTAAGTTTTTATTAGTTTAATTTTTCCCGAGTTGTTATGAAATACCATTTGTTGGACTGTAATTCCCATCATGATATTTTCATTCTGTAAAATTTCCATACACTCCTGATCATTTTTAGGAAGTTGATTTGATAATAATTCTTGAGCATTGTCATATCTCCCACAAGAACTTTCTTGTAATATGTTACCCTCCATTGTTTGATTTTGAAGTAATTTATAATCATTAGTTACGATTATGTAATCTTCATTACTAGTTCTAGTTTTAAATCTCTTAGGAGTTCTTTCGATGACAACTTTCTCCTCATTTTTAATACCAGAAAGAAGAATCAAACAATCACTCATAATTGTGGTTTTCTCAATTTCCAATTTTGCTTCTTCAAAGGAATTAGAATTACACAATACATCTCTTAATAGAAATGATATTGGCATTGCTATTTCTGCTGAATCACCACTGGAAACTGCATTTAATGTAAGTGAGAACTTTTCGGGCTTTGTTCCAGATAGAACACCAATGAATCCTGGCCAACCTATGGATTTATAAATTGTTTTACCTTTTTTTTGAAAATCAAATATTAAAGAATTTTTACTTAATAGATCGTTTTCTGTATGCCAGTCAAGGTTTCTGGAATGTAACATTTCTATCCCATTATGAATTGCAAAAGCGGTACATCCTAAATAGAATTTTAATAGGTCATAGTATAGATTTGCTATTAAAATTTCATTTGTTGAAAAATCAGATACAGCTGCAACACCATTAATCTCTCTTAAGTATTCATTAGGAATCAATAACTCTTTATATTCATGTATAGCATCAAATATGAGATCAGCTTCCGCGAAGTCATTGATATAATACTCAAGCAATTCATTAACTTCTTTTTTATAAGCTTTTAATAACTGCCATCGCTTCTCTGGTGGCAAATCTAAATTTACAACGCATTGATTCATTTTATATATTTTTTGACCAGACAGATATTTTTGATCTGTCTGGTTTTAGTTATTTAATTTTTTGGAATTGTTACCAATTCTTTTCTATCCAAAGGATCAATTCCTTTATCAAGTAGTTTGATTGCAGATTGAACTGCCCAACATTTATCACTAGAGTGTATATTAGAATACAATCCTAATAAGTATGTAGGTTCTACAATTCTCCATCCTTTTGCTGTACGATGAGGAATCTCAGATTTTACGAAAAAATCAATGGTAATCCGTATCATTTTTTCATTTTCAGTAATTACCGTTTTTTCATAGCGCCTAAAATTTTCATCGCTTGGCAAGTGATCATATCTAGTCCATACTTTTTGAAATCCGTTTTCAAGTAATATACACATCACACTTGCTACATTTTTTGGTTCAATAAAGAGGTCAATATCTTTATGATCGTGCGCGTGCTTATATTCTGTATGACCTTCGGGTGATAGAAAATGCCAAGCCCAACCACCTGATAGAATTACTAAATCTTTTAAAGACGCTAATGCTTCCAATCCATATTTGATTCTATAGGATGGCCATACTTCTCCATATCTTTTTTTATTATGTGGTGCTCCCATGGTTTTTTGTTTTTTTGTCATCCCAGTGCAGACTGGAATCCATTGTCGTACTATAAAACAATGCACTATACGGATTCCAGCTTGCATTTCGACAATCTCAATGCGACTGGCTGGAATGACATGTTTGTATAATTAGTTGCTTTTCTTCTTCGACTTTTTAGAAGAACTCTTTGTTTTTTTGCCTTTTTTCTTGCTTTTACTTTTCTTCTTCTTTTTAGGCATTTTATCTTTAATCCTTTTTTCATCGCCTTCTACATCGCTGATAAAGTAGTTATTGTATGCATAGGTCTTAGCAGTTTTTAGCACTTTAAGTGCTGCTTTGTATGCTTGTTTTTGTTCTAAAAGAATTCCTTTTTTTAGATATAGCACTGCTTTATCTGTTCCTTTAATAGTTAAAGCAAAGTCAATTAATTTTTCTGCTTCATTATAGTCTTCATTCCAAAGTAACACATTGATATATTTTGGATACACATCTAATGCATACATATCTGCTGCCAACGCTTGTTGGTAATATTCTTTAGCAGTTTCATAGTTTCTTAGATTCTCTGCATAAATCTGACCCATTAAGCATAATGCTATTGGATTTTTGTCATCATATGATAAGGCATAGTTCAAAGATTCTACTGCTTCTTCTAGATTATATGGATATGCATCCAATGCCTGAAATAAATATTTGTCTAGTAAATTGCTCATGACGTTAGTATTTTAACTCGTTGCGTAAGTCATTTTTTAATTGTTGTCGATTCGATGCAAACGATTGTTTTTTCTTTATTTTCTTAAAATCAGTTCCTTTAAATTTTCTAATGGGATTACCACGTTCTACATTGAGATGATTTTCCCATTGATCGCATAGCGACTTTTGTATTTTTTGGAGTTGACTTTTATATACTTTTTCTTTTAATCTTTCGATTGCTATTTTTTTATTTTGATGTTGTGATCTGCTATCCATAACCACTACCTGATCTCCTGTAGGTCGATAAGTAGCTCGTACTGCAGAATTTACTTTATTTACATTCTGACCGCCAGGACCTGTGCTTCGCATCGTTTGAAAAGAAATTTCTTGTTCTTTCATACGTAACTGTTCCACTTGTTTGATCTCGTACATTCCTATATACCAGTTTTTACGCTTATGGTATTTTCGAAATGTTGATGTTCCTACCCATTGGATAGTGCCTAACCATGTAGAAAGAAAAGTATTGATTTCTTTTCCTATCAGCTGAATGGTAGCAGATTGTACAGTACCGTTTTGAATTCCTTTTTCTCTATGTAGTACTAGATAATCGTATCCAGCAGCTTTTATTTCTTCCAGAAAAAGTTTTAGTACTTGTGCTACGACCCAAGAGCATTCTGCAGGTCCTCTTCCAACGGTTATTTGAATTATTTTAGTTTTCATTTTTATTTTCTTTTTGCGTTAAGGATAAAGCGGTTACCCCACAGGTTGTGTGCCCTGAGGTCCTCGAAGGGCACACAATCGAGGAGTATGAGCGAAAGCCTGACCACGAAAAGTATGCATCGGGGTAACGCCCAAATCACTTTATTTATCCATTCGTACAATTTTTGGAGTAAAGGTTCCTACTACTTCCACAAGCTCTTGCTGGTTTGCCATTACCTTAGTAATATCTTTATACGCCATCGGAGCTTCATCGATTCCTCCACCAATTAAAGTAACATCGTTTGCTTTTAACTCTTTTTTGATATCACTTTTGGTGAATTTCTCTTTACATTTTCTTCTAGAATGCAACCTTCCAGCTCCATGAGAAGCAGACAGCAAACTCTCTGGATTTCCAAGTCCTCGAACTATAAATCCTGGTGCCACCATAGATCCAGGAATAATTCCTAACTCACCTTTGGCTGCTGGAGTAGCTCCTTTTCGATGTACAATACACTCTTCACCATGTACTTCTTGTTTCCATGCAAAATTGTGATGATTCTCAATTTTTGCTACCGGTCTTGCTCCTAATAGTTTTCCAATTCTGGCATGAATATTATCATGACAAGCTTGCGCATAATCTCCAGCAAGGTTCATCGCTAACCAATATTCTTGTCCATCATGTGTATCCAAATCTAACCATGCTAATTGTTGTACATGTTTCGGTAATGGACATTGCTTGGTAGCTAAATAGGTGTAGTGTTTAGCGATGTTAGCTCCTAATCCTCTAGAACCACTATGTGATAACACACCTATATAAGAACCAATTGGCAATCCCCATTCGTTATTAGGATCTGAGATATCTACTGCTCCAAATTCTACAAAGTGATTTCCTCCACCAGAAGTACCCAATTGTTTATACGCTTTGTCTTTCAATCTTTTTACCAGTGGAATATCTTTAAATTCTGATCGGTCAAAGATCTCGTGATCATGCTTTACTTTATGGGTTTCATACATTCCGAATTTTGTATGTTCTGAAAGGATGTTCTCCAACTGATGCTTTTTTCCTTTTAGATAAGAAGTAGCTATTGGATAAATGGTTAAACACATTCTACATCCAATATCCAATCCAACACCATAAGGAATCACTGCATTTTTAGTAGCCAATACACCACCAATCGGTAAACCATATCCACTATGGGCATCTGGCATCAAAGCTCCTGCAACCGAAACTGGTAACTTTAGCGCATCAAACAATTGATATTTTGCCTGATCGTCGATTTCATTCTCACCATAGATCTGGAATGGAGCTCTAGTGGTTTTCAACGCATGCTTTTTTACCTCAACAGGTTTTAGCAAACTTTCTGCAATCTTACCCCAAATTCCGTCACCTTGATATGCTTCTGGATTGAGTAATACTTTTTTTGCTTCTTGTAATATCTTTTCCTTCTTTACTCTTTTTTGATATCGATTAATCTGACCCAAAGTCACATTAATACTATTGTTTTTTGGAAAGCCTAATTTGATTAAGTCTTTTCCGCTTAATTTCTTTCCCATGATATTTCTTCTTTAATAATGTCCTGGATATTATATTTTTTTAGATCTCTTAGTTTGCTGTTTGTTTTTAGCTTTTCCTGTCTAAGTTTTGGTGTTCCCCAATGATCTTTCCAGCTATATTGTTTTTGTACTTGTTCGAAGTACCCATGTTTTAACAACTTTTGTTCTAACAAAGCATCTTCACTTTCTAATTTTGGATCAATTCTTCTACTATGAGTTACATAAGCTCTTGTAAACTTGATCTTATAAGTGCCTTTGGGAAGATTTACATAAAAACGAAGCCTTATTTTCTTTTCCTTTGTATAGTATCGAAACGGCACGCACATTCTTTGTGCGCCATCACTAAGTTTATTAAAGGATCTTCGGCTAATGGTAGGTAAATCTTTATGAATTAAGTATCTAGAGATTTCCTGATGCCACTTGCTTTCTGCTTCTTCTTTTGTTCTTCCCCAAAATGATTTTGTTAGCTTTTTGTGTAGCTCAATAATATATTCTTGGTTTTTATACTTTTCTACCTGTTTGGTAATGACTGATTCTTTGAACCACCCATGCCGAATAGGTTTCTCTAGTGCTATATATCCAAGATTTCGTTTTGCTACCCAAATTTTACGTTGTCTTCTTTGGATGTTGCGAACTTCTTTTTGTCTTTGGCCTTTGATATGTGCCGGTCTCATTAAACATATTGTTTCGTTTGTAATAGTTTTACGAATGATTCCAGCTTATCTTCTGATACCTGAAATCCTAACTGTTTTGGTTATAAAATTTCATGTGAATTATTTTTAAAAATTGATTCCTGATGTTTTATGTTCGGAACATTTCATAGGTATTTCAATAATACTTCCACACCTGTTCGTATTTAGAAAAACTAAATACAGTACCAGATTAGAAAATCTAAGGGATTGGTGATTCTTTGAAAATAAAAGGTCCGAAACTTTTATTGGCTTCGGACTTTATAAGAAACTGTTGTAAGCAGTTTATGAGTTATAGAAGTCCCGAAGCGTATGCGTAAAAGAACCTTGTTCTCCTAGTGCATCTGTATATATGTATCTAAAGGTCATAGTACTTCGGTTATTAATTGTTATTGCTTTATTGCGGTGCAAATATGAAATCTATTTTTTAATTACGCAAATAATTTTTTAATTTAATTTACTGATTTTCAGTTGTTTATATTTGTTTTTAAGCAAAAGGAATCCTGTCTGTCTTTCGACAAATATGTAACCGGCTGAAAATCTTTTTACTATCGTTCAAATAACTTTGTATTTGATTGCAATTTTTTTAGAATAAAAAACATAAAAAAAGCGTCCAATTTGTTTTGGACGCTCTTTAGAAATATGATTATTCTAGTTTTTATCTATGCTTTCGATTCGAAAACGGCTTTACAGCGTCCTTTTTTATGTGTTGAAAATGGATTCATAGATATTTAAACTTGTTTTTTTGGTTCTTGATTCAGCTGCAAATATGGGATTATTTTAGAAAGAAATCCAAATTTGAGCACTAATTCATTTTAATTCTCAATAAGATGTATAGCTAAATCAACATACAATAACAGAAGTCTTTTGAACTAAAAAACAAATTTCTTCGTTAAAAATCATCATCGTAGCTACTGCTATGCTTCAAATTTTTGCCTCGAACTTTGCTTTTGATCTCCAAAATCTTTTAGGCCATTTTATATTAATTTAGCTATGTTGTTTTAGAAGCCATAAGTAAGTCCTATTTGAGCTCTCCATCGAGAATTTTGTAAATCTATATTCCAAGGTTGCTCATCTGGATCTACATTAAATTGATATTGTGGTTGTTCATTTTCAATTCCCACAAAGTTGAGCAGGCTAAAACTCGAATTTACCACATTAGGAACAAATACTAAGCGACCCCAATCTCGATTGATAAAATTTAATACATTCAGCATATCTAGTGATAACGAGATCGTATGTCCGTTTTTTAGCTTTTTACCATATTGCAATTTCATATCCAATTCATGATTCCAAGGAGTTTTGGCACCATTTCTTTCTACATAATTACCTCTTCTGCTTCTTAAGTAAGAATTATTTTCGATGTAATTGTTTAATCGTTGCCATTGTTCATTTGCTGTGCTCGTCACGATACCATTATTATCTACAATATCTACTAACTGTATTTCGGATTGATCTCTAGGTACATATACCAAATCATTTCTAGAAGAACCATCTCGATTAGGATCTCCTTGATATACAAAAGAGTATGGGCTTCCGGATCGGCCATTATACAAAAATGAAACGCCCAAAGAGTTTGTTTCTCCAAAATTCACTTCATAAGAATGTGTAGAAATAATTTTATGTCTTAAATCGAAGTTTGAAAAAGAAATAGCAGGATCATTCCCAAAAATGGCTTGATTCCATTCAAAATTAGCTGCAGGAGAACTTCTTACGGTACTGGAGACATCTTTACTTTTTCCATAAGAATATCCCACAGTTCCTCTATAATTTCCTATAGTTTTAGTAATGTTTGCGGTAATATTATAGCGATAGCCTTTATCTGTATTGGTTAATAAAAATACATTGGTGAAATTCGGATTGATTTTTATATCCTCTCCTGTTTGTAAAAAATAAGGACGATTGTCAGCACCTGAAAAATTTCCAAGTTCATTTCTTCTATTAATAGATTGAAAAAATAATCCATTTAATGTTTCAGTATAAGTTCCTTCTAAGTTCAATGTCCATTGATGAGGTAATCTTGCTTCAAATGCTAGGTTTGTTTTCCATTCTCTAGGTAGTGTAAAATCATTATCAATAAGATTAATTTCAGTAAGATTTGGTTGTACACTGCGTAAATCAGCTAAGTTTTCTGTAAGAGGAGTTGGATCTGTTGGGCGTACATCAATATTAAAATACTCTGTTCCTGAAATATATTCTACATATGCAAACCATAAATATGGAATCCTACCAGAAAATAATCCAGTACCTCCACGTAATTTGTAGTTGTTGTCAGCATCTAATGTATAATTGAATCCTATTCTTGGATTAAATTGCGGCGCATTAGAGATTTTATTATCAAACTGACTAAATTCTGGGGTATTAAGCACTTCCTGGCTGATTGGTAAATCACTCGGCAAAAACTGAGCATCGAGTCGAATACCAGCAGTAACAGAAAACCGATTGTTAATTCTAAACTGATCTTGTATGTATAATGCAGTTTCTATGACAGATACAGTTGCAGATGGTCTACTGGTAACAAAATCAAAATCATTATTATTGATATTATACACACCTCGCACGCGACTTGGGCGATCATCTAGAAAATCCTGTACAGATCGGTATTCCCAACGTCCGTTCCATGCCGATAAAAACCCGTAATTCACATCATGAAATTGAGCCAATCCACCAGCTGTAATGGTATGTTTTTGTGAAGTATAGGATATTTTATCAGCTAATTGCAAGGTAGAAAAATCAGTATTGTATACAGAAGCTTCTCGATATGTACCAGCAAATATGCGATTACTAGAGTTAGAGGCTATTTGTATATGAGGAAATACACGACCATCAAAATCTCGGTCTTCCTTTACTGTATTATATCCTAATGTCAATTGATTTGTAACTCCATTGTTGAAATTTGATTTCAATTCTAAGGCTAAGCTATTAGCAATACTATTATGTCGATAGCCTTGGTTTCCAAAATTGAATATGGAGGTACTCCATTCTAAATTATCCGCAAAACTGTTTACATAATTATTACGTAAGGTAAGTTTATGCTGATCAGATATATTATAATCTAATCGAGCAAATATTTTGGTACTTGCAGTTTTAATAGAAGCATCTGTAAAAGAACCAGGATCATAATTATAGGTAGAGATTAAGCGATCTGCAATCAATTCTACATCTTCAGAAGATATATTAGAAGTAGCACTTCCAGGAGCATTTAATACTGGATTATCAGAAAGCGCTTGTTCTACATTTACATAATAGAATAATTTATCTTTTAGAATAGGACCGCCAATTCCACCACCAAACTGTAGATCATAAAAATTGGAACTTTCCTGTTTGATTCCATCTGCGTAATTACCTAATAGAATTTGATTGTTCGCATATCCATAGACTTCTGCTTTGGTAGTGTTGGTTCCATTTTTAGTGACCAAATTGATACTGGCACCACTAAAATTTCCAATGCTCACATCAAATGGTGCAAGTTTTACCGATAATTCTTTAACTGCACCCAATCCGATGGGTTGAGTTCTGGAGAGACTTCCTGGAGTTCCGTTGGCAGAGGATCCTGCAGCGCCACTTGCCGGTTCTTGAAACCCAATAACATCATTGTTGGCGATACCATCGATATTAAGATTGTTGAAACGATTACTGGCACCACCAAAGGAATTTAGATTATTTTCCGTTAGGTTTTTGGTAAGATCCTGAATACTTCTATTGATAGTGGGAGTTGTTCTAAGTTCTCTTTTTCCTAATAGGGTTTCATTACCATTTTTTTGATTTTTAGAAGAACCTGTGATGACGACGGTTTCTAAGGATACACTATCTTCTGACATTACAAAATTTTTGATGGTTGTGTTTCCCAGTTGAATCGTAACATTTTCTTCCACAATGGTTTGAAACCCTACAAATGAGATTTGTATACGATAGGTATTGGAAGGTGATAGGTTGGTAATATTGTAAAAGCCATTTTCTTCAGAAATAGTTCCGTATTTGTAATTGGTAGCAACATCAATACATTGCACTGTTGCAAAAGGTATAGGATTATTTTTAGCATCAGTAAGTGTACCTTGAAGTGTTCCTGTAGTTTCCTGAGAAACAACCGTATTTGATATGATACTAATAAAAAGAACTTTAAAAAAGAATTTCATTCGCTTATGTATTGTTTTATAGCTCATTCCGTACATGAAAATATACTTGAGCTTGATATTTGTCTCTAAAGAATATATATGTATCAGCCATCTAAAAAGAATCTAAACGTACTTGTACATCATATTGATCTTAGGGAAATATGATTGGTTTTTAACTGAATATGAAGAAGCGTACTTGATATAGGATTGTATCCTTTATGTACTATTTGATGAGATAAGGAGAGCCTTTGTTATAATGTACTCCTAAAATTATTGAGGATACGAGAAGTTGTATTATACGAATTACTTTTTCTTCTTTTTGAAGTAAACTTTGTAGTATGCTTCGTAATTCTTTTAATAAGAATGGTAGCGTTTTGTATACATTAAAAACATCCGAAAAGTGGTCAAGATCATATAAAAAATCTAGTTGACAAAAGGATTTGTTTTTGGAATCCAAATAACTGTATAAATCCTTTCTTACTTCAGAGGTATTCCAGGAAAGCTTGGTAAATTCTGTTTTATCAAAGGATTCTTTATGAATTCCTAAAAGGTAGAAACCTCCATCAAAGGAAGGACCGATTGCAGATTGTCCATTCTCTAATATTTCAATCGCTTTTAGAAGATGGGTTTTGCTAAGATTAGGAGTGTCATTTCCCAATGTAATTACCGCATCATATCCTTTTTTATAAATTTCTTCAATTGCATTTGAAAAGCGTTCTCCAAAACTAGTTCCGAATTGTTGATTTTCGTTGTAAAGGAAATAATCTAATCCTGTTTTCTTAACTACAGCAATGGTTTGTGAGGTAAGATCTGTTTGAATTGATTTGTTTGCCAGAAAAGGCTTTCTCTTCATTTCTTCTTCTTGCGAAAGTGCAAAAATCAGAACGGCAATATTTCTTTTCTTATAAATCAAAAAAAGTGTTTTAAGATATTAGTTGGCATACTTAGTCAAGATAAAGAAATAAAGCTTACAAAAGAAGGTGAATTATTTTTTGTATGTCTTTCGTAAGTTCCCTCAACCATATAAACGATTCCCTAAATAAAAAGAGAGTATCACTCGATTTGTATTGAAGATTAACCTCTTAGCAAATACTTTTGAATAAAAACACTCATGAAAGCATACTCAATTATTTTATCTGTTTTTAGTATTAGCATCCTATTATTTGGTTTCAAAAATGTAAAAGATTCAAAAAACCAAAACGCAATCAATGATCCAAGTGATAATCAAATCATAGATGGAATTAAAATTAACGAAGGAATAGCTATTGAGAATCTTACACTATTTATGATCACAGGCAATGAAAAAATATCTGGTGATATCTATAAGACATTGTCTGAAGCAATGGAGAAAAAAGAAGTGACAGTAAAAGAAACAGGAAATGTAAATCAATTGCTATTAGATAATAATAGTGATGATTATGTATTTATTCATTCTGGAGATATTGTAAAAGGAGGAAAACAGGATAGAACCATTAGTTATGATGTCATTATTCCTCCAAAAGCTAAAAATGTAGCATTACAAAGTTTTTGTGTGGAACAAGGGAGATGGAGACAACGTGGTAACGAAACGCTTTCTTCTTTTGCTTCTAACTCAAAATGCTATCATCGAGAGAATTAAAGTTGGCAGCAAGACACGAAAAAAATCAGAGTAAGGTTTGGGGAAAAGTATCAGAACAGCAAAATCGTTTAAACGATAATCTTTCCAAAAAAAATGGAAAAACGATAAATGTAACCGATAATGCATCTAATACAAGCTTGCAATTAGCTTTAGAGAGTGATGAATTAGAAAGTGCAAAAAAAGAATATTACCATACGCTTAAGGATTTAATCAAAACAGAAAATGCCATTGGGTATGCATATGCAATTAATGGAGAAGTTTATGGAGTAGAGATTTATAATAATCAACAGCTTTTTAAAAGTTTGTGGGATAAAATATTAGAATCGGTTATTGTTGAAGCTATTAGCGAACAAAAGGATATTGATCATGAATCTTGTACTATAGTAGATGTACAAACCTTTATGGATGCCGTTACAACTGAAAATAAAGAAGTCGTTAAAAATATCAATAAAGCAACGAATTTCAGAACGGTTGAAAATAACAAAGGAAATATTGTTTTTACTACCGAAGATGTGGATAAGAAAAGCTGGGTTCACAAAAGTTATATGAAAAACGAAAAAACAAAAACTTCTGACAATAATGAAAATCTTCCTTATAGAAGAATACAGCAAAGGAATCGTTAAGATTTGAAAAAATAGTTAGTATATGAGTATTTGAGTGTGGTGTTCTATTTGATAAAACTGGTTTGAAATTAATGTATAATGATGGTTGCTTTAAAACTTTTGCTTAATTTTCCGCAACCATTTGGATACAATTTCATCTATAGAAAAACATAAATCTTTACTCATGCAACGTATCTTACTTCTATTACTAACTGTAATTACAATTTTGAGTTGTTCAAATGATGATGATAACAATGTAACTCCTACTAACTGTGATTTGATAACCTTGATCAGTGCTTCCGAATTTGCAGACGGACCTTCAGATGCGGTTACCATTAGTAGTTTAACCATAACAGATAATTGTTTGAAAATCAACTTTGGTGCTTCCGGTTGTGATGGAGATACCTGGCAACTTAATTTAATTGACTCTGGTACTGTAATGGAATCTGATCCACCACAAAGAAACCTAAGATTATCCTTAAGAAATGAAGAAGCATGTCTGGCTTTTATAACTCAAGAATTAGATTTTGATATTTCTAATCTACAAGTGGAAGGGAATCAGGTGATCCTCAATATTACCAATTCTAATCAGAGTATTCCCTACGATTATTAGTCTGTAAACCATTTTTGGTTTATCCAGCATTCATCATAGTGATCGTATATTGACTAGAATGTATTTGTTCTTTTTCTAATTGTTGTATTCCTTCTTTCTCGGTAATATTTTGCGTTGTGGAGATTACATCAGCGTATCCTAACCAAGGTTCGATACATACATAGTGAGCTTTGGGTTTTGCCCAAATGCCAAGATCTGGAAAGTCTTTGAAATCCATGGATATTATAGCGCCTTTTTCTTTATGAATAAGTGTAGCTTTGTTTGCTTGAATATCCTTAAAAATAAGAGCGTCATTATCAAAGAGTGTATCAGTAAGCCAGATTTTACGGTCTTTCATTACGGATATTGTTTCATCGCTTATCAATCCATCAGAGGTAAGCACAAAGCAATCCATATTCTTGGATCGTTCCAATTCTATATAGTAATCCTCATAGTTTTCTAAAGGATCTATAGGACAATTAAATGCTGGATGACCACCAATAGAAAAGTACATAGTTTTTGTATCATGATTTTCTACGGTATGCGAAACAATCAATTGATGATCTACAAGTTTATAACTAATTGTAAATTGAAATTGAAAAGGATATTTTTCTAAAGTATCTTCTGATGAGGATAGTGTAAAAGACGCTTTTGAAGCTGAGTTTTGAGTTCCTTTTATGGCATCATTATATCTAATAAAACCATGTTTCGGCAACCTATATTGTTGATCTTGATATCGATACGTTCCATTTTTTAATCCGCCTACAATTGGGAACAATACAGGAGCTTGGCTCGCCCAAATAGTTGGATCTCCTTGCCATAAATATTCCTTATTATCTTTTTTAGTAATGATACTGGAGAGTTCTGCTCCTACTGAATTGATAGTTACGGTTAGTTGGTCATTTTCAATGGTAAAAATCATAGAATAGTTTTAAGCTGGTATACGGTTTTTTGCAAAGGTAAGTAAACCAACTTCTTAAATTGCTAGTCTATAAAAAAGGTTCTAAGAATCCAATGAGTTGTGTTCCTTTGGCATTCCATCGGATGCCATGACCACTAGGAACACGGATTTCATATACATATTCGTGTTGATAATGATAAAAGATATTCCACCAGGTTTTATTTTCTATGATCTCCAGAATTCGTTGTTTTACTTGTTCTTCTTTTTGAGCTGGATTTCCTTTCATAGTTCCCCAGAAATTATCTTCGGATCTTCCGATATGTTTTTCCCAAGCTCTTGTAGCCATACAGATTTGATGATTAAAAGGAGCAAAACAACTATTTAGGAGCGTCTCTTTTAATGGTGGAATTGCTGCTGAATTCTGCAATGTAGCTGAAGTACATCGTTGACCAATCAGTAATAAAAGATACTCGAAAGGAGTGTTTTCTATGGTTGTAGCCCAATCTTGTGGAGTTGGGTCTTTTTCAGAGAGTATTTTTTTAAAGTTTTCGTATGCTTTAGATAGAGAAGGAGTGGTTTCTTCTTCAAAATGAGGTAGAGGTAATGTGTTAGGAACTCCAAATTGGTAGTACTTCTTAATTGTATTTGCGAAAACCTGTAAATGTTCTTCTTCTAAAAAAGCAGCATGCTTTTCTTTCCAGGATTCTGAAAGGAACGGTATGCTGTTTTGGATGGATTGGTTGATGTTCATAGTAACTTTCTCAAACAGGAATTACAATCCTTGCTTTAAAACCTTTATTTTTTTCGGTATCAAAAGTAATAGTTCCCCCAATTGCTTCTATACGTTTTTGAGTATTGCGAAGCCCATTTTTGGAGATGAATTGAGTAGTATCCATGCCGATTCCGTTGTCTGAATAGTTAATGTGTATGTTTTTATTCTCCTTAGCAAATACAACTGCTACACGGTCTGCTTGGCTATGCTTTTGCATATTGGTCATTAACTCCTGTAAGACTCTATAAGTTGCTATTTTTATAGTACTGTCTGTATGCTCCCATGAAATGGTATCTACACCTTTTTGAACCAGTAGCATATTTTTATTCGTATAGTTTTGAAGCATATTTCTCAGTTCTTCTTCAAAAGTTTCATCGATTTCAAAATCGCTATTTTCTCTGGAAATATCACGTGCTTTGGTATAACTTTTATTGAGTTTTTCTAGTAGTTGCGGGTTATAGTTTGGTGTGTTTTGATATTGCGTCATTACCTGAAAAATATCATTACCCAACTCATCATGTAATCGTTTGGCGATACGTGTTTCAGTTTCATAAGCCGTTTGAAACTGTATCATTTTACTCTGCTGCTTAAGGTATTTGTTGCGTTGTATCGCAAAATAGATAACAAATCCAATGAGCGTACATAATAATACAATCCCTAAAAGATAGATGGTATTTTGATCTTGTACTTGTTGTATCTCTTTACTTTTTTGTTCATTTTCTTTTTGTAATGTATCACTCTCATATCGTATACGAGCAAATTGATTTTTGTATTGATTATCTCTTTGGATAAGGCTATCATTAAGATGAATATACTTCATAGCATATTGTTGTCCTTCATTTGAATGAGATATTTCAGCTAATAGTTTATAGGATTGAAGAAGTTCCGAATTACTATTAATGTCAGAAGACATTTTTTTAGCTTTTTTTGCATGTTCAATGGATAATGAAGTGTTACCGTTGAATTGGTAGTATTCTGCAAAATTTATGTGCGAGTCTATTAAACCAATCAAATCATTTAAACTATCTCTAATTCGATAAGCTTTATTAAATAAATATAATACACTGTCATTTTCCTTATTTGTCAAAAATTTAACATGACCTAAATGATCTAATAGCCTAGGTAATCTTAGTGGGTTTTGTTTTAAAAAATCTTCATATTTTAATCCCTCTATGTAAAGTTCTTCTGCTTTTAAGTAATTTTTCATTTTTTGATAAGCAAAACCTCCATTAATACAAAAAATGAGTTTGTATAATGTATCTCTTTTTGTGTCTTTTGCATATTCACTTGCCATTTTATAATAGGATATCGCTTCTTCATAACGTCCTTGTTCTTTTGAAGCTATTCCTAAACTATTATAGGATACGGGGATATAAGATAAGTTACCAGATATTTTAAATCTTTCGATGGCTTGTATAGTCAATGCTTCACTTTGGTTATAGTCGTTTACTTTTCTGGATAATTTGGCAAGTTCTATTAGAGCCAAGCCGTGATTAAAAGCAGATTCAGGATTTCCAAATTGACTTCCTTTTTTAAAAGAGCTATAAATTTTTTCAGCTTTATTGAAAAAAAAGTATGCGCTGTCATATTTTCTACTTACCCTTCTATAGGATCCTAAATTGTTATAAGATTTAGCTATTCCAGTAGAATCACCAATTTTATTAGACAATTCAAGCATTTTTGTATTGGCAAATTCAGCATTCTCATAATCTCGTAAACTACTATAAKATGCAGATATTTCACTGATTTTTTTTCTTTTATATCTATTGTCTTCTAAAGTATTGTAAACGGTATAGGCAGAATCTAAATATTTTTTTCGTTCCTCTTTGGTTTTGGTTTTGTCTTCAGCTTGCTGGATATATTTTTCAATGGGATCTATGGATTCTGATACAACGGCTTCTTCCTGATCGCAACTGCTAAATACTTGGCAAATGAAGAGTATAAGAATACCTGTTATTTTTTTGGTGTCAAAAACCATAGATTGTTCGGATTGTAAATTTTAAAATACTAAAAATATATGGAGTGTAAAACATTCCTCTAAATCTCCCTTCAAAGGGAGACTTTTTGCTCCTCTCTGTTAAGTGAGAGTTGGAGATGAATTGGTAGGTATTCATAGTAGCTTTCTCAAACAGGAATTGCAATCCTTGCTTTAAAACCTGTATTTTTTTCTGTATCAAAAGTAATAGTTCCGCCAATAGCTTCTATACGTTTTTGAGTATTGCGAAGCCCATTTTTAGAGATGAATTGAGTAGTATCCATGCCAATTCCGTTGTCTGAATAGTTAATATGTATGTTTTTGTTCTCCTTAGTAAATACAACGGCTACACGGTCTGCTTGGCTATGTTTTTGCATATTGGTCATTAATTCTTGTAAGACTCTATAGGTTGCTATTTTTATAGTACTATCTGTATGCTCCCATGAAATGGTATCTACACCTCTTTGAATCAATAACATACTTTTATTGGTATAATTTTGAAGCATATTTCTCAGTTCTTCTTCAAAAGTTTCATCGATTTCGAAATCGCTATTTTCTCTGGAAATATCACGTGCTTTGGTATAGCTTTTATTGAGTTTCTCTAGTAGTTGCGGGTTATAGTTTGGTGTGTTTTGATATTGCGTCATAACCTGAAAAATATCATTACCCAACTCATCATGTAATCGTTTGGCGATACGGGTTTCTGTTTCATAAGCCGTTTGAAACTGTATCATTTTACTTTGCTGTTTTAGATATTTGTTGCGTTGTATCGCAAAATAGATGACGAATCCAATGAGCGTACATAATAATACAATCCCTAAAAGATAGATGGTATTTTGATCTTGTACTTGTTGTATTTCTTTACTTTTTTGTTCATTTTCTTTTTGTAATGTATCACTCTCATATCGTATACGAGCAAATTGATTTTTGTATTGATTATCTCTTTGGGTAAGGCTATCATTAAGATGAATATACTTCATAGCATATTGTTGTCCTTCATTTGAATGAGATATTTCAGCTAATAATCTATAGGCTTGAAGGAGATCATCATTATCTCGATCATTTATAGCATTTTCCTTTGATTTTTTAGCAAATATTCTGGCTAGATCTTGATTTCCTTGTGATTGATAATATTCTGATAGATGCAGAAAACTTGTGGATAGACCATAAATGTCGTTAACACTGTCTCTTATTCGATACGCTTTCTTAAATAGGAATAATGAACTATCATTATCCTTATTAGCGAGAAATTTTACATATCCTAAATTATCTAGTAATCTTGCTTCATGTTTAGGGTTTTTAGATAAAAAGTTAGTAAAAGATAACCCTTTAAGGTAATGTATTACAGCTAAATCATATTTCTTTTGTGATTTATAAACTGTTCCTATATTGTTATTTGATTGAGAAAGATAAAATATCTCTTTTTTAGTGTTTTTTGCATATTCAATTGTTTTTTTATAATAAGATATGGCTTCCTTATAACGTCCTAAATCTTTTGAAGAGATTCCTAGACTATTATATGATAAAGGTATATATGATAAATTACCTGATACTTTAAATCTCTCAATCGCCTGAGAAGCCAATTCCTCACTTTGGTTATAATCCTTTACTTTTCTAGCTAATTTGGAAAGATCTATTAAAACTTTTCCATGATCATAGAAATACATTTTTGGTTCAAAATTACTATTTACATCAAAAGAGAAGTATAGTTTATTAGCTTGATAGAAATAATAATAAGCACTATCCAAGTTCAACTTTTTTCTAAAATGCATTCCAAGGCTCGAATAAGATTCTGCTAGTCCCAAAGAATCATTTATTTGTTTGGATAGCTTTAGCATTTCTTTATCCAAGTCTTTAGAAATTTCAAATTCTTTTAAATTATAAAAAGCATTTGAAAGATCATTAATTTTTTCTCTTTTGTATTTGTTGTCTTCCAAAGTACTATAAAAAGCATAAGCAGAATCCAGATATTTTTTTCGTTCCTCTTTGGTTTTGGTTTTGTCTTCAGCTTGCTGGATATATTTTTCAATGGGATCTATAGATTCTGATACAACGGCTTCTTCCTGATCGCAACTGCTAAATACTTGGCAAATGAAGAGTATAAGAATACCTGTTATTTTTTTGGTGTCAAAAACCATAGATTGTTCGGATTGTAAATTTTAAAATACTAAAAATATATGGAGTGTAAAACATCCCTCTAAATCTCCCTTCAAAGGGAGACTTTTTACTCTTTTACTTCTGAAGGGAGAGTAGGAGATGGATTGGTAGGTTTTCATAGTATGTCCTTTTTCTTTTTTTCAATGCCAAAAAAAGAAACAAAAAAGTCTAGGCCTACAAAAGCTTGTTTAAATTTATTGCTTAACACCTAAATTTTAGAAACTCGCTACGCTCAGACAGTCTAAAATTTTACGGTATTTTCACTTCAAATTTTACAACAAGCTTTTGATAGGCCGTTATAAACTATTTTTTAATTAAGCATCCCACCACATTGTTTTTTTGTATAATGGAAATTCAACCAATTCATCATTTAATTTTTTGCGTAAAATGACTTTACATTTGGTTCGATACTCTCGTCTTTTTTCTTTGGTGTAATCACTTCCTAATTTCCACCACCTTGTCATGTTTCGGTTTCTTTTTTTTCTTTTGTGACGCTCTTTGAAATTGTAGAACTTCTTATTTTCATAAGATTTCATTTGTATTAAGTTTAAAAATTAAAAACTTAATACAGTGTTCCTTTTCTTTTTGCCATTTTTGTATGGATTTTGCCAATTTTAGACAATTATTAAAAGCTTTATCAGGTGCTTGACTAGCTTATTTTTATAATTAATCTTTAGGGTTATTTTTGATTCTACTTTATTACACACCCCTAACCCCTCTCAAGAGGGGAATACTAAAAATATTCTTTCTTGATTTATACTTTAAATTTCCCTCTAGAGAGGGATAGTATTTCAGCTTGCGCATTTTACGCAAGCTAGAAATTCTTGGGTGTGTTTTACAAAAGCATACCCATCTTTTATAAATTGATTCTAGTTACAATGTCCTTATATTAATCAAAGGATGTTAAGGCTCAAAATATGTTACTTATTTTTCCCTTGTTTCCTTCTTCTTTTCTTTCTCCATGGAGCATTGATCTGGAAATCTCCAGCCATGATACATCCATATGGCATTACCTCATCGATTACTTGCCCTAATCCGAATTCATCCATCTGGTTTCT